>NZ_JBFODR010000040.1:0-70916 GCF_040908425.1 Aeromonas sp. R2-1
CGCACTTGAATGGTGGAGGGAGAAGGATTCGAACCTTCGAAGGCAGAGCCGTCAGATTTACAGTCTGATCCCTTTGGCCGCTCGGGAACCCCTCCACAAGTGCGAGGCGCATACTAACAGATCTGTCGCGCTTGTGAACCCCTCTGCCGGGATTTTTAATGCTTAAAGGATCGGGTTGATGGCCGATAAGCAATGAAACCTTCATTTCCAAGATTTATCTCATGCTGCCCAGTGCGATTCGTGACCGCTTGCTCGTGGATGAGGCCCAGTTGGGCCAACGGCTCAACCAGGATCTCCGTGCGGGGGACCGTGCCGACTTCAGGCTGCACCTGGCGCTGCTGACCGATGCGGTGGAAGAGCAGCCCTGGTTTGATGCCCCGCCCAAGCCTGCGTCGGGTGAGCTGGATTGGCGCTCCCGTTTCGGTCTGATGCCCCGGGCGTCCCTGCAAGGCGGGGTGGAAGAGAGCGATGCCACCAGCCTCAACGAGCGTCTGCAACAGGGTGGGTGCATGACGGATGTGAGACTCTGGCTGGCGCTGCGCTCCCCGCCACTGGTGAGCCGAACACCCGCGCTGGATCCCGCGGTGTACGACAACCTCTCGGCACTGGGTCGCGAGCGCTGGCAGGCCCGACCTATGGGCGCTGACCCCAGGGAGGAGGCTCCACTGATGATGCTGCCGCTGCTCGATGAGCTTGCGCAAGGGGTGGATGCCAGGCTGCGCTGGCTGGGGTGACGGCACGGTAGAATGCAAAAAGGCGGGATGACCCGCCTTTTGCTTTATGAGTGGTGAACCTTGTCAGGCGTCTGCTTCGTCCGGTTGGGGCACTTCCTTGCCGGCGGCACGACGGGCGATGGGTTTTTCCGTGTGACGGTTGAGCTGGCGTTCCAGCTTCTGGCCCAGGTCCGTGATGGCGGCATAGAGATCCTCGTGCTCTGCCTGCGCAAACAGTTTGCCGTTGGGAATGCCGATAGTGGCTTCGACGATATACATCAAACGCTCTTTGGAGATGATCACATGGGGTGTGATAAGAGGCACCTGAAGACGCTCGAGCTTTTCAAAACGGGATTCAATGCGCTCGCGGATGGCTGGGGTGATGTCGATGATTTTACTGGTCATTTCGATTTTCATAATGGCCCCCTTCGGGTCGTCTTGCTTGTGTCTTCACCTCCAGATTACCCATGTCGCCAAATCAAAATGTGATCTGTGTCACGAAAAATCCCCTTGGGAATCCCGCTGTCCATAAATTGTGAGCTTTTCCCGTTTCATGCCAAAAACCGCTTGAGCTCAGTGAAACAGGCAGGCAGTATCAGCAAATAGGATCGTTTCTGTCCCCCCTCGGCAGCGCCTTGTGTCGACCCGATGTTTGGTTTTTGCCGCATAGTCTCGAATTTTCTCCACCCACATCGCCTCATCGCATCGCAACATCATTGCCATGCGCCGGTGGAGATATGCGCGCAAACGGATATGCTTTTCTGCAGGAGTCGGGGTGGATAACGTGGTTGTAGTGGTTGGAGTCGTAGATGAAGCAGCAAGCCACCCAGATGATGTGGTTTTATGATCGGCAGCATGGGCAATGGAGCCTGTCTGATCATGTCTCTTGTGAACCCTGGGCAGGGGAGGGAACCCACCCCTGGGCCACCCAACTTGAGCGGGAAGATGAAGCGGGTTTCGCCGATTTTCTTGCAAGACTCCACGATTCCGGCCAGCCTGGCCAGTTCATCGGTCACCTGCGCGATGAGGACGGCAAGGTACACCACGCGCTCTGGTACGGTCAGTGTGTGCCTGCACAGGGGCTCTGTTGTGGCTGGCTTGCCCCCCTCGAAATGATGCATCGCGAGATGGATCGCGCCGACTCCCCCGCAGGCGTGACACCGCCGCTTCCCATGTTGCAGGCCCCCTTGCTGGCCAAGCTGGCGCAGGCGCTCTCCGCCAAGACGGGGCTCGATTTTTGCCAGACCCTGGTCAACGAACTGGCCCATATCCTGGGAGCCACTGCCGTCTGGCTGACGGAGCGGGTCGGTCTCGACAGGCTCAGGGTGCTGGCGAGCCACGGCATCGACGTCAAGGAGTATGCCCTCTGTGACATGCCCTGCCAGCAGCTCTATCGCCAGGGGCCCTCCAGCGCGGTCCCCGTGAGTGAACCCCTGACTGGGTATCCCGACCTGCCCCCGGGCCAGCACTATTACGCCCAGCCGCTGCTCGATCGCAACGGTCAGATCCTGGGTCATCTCGCCCTGCTGTTCCCGAGCCAGACCCGGACCACGGATCTGGACTCCGTCCTGACCATCTTCTCGGTGCGCATGGTGGCCGAGCTGGAGCGCCTGCAGAGCGATGCCTTGATGCGGCTGTCTGCGGTGGCCTTTGAAACTCACGAAGGGATCATCATCACGGATCCCGAGTTCAAGATCCTGCGTGTCAATTACGCCTTCAGCCAGATCACCGGCTTTGACAACCAGGGGGTGATTGGTCTGCATCTTGGCAACGATCTCTGGTCGGGGCTGGGAGGGCTGGGTTACGAGCTCAACGCCCTGGATCGCTGGCAGGGGGAAACCCTGCGCCTGCACGCCGACGGTCACGCCTATCCCCAGTGGGAGATCGTCACGCCGGTGCAGGATGAGAAGGGGGGGATCAGCCACTATGTCATCTTCTTCGAGGATATTTCCGAGCGCAAGGCGGCGGAGCGCCGCATCCAGGATCTCGCCTTCTATGACGAGCTGACCGGCCTGCCCAATCGTCGTCAGCTGCACGAAACCCTGACCCAGGCGTTCACCGATGCAAATCGCAGTCACCTCATAGGGGCCCTGCTGTTCATCGATCTCGACCACTTCAAGACCATCAATGATTCCCTGGGTCACGCCACCGGCGACTGGCTTCTCAAGGAGGTGGCCAGCCGTCTCAAGCGGCTGGTGCGCCAGGGGGATTGTTTGGCCCGTCTCGGCGGCGACGAGTTCGTGTTGTTGCTGCCAGCGCTCTCCATCAGCCCGCCCCAGGCGGAGATGCAGGCCGACCTCATCGCGGAGCGGCTGATCGGGGAGATCGCCGCCCCCTATGATTTCAGAGGCCAGGTGCTGCACATCGGCGCCAGTGTCGGCATCACCCTCTTCCCCGGTCGGGAGCAGGAGGCGGGGGATCTGCTCAAGCAGGCTGACACCGCCATGTATCAGGCGAAATCGGCGGGCCGCAAGACCCGGCGCTTCTTCGATGCCTCCATGCAGTTGCAGGCCGACCGGCGTCTGCACATTCACAACGAGCTGCGCAGTGCCCTCGACAATGGGGAGCTGACCCTCCACTACCAGCCCCAGCATATGGTGGCGGGGGGGGAGATCATCGGTGTCGAGGCACTGATCCGCTGGCAACCCCCCGGGCGTGCCCTGGTGTCGCCTGCCGAGTTCATCCCCATTGCCGAGGAGACGGATCTCATTGTCGACATCGGCAACTGGGTATTGCACGAAGCCTGTACCCAGTACGTCTCCTGGGAGGAGAACGGGATCCACGTCCCCCAGCTGTCGGTCAACGTGAGCGCCAAACAGTTCCATGCTCCCGACTTTGTCGATCGCATTCACGACGTGCTGGCGGCCACCGGCATGGATCCCGCCTGCCTCAACTTGGAGATCACCGAGTCGGTGGTGCTGGGTCATGCGGAAGACACCATCAGCAAGATGGCGGAACTCAAGACCCTGGGCATCAGCTTTGCCATCGATGACTTCGGGGCGGGGTACTCTTCCCTGAGCTACCTCAAGCGGCTGCCGGCCGATGAGCTCAAGATCGACCGCTCTTTCATCCAGGACATTCCGAAGGATGGTGACAACATGGCCATCGTCGAGGCCGTGATCGCCATGGCCCGCCACATGGGGTTCAACGTGACGGCGGAGGGGGTGGAGTCCCGCCAGCAGCTGGAGTTTCTGCAGGCGCAGGGCTGCCATTTCTTCCAGGGATACCTCGCCTCCAAGCCGCTCCCTGTTCCCTACCTTGAACGCTATGTCAGCCGCCAGGTACGCGGTGATCGCCCCGTCTGCACCGATAAAAATAGTGTGGCGTAGCGCCCATATTTAACGGGTAGAATGAAGGTATCTCACCACCGCCAGCGGGCGGTGGTTATGCCTCTCAAGGGAGAATACCTTTCGTGAAAGCCGTGCAGGGAATCATCTTTTCGGCGCTGTGCGTGCCAGGGCTAGTGGCACCCGCCTTTGCGCAAACCATGGAGCAGTCTCTCTATCGCCAGGCCCATGAGGCCGTGCGTGCCAATGATCAGGTCAAATTCAGCCAGCTTCGGGCACGCCTGATCCACTATCCACTGCTGCCCTATCTGGATTACTACCAGCTTGCGTTCCGTCCCGGGGCGGCAGACTACAACGATGTGACCCGCTTCATCCGCCAGCACGGGGACACTCCTCAGTCCAACCGGCTCGAGCGCAGCTATCTCACCTATCTTGCCCAGAGCCAGCAGTGGTCCCAGTTCCTGCGCTTCTATCCGGCCAAGCCAAGCTCCACCGATCTGCTCTGTCAGCACTATCAGGCCCGCTACTACACGGGGCACCAGAGTGAAGCCCTGCAGGAGGCAGGCAAGCTCTGGTTGAGCGGTCAATCCAGGCCTGATGCCTGCGATCCCCTGTTCCAGCTCTGGCAGCAGGCGGGTCTGCGCACCCAGGAGAAGGTCTGGGAGCGCATGAACCTGGCTTTCGAGGCCCAGAACCCCAACCTCATTCGCCACCTCGGGGCCCAGCTCGGCAGCGGCATGAAGGGGTATGGCGATCAGATGATCGCCCTGTATGACCAACCCGTGCGGGCGATGAATCCGGCCAACTTCACGGCGGCGCCCCCGTCGCGCCATCTGCTCTCCCTGGGGCTGGCCCGCTACGCCAACCAGGAGCCCGACGCGGTTCTGCGCCAGCTGGGGGAGATGACCCGTCGCTTCGGCCTGAACCATGCCGAGGTGAGTCGGGTGGAGAAGGCGGCCGCCCGCCGCCTGTTGCTGGACCGATCTTCTGACCAGCGCGCCTGGCTGGATACGGCTCTGGTGCGGCTCAAGGATCCGGAGCTGGTGGAGCTGCGGGCCCGTCTTGCCATCTGGGAGCAGGATTGGCGCGGCCTCGAAGGCTGGGTCAAGCGGATGCCCATGGGGCTGCAAAAAGAGGATCGCTGGCGTTACTGGATGGCGCGCTCGCTGGAGAAACAGGGGCGGCAGAAACCGGCGCGGGACCTCTATCTCGAGACTGCGAGCCTGCGCGGCTTCTACGGCTTCATGGCGGCCCAGCGCACCGGTGTGCCCTATCGCATGAAGAACCAGAGCGTGGCGCACAAGGTGCCGGACTGGCAAAGTGCCAGCCGCCGCTGGCCCTTCCTGCTGCGGGTGCGTGAGCTGCTGGCGATGAACGAGATCACGGCGGCCCGCTCTGAGTGGATCCACAACATGGATCGCAACAGCGTGGCCCAGCGCCTGGAGTTTGGCCACATCGCCCTCAACCAGGGCTGGCACGAGCTGGCGATCCTCTCCAGCATCCGTGCCGAGGCCTGGGATGCGCTGGATCTGCGCTTCCCGCTGCCCCTCAAGCGCACCTTCTCCCAGATGGCACAAGAGCGCACCATGAACACCAGTCTGCTCTATGCCATCTCCCGTCAGGAGAGCGCACTCTATCCCCTGGCCCAGTCACCGGTCGGGGCGAGGGGGTTGATGCAGCTGATGCCTGCCACCGCGAGAGAGACGGCCGGCAAGCTTGGGGTGCCCTATCGCAACGAGCAGCAACTGTTCGACCCGGCCATGAACATTCGTCTTGGCAGCGCCTACCTCAAGCGCCTGCTGGATGTGTATGACGGCAACCGGATCCTGGCGGCGGCGGCCTACAATGCGGGTCCTGGCCGGGTCAAGCGCTGGCGCGAGCAGAGCGACAACAAGCCGATGGATGTCTGGGTGGAGAGCATCCCCTATCGGGAGACGCGCAACTATGTCCAGAACGTGCTCTCTTTCGATCTCATCTATCAACACAAGCTGCAGCAGCCCTTGCGTTTCATGTCGGAACGCGAGCTGAATCACGCCTATTGAGTTCGGGGGCAGTCGTTGTCGCGGCTGCCTCCCATTCTTGCCCCAGAATGGTTATCATCCCTTAAGCTTTGTTACAAAAGGAAACCTGCCAGGTGATCGGGCGCCGCGTCTTGGTCTGTCAGGTTCGATACAATGCCCGATCATCACTGACAGGCTTTTCCAACAAAGGAATCGAGAGTGGCAACGATCAAAGATGTGTCTCAGCTGGCGAATGTCTCCATTTCGACAGTGTCTCGAGTGATCAACAACACGGCGCAGGTGGCGCCCGAGAAGCGCGAGGCTGTCCTCGCGGCCATGAAGGAGCTCAGCTTTCGTCCAAACAGCTTCGCCCAGGCCCTGGTGAGCAAACGCTCCAACTGTATCGGTGTGCTGGTGGGGGATCTGTGTGGCGGCCCCTTCTTCGCCCAGATGATGCGCGGCATCGAAAGCATGGTCGACAAGGCGAACAAGTTCACCATCGTGGTGTCCGGAAACCACGACGCGACCCGTGAGCGACACGCCATCCAGGCGCTGCTGCAGCGCCAGTGCGATGCCCTGATCCTGCACAGCAAGGCGCTGCCTGACGAAGAGCTCAGCGAGCTGGCGTCGGGCACGACCCCCATCGTCTTCATCAACCGTCAGGTGCCAGGCTGCGAGGATCGCTGCGTCTGGCTGGACAACCAGGCCGGCATCACCACGGCTTGCCAGCATCTGCTGGACGCGGGACATCGCAAGATTGCCTTCGTCACCTCCGATGACGAGGAGTTTGTGGATGGTCAGCAGCGGATGGCCGGCTATCGCTTCGCCCTGCAACGGGCAGGTATCGAGCTGGATCCTGCCCTCATCGGCCGTGCCTATGCCGATGAAAAAGGTGGCTATGTGGCCATGAGCGAGCTGCTGGCGCGCGGCGTCGAGTTCAGCGCTGTGCTTGGTTTCAACGATGCCATGGTGGCGGGGGCCATCTCCTGTCTGCTGGAGCGGGGTTACAAGATCCCCCAGCAGGTCTCTGTGGTCGGTTTTGATGACATCCCCTATGCCCGATACATCTATCCCAAGCTCACCACGGTACGTTACCCCATCGAGGAGATGGGAGAGCGTGCCGCTGAGCTGGCCCTGAGGCTGCTGGATCACAAGCCGGTAGAGGGATTGGCGCTCAAATTCGAAGCCGAACTGGTACGGCGGGAATCTGTGGCCTGAGTCATGAAGTTGGCCCCGTGCGGGTCGACTTTTTTGCAAAACAGTGAAAGCGCTTTCAGAAATCCTTTTCAACTGTGATCCGCTTCAAAGCTTTTTGACCGCGCTGCCACTAGGATAGGCCCACGAATTAGGAGCGTGCGCTCCCGATTTTCCCGCTGTGGGAGGTAACCGGTTAATCCGGCTATTTCCTTCGTTACTTTCGACGGTCATCATTGGATGGCCGTTTTTTTTTTGTCAGGATCCGGGTATGACGAACGAATTTGAGTATCAGACGGGTATCGTGGGCGCCGGCTGGCTGGGGTTGCCCCTGGCCAGGGCATTGCAAGAGCAGGGGCAATCTGTCGCGGTGACGGTCAGTACGGCCGAAAAGGCTGAACGGCTGCGGGGGGAGGGTATTGCCGCCTGGCCGCTGTTGCTTACCCCTGACATGGGATCACTGCCTTTTCGCTGTCATGACCTGGTGATCTGTGTGCCCCCCAGCAA
The DNA here is from genome assembly GCF_040908425.1 of Aeromonas sp. R2-1. Classification (NCBI taxonomy): domain Bacteria; kingdom Pseudomonadati; phylum Pseudomonadota; class Gammaproteobacteria; order Aeromonadales; family Aeromonadaceae; genus Aeromonas; species Aeromonas sp. R2-1. Next base: position 7,702 of record NZ_JBFODR010000040.1, read on the forward strand.
GACCGGTGATTACCCGGCGTCCGTGGCCAGCCTGTGTCGACAGGCGAGGGAGGCGGGTGTTCAGAGGGTTCTGTTTATCAGCGCGATTTCGGTCTGGGGGGCCGGACAGGGGGAGGATGATACGCCCGCTCCAGCCCATGACAGAGGCTTGCGGATGCGGGCGGCCGAGCTTGCCGTGCTGGAAGGGCATGTTGACTGCGCCATGATCTTGCGCCCGGCCGGACTCTATGGTCCTGACCGTCATCCCGGCCGTTTTCTGGCGGGCAAGACGCTGGCCGGGGGAGGCCAGGCTGTGAACCTGGTGCATCTGGACGACGTGGTGGCCGCCTGTGAGCTGATGCTGGCCCGGGGGCAGGATGGGGATGCCTACAATCTGAGTGCCCCCGTTCACCAACGTCGGGAGCAGCTCTACCCCTTCGCGAGCCGCCTGCTCGGGCTGGTGCCGCCGCAGTTCGTCGAGCCGGCGGGGGAGTTTGCTCCCATCGAAGGTCAGCGCATCTGCCAGCAGCTTGGTTTCGTCTATCGCTGGCCGGATCCGGCCCACTGGTTTGCGGACGGGGCGGCCTTGAAGGGTTGAACGGGTCGTCGCCATCCGGGCCCCGGAGTCGGTCATCTGGCGTGCAAACCAGATACGGCGCGCGCTCCGGGACAATTGAGGTTTGCCAAGGGGGGGATCGCCCCCTATCATGCCGCCATCCATGATAAAGAGAGCGGTAATGATGGAAGAGACCAAGCGCCACCCCGATGGGGAGCTGTTGCTGAGAACCCTGGCAATGCCAGCCGATACCAACCCCAATGGCGATATCTTCGGCGGGTGGATCATGTCCCAGATGGATATAGGTGGGGGCATCATGGCCAAGGAGCTGGCAAAAGGGCGCATCTGTACCGTCTCGGTGGAGGGGATGACCTTCCACAGCCCGGTCAAGGTGGGTGACGTGGTGTGCTGTTACGGTCGCTGCCTCAAGATTGGTCGCAGCTCCATGCGACTCAAGCTGGAGGTCTGGGTCAAGCCGGTATTGCGGGAGAACGAAGCCCAGCGGTACTGCGTGACCGAGGGCGTCTTCACCTATGTGGCCATCGACGATCAGGGCAAATCCCGCCCCGTCCCGGTCTGAGTCTGCTCAGATGAGCCGGGCATTGATGATGGATATTTCCTGCTCAAGCCCGGTTTTTTGCCGTATCATGCGCTCCAGCATCTCTTCCGACCCCACGCACTGCCGGGTGTCGAACAGACAGAGATCACATTGGGGATCCCGCCTGATTTGATAGACGGTGGAAAGCTCCACTTGATGACAGGTTCCCTGTTGATCGTAAAATGTCACGCGGTACTGGTGCTGTCTCGCCATCGTTGAATTCCTTCTGGATGAGTCGGGCCGGACACGAATAATGAGACTAGTCGGCGACCGTGGCCTGTGTGAGGGCCATGTCGTCTTGCAGAGGCAGGTGATTGTTAGCCAATGAAAAATAGTTATCGGATTCTGGGAACGTCCCTGCTGACGTTGGGGCTGGTCGGTTGCTTCGAGGTACCGGATCAAGATCATCTGGTGACTGCGGCAGGTATCATACCTGGCGCAAGCTGTGACAGACCGCCTCTGGTGGCGCTCGCCTCCACGGCCTTGCCGAGGGAGTTTGGCATCACCGTCTGGAACCTCTACAAGGGACAACGCAAGAACTGGCGGGAAGGGCTGGATGAGTATGCCAAGTCCCAGGATCTGGTGCTGCTGCAAGAGTCGGCGACCCGGCCCGAGATGCTGGACTGGCTGAAGAGAGGCGATTTCCAGTGGCAGCAGTTGCAGGCCTTCACCCAGGGAGGTGTCTCCTTTGGCGTGATGACGGTGGCGAAAACGCCGCAGGCGTTTGTCTGTGGCGTCCGTTCCCCCGAACCCCTGCTGCGCATCCCCAAGTCAGGTCTGGTCAGTCTCTATCCCTTGCAAGGGGATCCTGACGGCGTGCTGGTGGTGAATCTCCATGCGGTCAATTTCGAACTGGGCATGGCGACGTTCCGCGAGCAGCTCAACGATCTGACTGCATTGATCCATCGCCACCAGGGGCCGGTCATTCTGGGTGGCGATTTCAACACCTGGAGCGACAAGCGCGCGTTCTGGTTGAACAAGCTGGTGGGTGAGCTTGGTCTGCAGGAGGCCATACCTGTGCCTGATCTGCGTCGCACCGCTTTTGGCCGCCCGCTGGATCACCTCTACTATCGCAATCTGGATCTGGTGGAGGTGAGTTCACCGGCTACCGATGCCTCTGACCACAACCCCATTCTGGCGCGCTTTGCGGCCCAGGCCATCACTCCCTGAGTCATCCCTCAGGGGAGAGCGGCGTAGCCGCTGGTTCATGCAGACAAAAAAATACCCCGCATCAAGCGGGGTATTTTTTGGATTGCGACGAGCGATCAGCTGTTGTTCTTCACGAACAGAGTCAACTCCTGACCCGGCTTGAGATAGTCACTCTTGCCGAGCTGGTTCCAGCGCATCACATCGTTGACGGCGACCTGGAAGCGGGCTGCGATGGAGGAGAGGGAATCACCGCGGCGCACCTGATAGACCATGGACTTGTTGCTGCTCTTGCCCTGCTTGGGCCAGACCACCAGCTTCATGCCAGGCTTGAGGGCCGACTTGGCGTTCAGGCCGTTCCACTTGGCCAGGTCGGCGTGGGTGACCCCGTGTGCCTGGCTGATGCTCCACAAGTTGTCACCGGAGCGCACCTGATAGTTCACCTTGCCACCACTGCGGCTGGCGAGCTGCTGCGGCTTGCTCTGGGCAACCTGGGTTGCGCGCCCACCATTGGGGATGATCAGGCTCTGGCCACGGCGCAGGTTGTTGCCGCGCATGTTGTTGGCCAGCTTGAGCTGTTGCACGGTCACCCCGTGATTCTGGGCGATCCGTGACAGCGTATCACCACTGGTGACCTGATAGGAGCGCACACCACGGGTACGTTCACGCTGGGGCAGATCGGCCAGGGCCAGCTCCAGGGTGTCGGCGTACTCGACGGGGACCAGCAGGTTGTAAGGGCCCTGCGGCGAGGTCATGCCACGCTTGAGCGCAGGATTGAGCGCCTTGAGCTGGGAGGCGGAAACGCCAGCCAGCTGGGCGGCCACGTTCAAATCAATCTGACCACCGGTATTGATGGTTCGCAATTGCGGCTTGTTGGCCAGCACCGGCAGGGTGACATTGTATTTGTCCGCATTGCGGATCATGTCGGCCATGGCCAGGATCTTGGGCACATACATCCGGGTTTCGCGGGGCAGGTCCAGCGACCAGTAGTCGGTCGGACGACCAGCCCGTTCGTTGCGGGTGATGGCGTTGCGCACCCGACCTTCACCGGCATTGTAAGCGGCCAGGGTCTGCAGCCAGTCACCGTCGAAGAACCGGTTCAGGTACTCCAGGTAATCCAGTGCGGCATTGGTGGATGCAAGGACATCGCGTCGACCGTCGTACCAGTTGTCGTGGCGCAGGCCGAAATTCTTGCCGGTTGCAGGAACGAACTGCCAAAGACCGACCGCATTGCTGCGGGAGCGGGCATTGGGATCGAACATGCTCTCGATCATGGGGATGGTAATAAGCTCCATTGGCAGCTCACGCCGTTCGATTTCCTCTACCATCAGATACAGGTAGGGCTCAGCCCGGCTGGCAATGGTCGCCATATGCTTATCATTGCGCAACAACCAATCACGCTGTTGGCGAACCCGGGCATTATCGTGCGAGTCCAGCTGCATATCATCGCTGATACGCACCCACAGGTTATCAGTGTCATCCAGCTCTTCTATCTGTTCGTCGCCGAACAGCATCCGCGAAGAGTGTTTTTTGTACGTTTTCTTGCTGACTTGGGGGGATTTGATCGGCTCGATTGCCGTTACCGCCCGGTCATCCTGATGGCTCAGGTTTTGACAGCCGCTGAGAAACAGCGCTGCCAATAAGGCCGTTCGTAGCTTCATCTCGCTCAGGTCATCTGTGGAAAAACAGCTCGCATCATAAGGGGCAATGCCCCCCTGATCAAGGTTTGTTCAAAAAACGTCCTTCCAGGCTCGCAGAACAGCGAAGGTATCCTCTGGATTTTCCAAGCATTTAAGGGCGTATTTCTCAGCAGAAAATTTTACCGAGTCCTGCTCGCAGCGCAGAAAAACATTGAAATTCCGCTCATCTCCCAGCCGGGAGGGGAGACTCGGGAGGCCCTGCTGACGCAGTTTGCTGATCACGCCGATCTGCCGCTGGATCGCCAGGTTGTCGGGCTCGACCGCATGGGCGAAACGCAGGTTGGAGAGCGTGTATTCATGGGCACAATAAAGGAGGGTCTCATCGGGCAGTGCCGCGAGCCGTTGCAGGGAAGTGTGCATCTGTGCCGGGGTCCCTTCGAACAGACGGCCGCAACCGGCGCTGAAGAGGGTATCGCCACAAAACAGCATGCCCTGGCCGTAATAGGCGATGTGCCCCAGGGTATGACCGGGTACATGGAGGACATCCAGACTCAGGCCATGCCAGTTGATCTGATCCCCGTCGTCGAGCCATTGGCCGTGATGGTCCGGCATGGGGTCATGCTTGGGGCCATAGAGACGAGCGTGGGGGAAGTGTTGCAGCAACTCGGATACGCCCCCGACGTGATCGCGGTGGTGATGGGTCAGGAGGATGGCATCCAGCACCAGATCCAGCGCAGCCAGCCGTTCCAGCACGGGAGCGGCCTCGCCCGGATCGACGACCAGGCAGTGATTTTCATGACGGATCAACCAGATGTAGTTATCGCTGAAGGCGGGAACTGTGATGACGGTATACATGGGTCGAGGTCTCTTGTGTTCTCTTTAAGGAAGGGATCTTATATAACTGGATGGCATTCGCCCCCGAGTTGGTCCCATTATGCAACTGGCACGTACCGAACAACAGATCGCGCTTCCGACCAGTTGGTCCGCACTGCCCATGGGGGACTGGGTGGCCGCCGAGCTTCAGGAGCGCCTCGACAACTGGTGCCCCCACCTCTTTGGCTATCACTTGCTCAAGATAGGAGCCCTGAGCGCCGAACTCTCCTGCGGCTGCTCCACCATTCGCCATCAAATCGGTGTCGCTCCCGGCGGACGGCTGCTGGACATCCAGGGGGATCCGCTCGCCTTGCCGGTGCGATCGGGGAGCGTGGATGCCTGCCTGCTGGCTCACTGCCTCGATTTCTCGCCGGATCCTCATCAGGTGCTGCGGGAGGCAGAACGGGTGCTGACCGACGATGGCTGGCTCATTGTCAGCGGTTACAACCCGCTCAGCCTGGTGGGGCTGGGCCACTATCTGCCCTTCATGCGGCGGCATCTGCCCTGGTCTGCCCGCATGTTCACGCCCGCACGGGTGACCGACTGGCTGCAATTGCTCGGCTGCGAGGTGATGTTCGACGAGCGGTTCGGTTTCTCCTTCATGGGCAGGCAGAGCAAGATCGGCTGGTGGCGGGAGAGTCTGGGGCGGGACTATTGCCGCTCCCTGGCGTCTGTTTACGTGATTGCCGCCCGCAAGCGGCGTTTCCCCGTGACACCGGTGCGTCGCCGCTGGCGGCTGCCGGAGTCGATGGCCGCGCCAGGCATGGCGCGCCAGGGCGGCTAGCGGGCATCAGGGCTGGTAGCCGCTGTCTTCGGCAAGCTGCTTGCCGCTGGCGGCCTCACGGGCCAGCTCGTCACAGCGTTCGTTTTCCGGGTGGCCCGAGTGTCCTTTCACCCAGAGCCATTCGATCTGGTGACGGGCCACTTCCGCATCCAGGGCCTGCCAGAGATCGACGTTCTTGACCGGCTGACGGTTGGCGGTCATCCAGCCCTTCTTCTTCCAGCCGATGATCCATTGGGTGATCCCCTGGCGCACATACTGGCTGTCGGTGGTAAGCCGCACCTGGCAGGGTTCGTTCAGGGTCCGCAGCCCCATGATGGCAGCCATCAGCTCCATCCGGTTATTGGTGGTCAATCGAAAACCGGCGGAGATCTCCTTGCGATGCTTGCCATAGACCATGACGGCACCATAGCCGCCGGGGCCCGGGTTGCCTAAGCAGGAGCCATCCGTGAATAAATCAATCTGTTTCAACATGAGCAATCAATCTGTTTTAGCGAGAGGCTTGGGGTAAACTAGCGAGTAAAACCGAAGTTTGACATGGATTTGATCATGAGCACACCCCAACTGAATCGCCAGATCATTCTGGATACCGAAACCACCGGCATGAACACTGCGGGCGGCCCTGTCTATCTTGGGCACCGCATCATCGAGATCGGCTGTGTGGAGGTGATCAACCGCAAACTCACTGGCAACCATTTCCACGTCTACATCAAGCCGGATCGGCTGGTGGACCCCGAGGCCATCGCCGTGCACGGCATCACGGATGCCTTCCTGGCGGACAAGCCCTCTTTTAGCCAGATAGCGGACGATTTCATCGAGTTCATTCGCGGCGCCGAGCTCATCGCCCACAACGCCCCCTTTGACGTGAGCTTCATGGACTATGAGTTCAGCAAGCTCGGTCTGAACTTCAAGACGGCGGATATCTGCGGCATCACGGATACCCTGGCGATGGCGCGGGATCTCTTCCCGGGCAAGCGCAACAACCTGGACGTGTTGTGCGATCGCTACGGCATCGACAACTCTCACCGTACCCTGCACGGCGCCTTGCTCGATGCGGAGATCCTGGCGGACGTCTACCTCCTGATGACGGGTGGCCAGACCAAACTCAATCTCGCGAGCGAAACCAGCGAGAGCGAGACCAGCCAGGATACAGGCATTCGTCGTCTGGAGAGCAATCGCCCGCCGCTCAGGGTGTTGCGCGCGAGCGACGAGGTGGCGGCTGTCCATGAAGCGAGGCTGGATCTGGTACAGAAAAAAGGAGGTGCCTGCCTGTGGCGGCAATGAGATCGCTTTGGGGGCTGCTGCTGCTGGCCTCCCTCCCGGCCGCGGCCAACGAGGTGTTTGCGCCTTCCGACATTCCTCTGCTCGACAACCGCTTTCGCATCGATTATGGCGTGAAGGAGATCACCTTCATCATCAAGCGCAAGCCGGGGACGCCCTCGGTGATCCTGGTGCGACCCGATGGCAGCAAGCTCTATGTGGGCAAGGTCAAGCCGCCCGACGTGGGCTGGTTGCCCCTCAAGGATCAGGATCTCATCACCATCCGCGACCCCATGCCCGGCCCCTGGCAGGCGATCGGGGAGGTGGACCCCGACAATCGGGTGCGCCTGCTCACCGACATCCAGGTCGAGAGCGAGCCGCTGCCGGCCCGCCTCTATCAGGGTGAGCGGGTCAAACTGCAATCCCGTCTGCTGATCGATGGCGCGGCGCCTGGGGCGGGTTACTACCTCACCGATCTGGGCATGACCGTCAAGCTGCAGCAGTTCAACGATGCCAGCCAGAGCGGGGATCCCGTGTTCGAGGAGACCCTGGGACGCTACATGGATGATGGCAAGGGGGTGGACGAAGTGCCGGGGGACGGTATCTTGACCGCCGAGGCGGTACTGGACGTCCCTGCGGGAAAATACCGAGCCCTCTTCAGCACCGGCAATGAGGTCTTCTCACGAGCCCAGTCACAGCAGGTGCTGCTCTACCCTTGGCCGGTCAGCTATTCCCTGAATCCCCCCTCCGGGGAGGGGGGAGCCAAGCTCTCCCTGGTCATCGATGTGGATGAACTGGATCCCGCCTCCGTGGTCATCCAGGGCAAGGCCATCGACGGCGGGGGCAGTAGCATGACGTTCAACGAGGTGGCGACAGCGCCGCGTTTTGGCGTGGATCTCTCCGCCCTCAAGGCGGCAGGGCAGTACAAGGTGGAGGCCACCCTCTTTGGAACAACCCGGCTCGGTCGCGAGGTGCAACTGCAATTGCCGGCCAAGTCGTTCACCATAGCACCGCCTCCCCCTCCTCCCGCCCCCTCTGCGGCCATGCCCGCATCCGCCGCCACCCCCGACCGGTTCGAGGAGCGGGAGAGTCCGGTCTGGCTGCCCTGGGCGTTGGGGGGAGGTGGCGTGTTGCTGCTCTTGCTGGGGGTGGGTGGTTTCATTCTGCTGCAAAAGCGCCGCACTCTGCACAAGGCGATGGCGGCGCAGAAGGCGCAACTTGAAGAGACGCCAGCAACCCCCAAACTGGATCTCAATCTGCCGGAGCAATAATTCCGCGCACATTGCAAAGAAGCCGCCCAATGGGCGGCTTCTTCATGGTGGCAAGTGGATGGGGTGAATCCGATATCAGTGAGCGCCGATATAGATGTCTTTGTATTGCTCACGAATATCGAGGAACTTCTCCAGATTGGCCAGCATCAGGTCCACCAGGAGGGGGTCGAAGTGCTCTCCTTTCTCCTCCTTGATCAGCGCCAGCACCTGATCCAGCGGCCAGGCCTGCTTGTAGCAACGATCCGAGCCCAGGGCATCGAACACATCCGCCAGGGCGACGATGCGTCCTTCCAGCGGAATGTCCTCTCCCTTCAATCCGCGGGGATAGCCGCTGCCATTCCACTTCTCGTGATGGTTGCCCGCGATGGTGGCGCCTATCTGAAACAGGGCCAGATCACTGCCGGAGAGCATGTCCTGACCAAGCTGGGCGTGGGTTTTCATGATCTCCCACTCCTCGGGAGTGAGTTTGCCCGGTTTGTGCAAGATGGCGTCCGGGATCCCCACCTTGCCGATGTCGTGCAGGGGAGAGGCACGCTTGATGAGCTCGCACCTGTCCTCATTCATGCCGAGCAGCTTGCAGAACAGTTCGGTGTAGAGGGCCACCCGCTTGACGTGCAAGCCGGACTCTTTCGAGCGGCTCTCCACCAGTTCGCCGATGCGATAGATGATCTCTCGCTGGTTGTCACCGATCACCTCGTTGAGCCGGATATTCTCCAGCGCCACTATGATGTTTTCGGTGAACAGGCTCAGCAGCCCGGTATCCATCTGGCTGAGCGGGCGAGTGGTCTCGATGTGGAACAGCAGGTGATGACGGGCATTCTGGCAATAGAGCACCATCTGGTTGCCATCGTAGACATTGGCTCCCTTGGCCATGGCACAGCGCAGGATTTCCGGCGCATCGACGAGGCGCAGCATGGGACCATCGCTGAGCAGAGGCTCGAGCACCTGATCCCGCACCTCATACGCCAGGTGTTTCACATCGTAAATCTGGGACTCTTCCAGATTGAGCAGGGCGCTGAGCTGGGTCTGGGCTCCTTCGACGAACTGGCGCAGGGCACGCTGCTCGAAGATCCCCTTGGACGCCTCAATGACCTTCTCCAGCCCCTGTCGATTACTCTCAAGGGTTCGGATGTCCCGGTAAGAGCGCAGGCTGGCACGCAGCAGGGTGCGCAGTTTCTGGGAGGTAAGCTCGGTCTTGTCCTTGTAGTCGTTGATATCGTAGTTGGTCACCACGTCATCTTCCGGGGCCTGACCGGGCTGACCGGTTCGCAGCACGATGCGTACCATCTTGTTTTGCAGCTCGTCACGCACGAACTTGACCACCTCGAGACCGGCATGATCGACCTCCATGACGACGTCGAGCAGCAGCAGGGCGACATCCGGGGTGAGGGCGAGCAAGGCTTTGGCTTCAGCCGCAGAGTAGGCGTGCAGAAAATCGATCGGCTTGCCGTCGAATTCAAACTTGTTCAGGGTGATTTTGGTGATGCGATGCACTTCGGGTTCATCGTCCACTATCATCACCTTCCAGCCGGCGGGACGCGGTGCTGATTGGGGAAGATCTTCATCATCAATAATCAGGATTTGATCATCCATTATGCAATCCTGTGTGTGATCCTGTGCTTACCTTAACCGCTTCATTCAATATAGGAAACGGATTGATATCCAAAATATGATCCAGTCGGTTTCTCTTTCTTCGTATCGGATGCCATCCACCAGCCCTTTCATGAAAAACGCCTCCACAAGGGAGGCGTTCTGGCATCAGAGGCATCAAGCTGCCCTGTGATATGCGGAGGCTTCAAACAGTGCCTTGTTGGCCACCAGGTCGACGGGATCGAAGTCATCGACGTTGATGGTGCGAAGGCGACTCTCCTCGGCGCGCCGCAGCAGGTCCGCTTCGGCCTGATTGATGACACCGAGGCTCAGGCCCGCCTCTGCCACCTTGTCGAGCTGGGTGAAGGGGCGTTTGCTCCCTTCGGCTTTGCACACCTTGTCAAACAGTGGCTCTGCGGTCAGCACATCGTCCAGCGCCTGTTCCAGCAGCCCGAAGGGGTTGCCCTCCTCGCGCGTCAGATATTGACCCTCGGCCAGACGGCTGCGAGTGGCACTTGGCACCTGGAGCAGGCGGGCCACCTGGCTGTCGAGCTTGTCGGAGGGACGCTTCAGGTCGCGACCAAGGGGCAGCACGATGGCGCGCAGGGCCAGACCAATCCAGCGGTTCGGGAAGTTGCGCAGCAACTCGTCGATCGCTTCCTGAGCCTTGAACAGGGCGTCTTGCAGTGCCCAGTGCAGCAGCGGCAGGTCGGCCTGCTGGCGTCCTTCATCCTGATAGCGCTTGAGGGCGCTGGAGGCCAGATAGAGCTGGCTCAGCACATCGCCGAGGCGGGCAGAGACCCGCTCTTTGCGCTTGAGCTCGCCACCCAGGGTGCCCATCGCCATGTCTGACAGGAAGGCCAGGTTGGCGGAGAGGCGGGATAGTTGCTGATAGTAGCCCTTGGTCTGATCCTTGTAGGGCGCTGCGGCGAAGCGGGCACCGGTCAGCCCCAGCCAGAAGCTGCGCACCAGGTTGCTGATGGCAAAGCCCACGTGGCTGAACATCGCCTTGTCGAAATCTTTCAGCGCCTGCTCTTTGTCGGGGTGGCTGGCTGCCAGCATCTCCGGCAACACGTAGGGGTGGCAACGGATGGCTCCCTGACCGTAAATGATCATGCTGCGGGTCAGGATATTGGCTCCTTCGACGGTCACGGCGATGGGCGCCCCCTGATAGCCACGGGCCAGATAGTTGTTCGGCCCCATGCAGATGGCCTTGCCGCCATGGATGTCCATGGCATCAATGATGCACTTCTGGGCGCGGTCGGTGAGGTGGTACTTGACGATGGCGGAGATGACCGAGGGTTTTTCACCGAGATCGATGCCGGTCACCGTCAGTTTGGCGGCGGCGCCCATGATGTAGGCGTTGCCACCCAGGCGTGCCAGCGGCTCTTCAATCCCTTCCATCTTGCCAATCGGCAGCTTGAACTGGCGACGGATGCGGCTGTAGGCACCAGTGGCCAGGGCCAGCATCTTGACGCCGCCCGTGCTGTTGGAGGGCAGGGTGATGCCGCGACCGACGGAGAGACACTCCACCAGCATGCGCCAGCCCTGACCGGCCATGGCCGGGCCGCCGATGATGAAGTCGAGCGGTACAAACACGTCCTTGCCGCGGGTCGGGCCGTTCTGGAACGGCACGTTGAGCGGGAAGTGGCGGCGACCGATGTCGACTCCCTTGATGTGGGTCGGAATGAGGGCGCAGGTGATGCCGAGCTCTTCTTCCTCACCCAGCAGGTGGTCAGGGTCACGCAGCTTGAAGGCGAGGCCGAGTACGGTGGCGATGGGAGCCAGGGTAATGTAGCGCTTGTTCCAGGTCAGGCGCATGCCGAGCACCTCTTCCCCTTCCCACTCGCCTTTGCAGACGATGCCGAAGTCGGGAATCGAGCCCGCATCAGAACCCGCTTCCGGGCTGGTCAGGGCGAAACAGGGGATCTCCTTGCCGACGGCCAGACGGGGCAGATAGTAATCCTTCTGCTCGTCAGTACCGTAGTGTTGCAGCAGCTCCCCCGGCCCTAAGGAGTTGGGCACGCCGACGGTGGAGGCGAGCACGGCGCTGGCGCCGCACAGCTTTTGCAGCACGCAGGACTGGGCGTAGGCGGAGAACTCCAGCCCACCGTATTTCTTCTTGATGATCATGGCGAAGAACTTGTTGTCCTTCAGGTATTGCCACACCTCGGGGGAGAGATCGGCACGCTCGTGGGTCACTTCCCAGTCGTTGACCATGCGGCACACTTCTTCAACCGGGCCGTCCATGAAGGCCTGCTCCTCGGCGCTGAGGGTGCTCACCGGAATGGCGTGCAGCTTCTTCCAGTCCGGGTTGCCGGCAAACAGATCCGCTTCCCACCAGGTCGTCCCCGCTTCGATGGCTTCCTTCTCGGTTCGGGACATCTCCGGCATGATGGACTTGTAGATCTTGAACAGCGGCTTGGTCAGCTGGTTGCGGCGAAACTCCACCAGATTGAGGGGCAGGGCTATCACCGCGAACAGCGCCCACACCAGCAGGGGAACATGGCCATAGAAGGTGCCGGCGACCAGGGCGGCGGCCGTGGCAAGCGTGGCGGTGAACAGGGACGCACGGCGATAGGCCATGGCGCCTATCACCAGGATCACCCCGAGCAGAGTGAGGGTCGTCGTCATTGTTTGCTCCTTGCATGAATTGCCGAGGTTGGGAAATTGGCGTTAACTGATCCAGAGGTCTGACCTGTTGGATATGGCCCCTGTTGTAATTCATACGCACAAACTTATCAAGCTGTTTACAAGCCTGTTACCTTGGCTCTGTGATCGGCATAACGCGCTGCCCGCCCCATCTTGGCGGGCGGGGGGCGACGATTGGACTGGCTTGTGCGACAATGCCGCCACCCTATGTTGGACGACGAGATTTCAAGAACCATGTACCAAGAACTGATCCGCAACGAGTTGACCGAGGCTGCCAGCGTGCTTCAGGCGTTCCTGGCAGATGAGCAAAATCTGAAAAACATCGAGGCGGCGGCCAGGCTGCTCGCCGACTCCTTCAAGCAGGAAGGCAAGGTACTCTCCTGCGGCAACGGCGGCTCCCACTGCGATGCCATGCACTTTGCCGAGGAGCTGACCGGTCGTTATCGCGAGAACCGCCCAGGCTATGCCGGCATCGCCATCTCCGATCCCAGCCACCTCTCCTGCGTCTCCAACGACTTTGGCTATGACTATGTCTTCTCCCGCTATGTGGAGGCCGTCGGCCGCCGTGGTGACGTGCTGCTCGGCATCTCCACCAGCGGCAACTCCGGCAACATCCTCAAAGCCATCGAGGCGGCCCGTGCCAAAGGGATGAAGGTGATTGCCCTGACCGGCAAGGACGGCGGCAAGATGGCTGGCCTGGCCGATGTGGAGATCCGTGTGCCGCACTTCGGTTATGCCGACCGCATCCAGGAAGTGCACATCAAGGTGATCCACATCCTGATCCAGCTGGTTGAAAAAGAGATGGCCAAGTAATCAACGATCCGGGATTGAGAGGGGGGATGGGTGACCATACCGGCCCTCTCATCCAGCCGTGACGGTTGATTGACGAAACCAGAGTCAAGACATTCAGGGAGTGGATGGTATATGTGCGAACTGCTCGGCATGAGTGCCAATGTGCCGACCGACATCTGCTTCAGCTTTACCGGGCTGATGCTGCGGGGCGGCAAGACCGGTCCCCACAAGGATGGCTGGGGGATCACCTTCTATGAGGGGCGGGGTTTTCGCACCTTCAAGGATCCCGAACCCAGCGCCCAGTCTCCCATCGCCAAGCTGGTCCAGGCACTGCCCATCAAGAGCCGTGCCGTGGTCAGCCATATCCGGCAGGCGAACCGGGGGTGTGTCTCCCTGGAAAACACCCACCCCTTTACCCGCGAACTGTGGGGCCGTTACTGGACCTTTGCCCACAATGGCCAGTTGACCGGTTACAAGAGGCTGCCCACGGGGCGGCACCGCCCGGTAGGCGACACCGACAGCGAGCACGCCTTCTGCTGGCTGCTCGACAGGCTGGAGCACAAGTACCCCAAACGGCCGGCAAATTTCCCCGCCATGTTCCGCTACCTCGCGACCCTGTGCAACGAGCTGCGCGGGCTCGGGGTGTTCAACATGCTGCTGTCGGATGGAGAGTTCGTGATGACCTATTGCAGCAACAACCTTTACTGGTTGACGCGCAGGGCTCCCTTTGGCGAAGCCCGTCTGCTGGATGAGGATGTGGCCATCGACTTTCAGAGTGAAACCACGCCGAACGATGTGGTGACCCTGATCGCCACCCGGCCGCTCACCGGCAACGAGAATTGGGTGAAGATGGTGCCCGGGGAGTTCTGCCTGTTCAGGCTGGGCGAGCTGGAATATGGCAATGCAGCCAACTTGTTGAACCAGAAATAAAAAATACCAGGGTAGATATCTACCCTGGTTCTTCGCAGCAGCCATACAGGCAAAAAGGGATGAGAGAGGTGTTGCTGAGCCGCATCATTCTCATGGGTTGCATTGTTACTTTAATGTTAATTTTGTGACAACCTTTATCTCTCTCCATTCTGACTGACATACCGATAACTTGAAGCTGCTCACATTCTGGTGTCCCAAGAGCATCCGGAGCGATACGGGCATGCCCGAAGGGCGGGTGACAGCGGGGCTGTGGGCCCGCTATATTGTGGTCTGTTTGAATACCATCATAGGGAAGAGAAGATGGAGTGGCTGGATCAGAAAGTGCTGCGACAACTGGCAGATGACATCGGTCACGAGATGATGCCGGTCGTCATCTCGGTGTTTGTCGAAGAGGTAGGCGAGCAGTTGGCCCAATTAAGACCGCTTTTTGAGCAGCGGGACTGGTCAGCCCTGGCGCGTGTTGCCCACAGCATGAAATCGTCCTGTGGCAGCTATGGCGCCAAACCCAGCTATCAGCAGGTGATGGATCTGGAGTCCGCCTGTCGCCGGGAAGATGAGCAAGAGGCCGGCAGACTGCTGGCTGAGCTGGAGCACTCCCTGCCCCAGGTCTTCACCCATCTGGCCCAGTTTCACTGATCCAGAAGGGCATCAGCCCGCCATGTCGCGCTCGCCAAGCCTGCTCAGGATCACGGTGTCGAGTGCCAGCCGCAGCTTGAGGCGGTCGTGGCGGTGGGGGAGGGCCGCTTCACCCAGCTCGGCCCGAACGAGGCAGTGCTGCAACTCGGGTACCTGGGGGCCCTCGGGAGCCAGAATGGCATCGATCCGGCCGCTGCCTATCCGCTCTTCCAGCCAACGATGTTGACTGGACAGTGACAACTGGCCTGCCGGACCCTCTTCGTCCACCAGATTGCTGATGAACACGACGATGGCGCGGCTGCTGCGGATCGCCTCCGCAATCTCGCGCAGCAGCAGAGGAGGCATGATGGAGGTGAGGAAGCTGCCCGGTCCCAGGATGATCATGTCGGCCTGGCTCAGCGCCTCGACCGCTTCGCGCGTGGCGGGCACGACCGGTTTCAGGCTCAGGGCCCGTGGCGGTGTGGTGAGCTGATCGATGGAGACCTCTCCCAGGATCTGATCGCCACAGACGGTGTGGGCGCACAGATCGGTGGGATGCTCGGACATGGGCAGCAGATTGGGTTCAATTTCCAGCATGTCGCTGATGAGCCGGATGGCATCCAGGGGGCGCACGCAGAGGTTGTCGAGGGCCAGCAGCATCAGGTTGCCGAGGTTGTGGCCCGCCAGCTCGCCGCGGCCGGTAAAGCGGTGCTCGAACAGCTGGCTACCGATGCTGGGGGTGGTCACCAGCTGGTTGAGGCAGTTGCGCAGATCCCCCCAGGCGATGCACTCCTGGCTTTTGCGCAGGCGTCCGGTGGAGCCGCCATCATCCGTGGTGGTGACGATGCCCGTCAGCCGGGATCCCAAGAACGACAGGGAAGAGAGCACCCTGCCCATACCGTGCCCGCCGCCGATGGCGACGACCCGGTCGAAGTCATTGATATTTTTCTGCCACATGCAGTGATCCCGTGGGAGGCCAGTGAGCACCATTCTAGTCTCCATGGCCAGGTAATTGTTTGATAAGGGTATGATTTTTGCTTGATGCCAGCATTCCGTACCCCTAGGAGACGATGTTGAACTTCCTGACGGCTCACTCGCTTGCCGAGACGACCCCACTGGCCGCCCAACAAGTTACAGAGCGGTTGCATGCCCAGTCATCCCATGTTCCATCGCTGTTGCTGGTCTATTTTACCCAAGCACACGAGGCGGCGGAACTGCGCCGTGCGCTCAAGGCATGTTTTCCCGATACCCGGCTGATCGGTTGCAGCTCCTGCGGCGGTATCCTGACCCAGGATGGCCATCATGGTCGGCATGGCTGGAGCCTGTCGGTCGCCGCCCTTTATGATGGCAAGGGGGCCTATGGCGTGGCTGGCCAGATGGGGGATCAACCGGATGTGCGGGCATTGCTGCGCCGCGCCATCGCCGATGGTGGTCGACCGGGAGAGCTGCCGCAGCTCGTGTTGCTGCACACCAGCCCGGGGCTGGAGGAGGCTGTGCTCGCGGGGATCGACGCCGAGTTTGGCGCGACCGTTCCCGTCGTCGGCGGGTCGGCGGCAGACGACGGCGTGGCCGGGCAGTGGCAGCTGTGCTGGGACGAAGGGGAGGGATCACAAGGGTGCGTGTTGGCGGTGCTTTACCCCGACTGCCAACTGGCGTTCCAGTTTCACTCAGGCTATGTGCCCACCGAGTG
This sequence comes from Aeromonas sp. R2-1, assembly GCF_040908425.1. Classification (NCBI taxonomy): domain Bacteria; kingdom Pseudomonadati; phylum Pseudomonadota; class Gammaproteobacteria; order Aeromonadales; family Aeromonadaceae; genus Aeromonas; species Aeromonas sp. R2-1. Next base: position 24,075 of record NZ_JBFODR010000040.1, read on the forward strand.
TCGCGGCATCATTACCGGGATAGACGGGCGGGAGGTGCTGACCATCGATCACGAGCCGGCGGCCCGGGTCTATGGTCGCTGGACCGAGCGTGCGACGCCCTGGCCGGTGGGCCCCATCCTCAGGGAGACGACGCTCTCGCCATTGGCCCGTCAGGTCGGCATGCTCGATGACCTGCCCTACTACAAGCTCTCCCATCCCGAGGCGGTGACGGCGCGGGAGGGGCTGCGCCTCTTTACCGAGACCCGACTGGGAGAGCGGCTGCTGCTCATGTACAGCAGCCAGGAAGGGTTGTTGCAGCGTAGCCTGAATGCGGTGAATATCGAGCCTGAATATGGCATGGCGAGCAATATGCGCCCCTTTGGCGCCCTGGTGGTGTTTTGTGCCGGTTGTCGGCTGGCACTGGGGGACAGGCTGGGGGACATCGTCAGTCAATTCAGTCAGAGGCTGGGTGAGATCCCCTTCATCACGCCCTTTACCTTCGGTGAACAGGGACGATTACCCCATGGTGAGCTGGCACACGGCAACCTCATGGTGTCGAGCGTAATCTTCCTCGAGAGCTGACACTGTGCTGGATTCAAGATGATAGGCAATAGCGAACTCGAAACCCTGGGTGACAAACTGCAAACCACGCTGGTGGAGCTGATGCGTTGCCGGGAGCGGGAGGCCAGATATCGGGAGGAGTCCCAAGCCCTGCTGTGCGGGGTGGCGACCCTGGCACAGGCCCAGAGTCTGGAGCAGGTACTGGAGAGTCTCATTCTTGCTCTCAAGCCCTTTATCGGATTTGAGCAGGCGGACGTGGTCGCCTGGGAGGCCGTGAGGGGCAGCACCCATCTGAGCACCCAGCCGGACGAGGTGGGCCGGACCTGGTCGCTGACACCGCTCTTCTCCAGGGCCATCGAGGGAGAGACCCTGGTGATCTATGATCCCGCCCAACTGCCTGAGCTGGCGCCGCTGGCGGGGGCGCCGGGCTGGGCCAGCGTCATGATGACAGGCTTGCAGGGACCGGGGTTTTCCGGTGTGCTCATCTGCCGGCACAGCGTGGCGGGCACCTTCGATCTCAAGAGCAAGGCGGCGATGCAGCGTTGTCGCCCGCTCATCTCCCAGGCCCTGGTCAACATCGCCTATCGGGCTCGCCTGCAAGAACAGGTTGACCTCAAGACCCTGGCCCTGCAGGCCAGCGAACAGCGTTTTCGCAGTTTTGCCGCCATGGCTTCCGACTGGTTCTGGGAGACCGATCCCCAGCACAGGCTCAGCTATGTCTCTGCCCCTGGCTATCAGGGGGAGGTGCTGGCCCGCCAGACGGGGAGAAGCCTCTATGATTTTGCCCACGACAAGCAAGACCCGGCCTGGAGCCACTACCGGCACCTGATCGCCCACCATCTGCCGGTGCGGGGAATGCGGGCCCAGGTGATGCTGGCGGGCGGGCCTTGCTGGATGGAGATCAATGCGGAGCCTTGCCATGATGCCGGTGGCCGCTTCCTCGGCTATCGGGGCACGGCGCGGGAGATAGGCAGCCAGATCCGCCGGGAGCAGGAGCTGGCGCGGGCGCGGGACGATGCCGAGACGGCCAACCGTGCCAAATCCCAGTTCCTCGCCATGATGACCCACGAGATCCGCTCTCCCATGAACGCCGTGCTGGGGATGCTGGATCTGCTGCAGCACGGCCGGCTCGACACTCCGCAACAGACCCTCATCGGTCATGCCACCCACTCTGCGCATCTGTTGCAGACCATCATCGACGACGTGCTCGATTTCTCGAAAATAGAGTCACATACCCTGACGCTGCACTGCGAACCTTTTCAGCCTGCCGAGCTGTGCCGTGCCCTGGTGGAGCCCTTGCAGGCACAGGCCAGTGCCAAGGGAATCACACTGCACTGGCATCTGGATGAGACGCTCCCCGAACGCCTTCAAGGGGATGCCGTCCGCCTCTCCCAGGTGATAGGCAACCTGCTTGGCAATGCCGTGAAGTTCACCTCCGCCGGCAGCGTGCGTCTGGCATTGACCTGGGAGGAGGAAAAGTTGGGGGTCATGGTCAGCGACACGGGGATCGGCATCTCCACCGAGGATCAGGCGTTGCTGTTCGAACCCTTCTATCAGGTCGACAGTTCGGCAACCCGCCGCTTCTCCGGCTCGGGGCTCGGACTGGCCATCTGCAGGCGGCTGGTGCAGCTGATGGGGGGAGATATTTGCGTGCAGAGCACGCCTGGGCTGGGAAGCTGCTTCTGGTTCGAGCTGCCCGGGATGGCCTCTCCCTGTGCTCCGGCCACCGCCCCCGGCAGTGAAGAGTGCGCCAGACTGGAGCTGGATGTGCTGGTGGTGGAAGACAGTCCGGTCAATCAGCTGGTGGTATCCCTGATGCTGCAGAAGCTGGTGTGCAGGGTGAGGCTGGCAGGCAATGGTCTGGAGGCCCTGGCACAGGTGGCGAAGCAGCAGCCGGACCTTGTCCTGATGGATATGCGGATGCCGCAGATGGATGGGCTGGAGGCGACCCGGCGCCTACGGGACATGGGGTGCGAGGTGCCCATCGTCGCGTTGACGGCCAATGCCATGATGGAGGACAGGGCCCGCTGCCTTGCCCAGGGCATGAACGATTTTCTGGCCAAACCCATCAGTCTTGCCAGGCTGCGAAGCTGCCTGCTCCGCCATTGCAGGTGATGCCGGCCGATTTTGGGTAAAAAAAATGGTCAACCTGGTGGTTGACCAATTCTTCAGCAAATACTGAAGAGAGCACGGGATAAATCGGGTTGTACGGTTTTATATGAAAAAGTCGTGCCAACTTTTCAAAACCTGTTATTTGCGGCCTGTAGCTGAGTTGTGTGTTATTTATCGCTACCGTGATTGCAAAATGCAATTCTCATTTTTTCATTATAAGAATGCAGTGCCGAGAATTCGCGTTTTGCAAACCAACCGTTGACTCACTCTTTGACTCACTGTGCGATCAGTCGGCGCAAGAACTGGCGCGCCGCTTCACTGTTTTGTTTGGCAATCAACATCTGTTTTTCATAGATCGGCATGGGCAGGATCTCGAGCCAGCGTTGGCAGAGCCAGGCTGCATCGTCGAACTGCTTGTCCGGATAGAGCTCATCCAGTTCCGGGTATTGTGCAAAGACCTCTCTCAATCGGCTGACCAGCTGGTTGTCGCTGACATCAGAATCCGCACTCGGCCAGTTGGGCAACGGCTCGACCTGGGCGTGCCTGAGGCCTGTGCTATCCGTTTCCATCTCGTGGATGCAGAAGCGTTCAAGGCCGAGCACGGTGACCCCGAGCAAACCGTCGTTGAGGGTATAAAAATCAGTCACCTTGACGCGGGTTCCGACCGGGAGAATCCGTCCGCAGGTACCCGTGCTGGTGGTCTCTTCCATCACGATGCCAAAACCCCGGTCCTCGTGGAAGGACTCCTTGAGCATCTGCAGGTGGCGCGGCTCGAACAGGCGAAGGGGGAGCTTGCCGCCGGGCAGAATGTGGGACGGCAAGGGGAACAGTGCCAGTTGTTGAAGTTTCATGTTCCATCCTCCTAATCAGTCATTGCTGAATGTGACAATGCAGTGACCGTGCCAGAGAGAGGTGGCGTGGCGAAGTGGTGAGTCATTTCCCGTGGTTATTTTTAATATCCATTTAAAATCAATCTATTGTGATTTGATGTCGCGAATGCAAGCAAGGTAGTGCGAAAGGGATTCAGGTGAGGTGTTAGGGCGCCGAACATACCCCGTGTGCAGAATGAGTCTATTTTCGCATATTGCAAATTTGATTCATGCAAAATGCCTGTTACAGACCCATTGAGCGACTGGAGACAAAGGCCAGGGGATCAGGTGGTGAATTCGGTGTGCTGTGTCATGCCGTCCAGCATCAGGGCGGCTATCTCGTCATACATCTGCGACCAGGCCTGTGCCAGTGCCGGGGTAAAACCACTGCCGAGACGCCGTGCCAGTACCTGGGTCAGGGCCTGTTTGAGCAGCGCAAACTGGTGGGGTTGAACGTTGAATCGCTGGTGACGCCTGCCGAGATCGCGAATGATGAAACCCAGTGCATCCAGCTGGGAGAGGCTGGTGATGACGGTGTTCAGGGTGTCCGACACCTTGGCAACGGGCAGCTCCTGATGTGGGGGAAAGAGGGCCCTGAGTTCGGGGGACAATCTGAACAGCTCTTCATACACCTCCTGGACATAGCTGTTGTTCAGGGCACTCACCCTGCCCCAGGCTTTCTGGACCAGCTCTATCTGCTCAAAGGTCATGTCGATGTTTCCTTCCCGTGCGATGTCATGAAAATAATAATCCATCTACTCAATAGAGCACCGGGTTCCGCGCCATTTGGGGAAAAGGAAAGGGGCCAGCAAGGAGGCACGGATGGTGACCCCTTGCTGGCAGGAGGCCGGGACCTCAGTTGCGCTGTTCCAGGTACATGACGGCTGCTTCGACGCGGCTTTGGGCCTCGAGCTTTTTCAGCAGGCTCTTGACGTGGACCTTGACGGTTCCCTCGGAGATATGGAGCACGGAGGCGACCTGCTTGTTGGACAATCCCTTGGCGATTTCACGCATGATCTGCATCTCGCGTCGGGTCAGGCTCTCCAGCTTCTGCTGCAGGTGGTCCAGCTCGTAGATGTTCTCGAGATAGGGACGTAGCGGCTCGCTCAGGATCTGCTTGCCGGTCATCACGTCAGCCAGCTGGGCCAGCAGCATGTCAGGCTCGGTGTCCTTGAGCAGATAGCCGTCCGCGCCTGCCTTGAGCAGGGCAACCACATCCTGGCGGGCGTCAGAGACGGTCAGGATCACCACGCGGGAAGTCACCTCTTCGGCCCGCAGCGCCTTGAGGGTATCGAGACCTGACAACCCCTTCATGTTGAGGTCGAGCAGGATAAGGTCCGGTTCGGACTCCTTGGCCATGGCCACGGCGTCGGTGCCGTTGGAGGCCTCGCCAACCACGTCGATGTTATCCTCCAACTCCAGCAGTTGCACAATTCCCTTGCGCATCAGGGGGTGGTCATCCACGACCAGAACACTGTATTTCATCTCGTCCATCAGGCGTCTCTTGTTAGGCTGGTGGGAAAGGTCAGGTGTATGCGGGTGCCCCCGGAGGGCGGTTCACTGATGGTCAACTGGCCGCGCAATTTGCTGGCGCGTTCATTCATGATGCTGAGACCGTAGTGATTCACCGCCGAGCTTGCGCCCCTTATTCCAACACCATCGTCTGCAATCTGAACCTGGATGTTACCATCAGCCAGGGTCTCACAGCTAACGTCAATGTGCCGCGCGCTGGCATGCTTGATGGCATTGAGCACTGCCTCACGGATCAGCTGCAGGATGTGGATGTGCTGCCCCGCTTCAAGGTCGGTGTCCGTCAGGCCGTACTGGAGCCTGATGTCGGCGTGCGTCTGGGGTTTGAGCTGCTCGAGCATGACCGCGATGGCTTCACCCAGGTTGGCATCGCCGATACTGAGGCGGAAGGTGCCGAGCAGTTCGCGCAACTGGGTATAAGCATTGCTGAGTCCCTCGTCGATCTGCTCCATGGCTGCCTCGGTCTTGGCCCTGTCCCCCTTGGCGAAGGAGCGCTTGAGCAGCGTGGCCTGGATCTTCAGGTAAGAGAGGGCCTGGGCGAGGGAGTCGTGCAGTTCACGGGCGATGACGGCGCGCTCTTCCATCAGCAGCAGGCGCTGGTGCTGCAGCAGGGTCTGATCCTTGTGCAGCACCTGGGCCAGCAACATGGAGAAGTTCTTCATCAGCCGCTCGTCGATGGGGTGGTCGCTTATCAAGTCGAGCCGGCCGTACTCCTCGTCATCCATCTGCAGGTAAAAGCTCACCACGGCCGCCAGATCCCCCGGCCACCCCTTGCGCCCAGTGATGTAGACCGGCATCGCATTGTGCTCGAAGCGGGTGAGGCGGATGTACTCGATGTGCTGGTGGGCGGCGGCCCGCTCCAGCAGCTTTTGCAGGGTGCGGCGGCTGAGGGGCGCCGCGTGCAGTTTCTGGGCGGTGGAATAGAGGAAGGAGAGGGTGTCATTGGCCTGTTGCAGCTTGGCCGTTTTCTCCTCCACCTTGCTCTCCAGCTCCCGGTAGAGTTTGCCAAGCTCGTCGGCCATGGTCGCGAACGCCCCCGACAGCTCTCCCAACTCGTTTTCACAGTGGGGGGGCAGGGTGAGATCGAATTCCTGACGCTGGATCTGGCGTGCGCAATAGACCAGCTGGTTGAGGGGCGCCACCACCTGCTGGCGGGTGAAGCGCACCGTGCACCAGGCGATGGTGATGATGGCGAGCAGCCCTAGCCCCTCGGCCAGGGCCAGCATGCGCACCTTGAACTCCACGTGGTACTGCATCTGGTTGACGAAGTCATCGATGGCGGCGACGAACTGCTCCGTATTGTCGGTATAACGGCTGGGGGTGGCATTCTCGATGTGTTCGCGCATCACTTGCCATTGCAGCAGGACTTCACCATAGGTGCGGCGCAGGGAGGCGGGCGTGATCCAGCGCTGGGTCTCCTGCAGCTCGGGGGCATGAAGGGTCTGTTCAAACTGGGCGAGCCGGCCGAGGACGACCTGATCCTTCTCGATTTCATAGGCCATGCGGTAGGCCTGCATGCGCAGGGATCCCGACAGGTTGATGGCCTTGGCATCGGGAACCGAATAGAAGAGGGTGACCATGGCCACCACGGCGATCAGGCTGGCCATGAACAGGATCAGCACCATGGAGCGACCGATGGCGCTGCTGACCGACTGCACTCTGAACCATTTTCCCATGCCGACCGGCTCCCTTTTCACCCACAAAGACCCCACAAAGTAGCATGGGAGTGTACTCCAAGTTGTGCTAGCATCGAAAAACTAGATGAACTCCGAGCGATTTTGCCTAAGTCATTGAGATAGGGGGAGATCGCCGTCAGCCGCTGTTCGAGCTGAAAGGGTCAGGAAAGAAATGCCCTGGCCTCCCGTATTTGGAAAGGTGTTTATGTTGCCACTTGAAGATGGTTTTTCCCGTCGCTTTTACTATTTGCGTCTGTCGGTCACCGACGTCTGCAATTTCCGCTGTACCTACTGTCTGCCGGACGGCTATCACCCGCCGAAAGGAGATGGTGAGGGGCGCCAGTCCTTCCTCTCCCTGGAGGAGATCCGTCGCGTCGTCTCCGGGTTTGCGGCCATGGGGACGCGCAAGGTGCGTCTGACCGGAGGCGAACCCTCCCTGCGCCGTGACTTCACGGCCATCATCGAGACCGTGGCCAATACCCCCGGCATCGAGAAGGTGGCCATGACCACCAACGGGTATCGTCTCAAGGAGCGTGCCCGCGAGTGGTTCGATGCGGGGCTGACGGCCCTCAACGTCAGTGTCGACAGCCTGGATCCCCGCCAGTTCCACCAGATCACCGGCGAGAACAAGCTGGCGGAGGTGATGGCGGGGATAGACGCCGCCCTGAGTGCAGGTTTTCGGTCGGTCAAGATCAACGCCGTGCTGCTCAAGGGGCTCAATGATCATCAGCTCGAGACATTCCTCGCCTGGATCCGGGACAAACCCATCGAGCTTCGTTTCATCGAACTGATGCAGACCGGCGAGATGGACGCCCTGTTTCGCGATCACCATACCAGCGGTGAACTCATCAAGCAGCGTCTGCAAGAGAGCGGCTGGGTGCAGCAGCTGCGCGGCCTGGATGATGGCCCTGCCCAGGTGTTCACGCATCCGGACTCGAGGGGCGGGGTGGGGCTCATCATGCCCTACAGCAAGGATTTTTGCGCCGGTTGCAACCGGCTGCGGGTCTCCTCCAAGGGCAAGCTGCACCTGTGTCTCTTTGGCGACAACGGGGTGGAACTGCGGGATCTGCTCACCGATGACAGCCAGCAGGAGGCGCTGCAATGGCGTATTCGCCAGGCGCTGACCGGCAAGGCCGCCACCCATCGCCTCCATGAAGGCAATGCAGGCATGACCCCCCACCTGGCCTCCATCGGCGGCTGACAGCCGCCGTGCACCTCAAATAACCTTCGATTAATTATCAATCCTCACATAGGGGTAATTTACCTTGCCCCTGCTGTGTCTAATTGCGCCAAGGGTTTGATCCAGCGCAAGAATCCCCCCTGTTTATCTCCCTGGTGGTATATCCCCTGACTTGTCAGGGCCGCAATATACACCCACGCTTATAATTGGTATTGAAAATGCCAGTCACGGGATCCGCGCGGGGGCATCCGTCCCCGAAAAGAGGAGTCGATATGACCGACGGGGTCAACTTGTCACGCAGAGGCCTGTTTCGGGGACGCCTGAGCGCCCCCAAGGCCGGGATCCAGTTGCCCTGGTCCGTCTCCTGGGACGAGTTCGTGGCCGGCTGCACCCGCTGCGGCGACTGTCTGGCGGCCTGTCCGGAGCAGATCCTGATCAAGGGAGACGGGGGCTTCCCCACGGTGGATTTTCACCGCGGCGAGTGCACCTTCTGCACCGAGTGTGTCAGCGCCTGCCAGGCGCCGGTGTTCAGGCCGACAACCCAGACACCCTGGGAGTATGTAGCCCATATCGAGGCGGGCTGTCTGGCCACTGCCCAGGTGTTCTGCCAGCGCTGTCAGGACAGCTGCGAGCAGCAGGCCATCCGCTTTTCCCCCCGGCTGGGGCGCGTACCCACCCCCAGCATCCATGCCGAGTCGTGCAACGGCTGCGGGGCCTGCGTGGCGGATTGCCCGGTGGGCAGCATCAGCATCGGTCTGTCTCGTGGCGAAGCTTCGCGATGACCCAAGAGACGAACAAGTTGGAAAACGGTGATATGACGCGAGAAGAGTTCCATGTATCCAGCCTGGTGGTGCTGACCCAGCCCGATCTGCGCCACGCCCTGGCAGAGCGGATTGCGACCCTGGACGGGGCCGAGATCCACGCCGTCAGCGAGGAGGGCAAGCTGGTGGTGACCCTGGAGGGGCCGAGCCAGCGCCCCATCATGGCGGCCATCGACACCATTCAGGGGTTGCCCGGGGTGCTCTCTGCGGCCCTGATCTACCACCAGTTCGATGAAGTGGACGCCGAAGATGGGGAATAAGGCGTCATGTGGCAGAAGCGCAAGAGTCGTTCGCTGACCGCCACGGGTAATACACGGGATGCCGGGTCTGTTGTCTGCGTTCGATGAACGAAAAGCCCAGAGCAAAGGAATAAAGCGCCATGGAGCTGAGCCAGCGCGGCTCGTCACAATGGCTGTCATTGATGTGATTAAGCAATGCGAGGATATGTCATGAAGCTGAGTCGACGCGACTTTATGAAGGCCAATGCGGTGGCGGCAGCCGCTGCCGTGGCCGGTGTCAGTGCCCCCACTCTGGCGGCGAACCTGATCACCAGTACCGACAAGACCGCCATCACCTGGGACAAGGCGCCATGCCGCTTCTGCGGGACCGGCTGCTCCGTGCTGGTGGGCTCCCAGGCTGGCCGCGTCGTGGCGACCCAGGGGGATCCCGATGCACCGGTCAACCGTGGCCTGAACTGCATCAAGGGCTACTTCCTCTCCAAGATCATGTACGGGGAGGATCGCCTGACCCAGCCCATGCTGCGCATGACGAACGGCAAGTTCGACAAGAACGGCAACTTCGCCCCCATCAGTTGGGATCAGGCCTTCGACATCATGGCCGAGAAGTTCAAGGCGACCCTGAAAGAGAAGGGCCCGACCGCCGTCGGCATGTTCGGCTCCGGCCAGTGGACCGTCTGGGAAGGCTATGCCGCCGCCAAGCTGATGAAGGCAGGCCTGCGCTCCAACAACCTGGATCCCAATGCCCGTCACTGCATGGCCTCCGCGGTGGTGGGCTTCATGCGTACCTTCGGCATGGATGAACCCATGGGCTGCTACGACGACATCGAGCAGGCCGACGCCTTCGTGCTGTGGGGCTCCAACATGGCCGAGATGCACCCCATCCTCTGGTCGCGCATCTCCGATCGCCGTCTGTCCCACCAGGATGTGCAGGTGCACGTGCTCTCCACCTTCGAGCACCGCAGCTTCGAGCTGGCGGACAACGGGCTGGTGTTCACCCCCCAGACCGATCTGGCGATCCTCAACTACATCGCCAACTACATCATCCAGAACGACAAGGTGAACTGGGAGTTCGTCAACAAGCACACCCAGTTCCGCAAAGGGGTGACCGACATCGGCTACGGCCTGCGTCCCACCAACCCGCTGCAGCAAAAGGCCAAGAACCCGGACAGCGGCGACTCCACCCCCATGAGCTTCGAGGACTTCGCCAAGTTCGTGGCGGATTACGATCTGGAGTCCGTCTCCAAGCTCTCCGGCGTGCCCAAGGACAAGCTCGAGAAGCTGGCCCAGATCTATGCGGATCCAGACAAAAAAGTGGTCTCCTACTGGACCATGGGCTTCAACCAGCACACCCGCGGTGTCTGGGCCAACAACCTCTGCTACAACATCCACCTGCTGACCGGCAAGATCTCTACCCCGGGCTCGGGTCCGTTCTCCCTGACCGGTCAGCCCTCCGCCTGTGGTACCGCCCGTGAAGTGGGTACCTTCGCCCACCGTCTGCCGGCGGACATGGTGGTCACGGATCCCAAACACCGCGCCATCGCCGAGAAGATCTGGAAGCTGCCGGAAGGCACCATCCCGGAGCAGGTGGGCTACCACGCCGTGCTGCAAAACCGCATGCTGAAAGACGGCAAGCTCAACGCCTACTGGGTGATGTGCAACAACAACATGCAGGCCGGCCCGAACATGAATGAAGAGGCGCTGCCCGGTTATCGCAACCCGGCCAACTTCATCGTGGTCTCCGACCCTTATCCGACCGTGACCGCCCAGGCGGCCGACCTCATCCTGCCCACCGCCATGTGGGTGGAGAAAGAGGGTGCCTATGGCAACGCCGAGCGTCGCACCCAGTTCTGGCACCAGCAGGTGAAGGCACCGGAAGGCGCCAAATCCGACCTGTGGCAGCTGATGGAGTTCTCCAAGCGCTTCACCGTGGAAGAGGTGTGGCCGGCCGAACTCATCGCCAAGATGCCGGAAGTGAAGGGCAAGACCCTGTTCGATGTGCTCTATGCCAACGGCCAGGTGAACCAGTTCCCGAAAGAGCAGAGCAAGGGGGCCCTGAACGACGAGGCCGAGCACTTTGGCTTCTACGTCCAGAAGGGGCTCTTTGAGGAATACGCCTCCTTCGGTCGCGGCCATGGCCACGACCTGGCGCCGTTCGATCAGTATCACGAAGCCCGTGGCCTGCGCTGGCCTGTGGTGGACGGCAAGGAGACCCTGTGGCGCTATCGCGAAGGGTTCGACCCTTATGTGAAAGCGGGGGAGGGGGTGCGTTTCTACGGCAAGCCCGACGGCAAGGCGGTCATCTTCGCGCTGCCCTATGAACCCGCCGCCGAGGCTCCGGACAAAGAGTACGACATGTGGCTCTCCACCGGCCGCGTGCTGGAACACTGGCATACCGGCACCATGACTCGCCGGGTGCCCGAGCTCTATCGCGCCTTCCCGGATGCGGTGCTCTTCATGCACCCGGAAGATGCCAAGGCTCGCGGTGTGCGCCGTGGCGAAGAGGTGATCGTCTCCTCCCGCCGGGGCGAGGTGAAGACACGGGTCGAGACCCGCGGCCGCAACCGTCCGCCCAAGGGACTGGTCTTCATGCCCTTCTTCGATGCGAGCCAGCTGGTCAACAAGCTGACCCTGGATGCCACGGATCCGCTCTCCAAAGAGACGGATTACAAGAAGTGCGCCGTCAAGGTCGTCAAGGCATAAGGCGGGGGAGCGCGAGATGAGTCGTAGTCGGCGCCAGTTTCTGGCCGACATGGCCAAGGGGGCCTGCGGTGTGGGCCTGCTTGGCGTGGGGCTTGGCGGCGTGGCGCGCCAGCAGGTGCAGGCTTTGCCTGCCCAGGCGCTGCGCCCGCCGGCTGCCCTCGACGAGGCCGAGTTTCTCGGCGCCTGCGTGCGCTGCGGACTCTGCGCCCTGGCCTGCCCCTACGACACTCTCAAGCTCGCCCGGCTGTTTGAACCCGTGACCACCGGCACCCCCTACTTCAAGGCGCGCGCCGTCCCGTGTGAGATGTGTGACGACATCCCCTGCGTGGCGGCCTGCCCGAGCGGGGCGCTGGATCGGGCCATGACCGACATCGATCAGGCGCGGATGGGGGTGGCGGTGCTCATCGATCACGAGACCTGCCTCAACTACCTGGGGCTGCGCTGCGACGTTTGCTACCGGGTCTGCCCCCTCATCGACAAGGCCATTACCCTTGAGCTGCAACACAACCCGCGCACCGGCAAGCACGCCATGTTCCTGCCCACGGTGCACAGCGATCTCTGCACCGGCTGCGGCAAGTGCGAGCACGCCTGCGTGCTGGAGGAGGCGGCCATCAAGGTGGTACCTCGCGGGCTTGCCAAGGGGGAGCTGGGTCACCACTACCGGCTCGGCTGGGAAGAGAAGGAGAAGGCGGGCAAGTCCCTCATCGGTGAGCGACTGACCCTGCCGACCCGCAAACCGGAGGGTCTATGAGTCGGTATCCAGGGGCCGAGGCCACGGCCAGGCTGGGGTGGTGGCGTGCCCATCGCTTCCTGCTGCTGCGCCGGCTTTGCCAGTTCGGGGTGCTGGGGCTGTTCCTGCTGGGGCCGCTCGCGGGCATCTGGATCCTCAAGGGCAACCTCTCGAGCTCCCTGCTGCTGGAGACGGTGCCCCTCACGGATCCCCTGACCCTGTTGCAGTCGGTGGCGGCGGGCCAGTGGCCCATCCCCACCCTGTGGCTCGGGGCCGGGCTGGTGCTCGTGGGTTACTGGCTGGCCGGGGGGCGGGTGTTCTGCTCCTGGGTCTGTCCGGTCAACCTGGTCACCGATGCCGCCGCCTGGCTCAGGGGGCGGCTCGGGCTCAAGGGCAATGGTCAGTTCAACCGCGCTACCCGCTACTGGCTGCTGGCCATGGTGCTGGTGGCACCGGCCATCACAGGCGTGCTGGTGTGGGAGCTGGTCAATCCGGTGTCGCTCACCCTGCGCGGCCTGTTGTGTGGCATGGGGGCGGGCTGGGGCCTGCTGGCGACGCTGTTCCTGTTCGACCTTTTTGTGGTGGAGCGGGGCTGGTGCGGCCACCTCTGTCCGGTGGGGGCCTTCTATGCCTTGGTCAACCGGGTCGGGTTCATCAAGATTGCAGCCTCGGGGCGCGAGCGGTGCAGCAACTGCATGGATTGTTATGCGGTCTGCCCGGAGCGTCCCATCCTGCGCGGCCCCGTTCATGGTGCCAGGCGTGGTCACGGGCCCTTGATTGCGGCTCAGGAGTGTACCAACTGCGGCCGTTGCATCGATGTCTGCGCGGAGCAAGTTTTTGAAATCACTGTAGGTTTTGCCGTCAAGGCAGAGAAAACGTCGGAGAACACATAATGAAGAAGCTGATTGGAGCAATGCTGGCCTGCCTGATGGCGGGTTCCTTGATGGCGGCCGTCCCCGAGATCACCAACAGCACGGGGGGCATCAAGTCGGAGCGGGGAAGCACGGATCTGGTGACGGATGCCGACGCGGCCCCCATGAAGAACTTTCGCAAGGATGGCGACCTCTACGATCGCCAGTACATGCACCAGCCCCCGCTGATCCCCCACGACACCCGCAACTATGAAGTGGACAACAAGGTCAACAAGTGCCTGGCCTGTCACAGCTTCAAGAACGCCAGTGCCATGAAGGCCCCCAAGATAAGCCCCACCCACTTCGAGACCCGCGACGGCATGACCCTGGGCGAAGTCTCGCCGCGTCGCTACTTCTGTCTGCAGTGCCACGTGCCGCAAGCGGATGCCAAGCCGCTGGTGAACAATACCTTCAAACCGGTTGAAGCGCTGAACTGAGGAACCCATAGATGAAATTACCCGGCTTTGTGAAGCGTCTGTGGACCACCTTCAAGTCACCGTCGAAGGCGGCCCTCTGGGTCATCCTGCTGATGGGCTTCTTCGGTGGCGTCATCTTCTGGGGCGGGTTCAACACCGCCATGGAGGCGTCCAACACCGAGGCCTTCTGCACCGGTTGCCACGAGATGAAGGACAACGTATTCGTGGAGTACCGCGACACCATCCACTACGCCAACCGCTCCGGCGTGCGGGCCAGCTGCCCGGATTGCCACGTACCCCACGAATGGACCTACAAGATCATCCGCAAGGTGCAGGCCTCCAAGGAGCTGTGGGGCATGATCACCGGCAAGGTGGATACCCGCGAGAAGTTTGAATCTCACCGGCGGGAGATGGCCGAGCGGGAGTGGCAGCGGATGAAGGAGACGGATTCGCGCGAGTGCCGCAACTGCCACAACTTCGAGTACATGGACTTCTCCCTGCAAGGGCGTCGAGCCGCCCAGATGCACTCCACCAACCTGGCAAGCGGGGCCAACACCTGCATCGACTGCCACAAGGGGATTGCGCACCAACTGCCTGACATGAAAGGGGTGCCAGGCTTCTGATGGGAAGGCCGCCGGATCCCCGGGATCCGGCGGCCTTCGAGATTAATGGGCAATGACGCCCCCCAGCCAGACATCTTTTGATAGAATCCCTTCCCGGCAACGCGGCGCCCACCGGCTCCTTTCATGGCTGGCACCACGGTGCGGCGCGTTCACCTCATCCTCTCGTGGTCAATGATTGACAGGAATGGCCCCAATGGCACCCAAACACAGCGAATTCATCCCTCTCAAGATCGCCGTCCTGACGGTTTCCGACAGTCGTACCGCTGCCGATGACAGCTCGGGGGACTATCTGGTCGAGGCCCTGACCCAGACCGGCCACGTGCTGGCCGATCGGGCGCTCTGCCCCGACAACCTGTTTCGCATCCGCGCCCAGGTGAGCGACTGGATTGCCGACGAGGGAGTCCAGGTGGTGCTCATCAATGGCGGCACCGGCTTCAACGAGCAGAACCGGGTGCCCGAGGCGGTCGGCGTGCTGTTCGAGCGCACGGTGCAGGGTTTTGGCGAGATGTTCCGCCAGCTCTCGTTTGCCGAGATAAAAGGCTCCGCCATGCAGAGCCGTGCCCTGGCAGGGCTCGCCAATCGCACCCTGATCTGCTGCCTGCCCGGCTCCACCGGCGCCTGCCGTCTGGGCTGGGAACAGCTTATCCGGGATCAGCTCGACGCCCGTACTCGGCCGTGCAACTTCGTGACCCATCTGTGATCTCGGGAGTAAACCCGGATCATCCATCTTATTTTTCGATAGGGGCATAGATGAACCTGACCCATCTCAACCAGAGCGGCGAGGCCCACATGGTGGATGTCACCGACAAGCAGGTGACCGAACGCGAGGCCCGCGCCGAGGCTTTCGTGACCATGGCCCCCGAGACCCTGGCGTTGATCCTGAGCGGTCAGCACCACAAGGGGGACGTGTTCGCCACCGCCCGCATCGCCGGCATCATGGCGGCCAAGAAGACCGCCGACCTCATTCCCCTGTGCCATCCCCTGGCCCTGACCCGGGTGGAGGTAGATATAGCCCCCCAGACGGCGCACAATCGGGTCCATATCCGCACCCTGTGCAAGCTCTCGGGCAAGACCGGGGTGGAGATGGAAGCGCTCACCGCCGCCTCGGTGGCGGCCCTGACCATCTACGACATGTGCAAGGCGGTGCAAAAGGACATGGTGATCGAGCAGGTGCGTCTGGTGGAGAAAAAGGGCGGCAAGTCCGGTCATTTCCAGCTGGGTGCGACCAAAGGAGAGCAGGCATGATCAAGGTTCTGTTTTTTGCGCAGGTGCGTGAGCTGGTCGGCTGCGACGAGCTCAGCCTGCCTTGCGACTACGCCAGTGCCGATGCCCTTCGCGCCGCCTTGAGCGAGCGAGGTGACAAGTGGGCGCTGGCGCTCGAATCCGGCAAGCTCCTGGTGGCGGTCAACCAGACCCTGGTGCCGCTGGATACCCCCCTCCATGACGGGGATGAGGTCGCCTTTTTCCCGCCGGTGACCGGAGGCTGATGATGAGCGAGGCAACCATGACCGATCGCATTCTGGTGCAGCGGGATGACTTCTCGCTGGCCGACGAATATGCCCGCCTTGCTGCCCGGCAGGACACAGGCGCGATTGTCAGCTTTGTCGGCAAGGTGCGCGACTTCAATCAGGGGGAGCATGTAAAAGGGCTGGCCCTCGAACACTACCCCGGCATGACCGAGAAGGCGCTGGCGGACATCGTGGCCGAGGCCCGCGGGCGCTGGCCCCTGCAGGAGTGCACCCTCATTCACCGCATCGGCGAGCTGCTGCTCGGGGACCAGATCGTGCTGGTGGTGGTGAGCAGCGCCCACCGCGAGGCGGCTTTCGAGGCCTGCCACTTCATCATGGATTTCTTGAAGACCCGGGCGCCGTTCTGGAAAAAAGAGCTGACCGCCGACGGGGTGCAACGCTGGGTCGAGGCCAGGGCGAGCGATGATGCCGCCCTGGCCCGCTGGCAACAAGGGGAGTGAGCCTCGAGCTCGTGTCAATCGATCCGGCCGTGCCGGAACATAAGGAGCAAAGGAATGAAGAGATGGGTATCCCTGTTGGTGCTGGGCGCCAGCGCCATGTACAGCGGTGCTGTGCTGGCTGACGAGGTCAAGGTGGCGGTGGCGGCCAACTTCAAGGGCACCATAGAGCGCATCGGCAAGGAGTTCACCGCCAAGACCGGCCACAGCGTCGTCATCAGTTCGGCGGCCACCGGCGTGCTCTATACCCAGATCACCCACGGTGCACCCTTCGATCTCTTCCTCTCGGCCGACGTGGCGACCCCTCAAAAGCTGGAGTCGGAAGGCAAGGGGAGCGAACGCTTCACCTATGCCATCGGTCAGCTCGGCCTCTGGCAGAAGGGGGGGCCTGCTCCCGACGAGGCCACCTTGCGCCACTGGCAGGGGGAGCTGGCCATCGCCAACCCCAAGACAGCGCCCTATGGCGCCGCCGCCATGGCGACCCTGGCTCACCTCAAGATCGATCCCAAGCAGTATCGGGTGCTGACCGGCACCAACATCAGCCAGACCTGGCAGTTCGTCGAGACCGGCAATGCGAAGCTGGGCTTCGTCGCCTGGGCCAACCTGGTGGAGGCGGGCAAGACCGGCGAAGCCTGGGCTGTGCCGGCCAGCTTCTATCCCCCCATCGAGCAGCAGGCCCTGGTGCTGAGGAAAGGGGCGGCGGTGGATGCCCTGGTCGCCTGGCTCAAGGGGCCGGGACAGGCGCAGATCAAGGCGGCGGGTTACGCCCTGCCGCAGTAAGCGCCCGGCGTCTGCCGGGGGCCGGCCAGCCCCGTGCTGGCCAGATCCGGTGCCTGATGTGCCCCAAGGCGGCGCCCGTCATGACGGCGCCCTGTTTTTTATCGACACCCGAGAGGGGACCCTATGAGTGAAGGGGATCTGCTGGCGGTCTGGCTGACCCTGAAACTGGCGGCCAGCACCACTGCCATCCTGCTGCTGCTGTCGCCGCCGCTCGCCTGGTGGCTGTCTCGCAGCCAGCACCGGCTGCGCCCCCTGGTGGAGGCCATGGTGGCCCTGCCGCTGGTGCTGCCGCCCACCGTGCTCGGTTTCTATCTGCTGCTGGCCTTCTCCCCGGAGTACGGCCTCGGTGGCTGGTGGCGGGAGACCTTCGGGGCCCCGCTCGCCTTCAGCTTTCTCGGCCTGCTCATCGCCTCCGTCATCTATTCGCTCCCCTTCGTGGTACAGCCCCTCACCTCCGCCTTCGTCAACATGGGCAACAAGGAGCTGGAGGCTGCTGCCACCCTGGGGATGGGCCCGTTTGAGCGCTTCTTTCGCATCACCCTGCCCATGACGCTGCCCAGCTTCGTGATGGCGGCGGCGCTGGGCTTTGCCCACACCCTGGGGGAGTTCGGGGTGGTGCTGATGATCGGCGGCAACATTCCCGGGGAGACCCAGGTGCTCTCCATCGCCCTGTTTGATCACGTGGAGGCGATGGATTACCAGAATGCCCATATTCTGGCAGGCGGCCTGATGGGCTTCTCCCTGGTGATGCTGGTGCTGGTCTACGGCGTGCTGCAACGTCGGCAACGGAGGCTGTTCGGATGAACCTCTACCTCAAGGCCAGACGTGATTTCGGCCCCTTCACCCTGGCGTGCGATCTGGCACTGCCCCCCAGCCGCATCCTCGGTCTGTTCGGTCCTTCGGGCTGTGGCAAGAGCACCCTGCTGCGCATCATCGCCGGGCTCGACAAGGCCCCGGGCGATGCCCTGCGCTGGCAGGGGCGCGAGCTTGCAGCCCTGCCCCCCGAGGCGCGGCGCATCGGGCTGGTGTTTCAGGATGCCCGTCTCTTCCCCCACCTGAGCGTGCTCGGCAACCTGCAACTGGCGGCTCGCAAGGGGAGGGGGCGCTGGCAGCCAGAGGATCTGGCTGCGCGCCTCGGTTTTGCCGAGCTGCTGGGGCAACCGGCCCACGGCCTCTCCGGCGGTCAGCGTCAGCGGGTGGCACTGGCCAGGGCCTTGCTGGCCGAGCCCGACTTGCTGCTGCTGGATGAACCCTTCTCGGCGCTGGACAGGCGCAGCCGCATCCATCAGGCCCACGTGCTCAAGGGCTTGCAGCAGGAGAGCGGCATCCCCATGATCTTCGTCAGCCACGCCATGGAGGAGGTGAGCCTGCTCTGCGATGGACTGGTGCTGCTGGCAGAGGGACGGGTGGAGGCCCAGGGCACCCCCGAGGAGATCTTCGCCCGCACCGACCTGTCGCTGGCCAGTCGCGACGACGTCGGGGTCATGCTCTCGGCGACCCTGTCCCACTACGACGAGCACGAGCAGATGGCGACCCTGCGACTCGGGGAGCAGACCCTGATGGTGACCATGGAGCATGCCCCCGATGAAGCAGGCCCCTTGCAGATCAAGGTGGCGGCGCGGGATCTGGTGATCGCCACTGAGCCCATCGTGCACTCCAGCCTCTCCAACTGCCTCGAGACCCGGCTGCTGGAGGTGCGGGAGGTGCGACCCGGGCAGACCCTGTTGCAGTTGGCGCTGGGGCAGCAGATACTGCTGGCCCGGATCACCAGCCGCTCCGCGCAGCGGCTCGCCCTGACGCCGGCCATGCGCCTCTACGCCTACATCAAGGCGGTGAGCCTGGTGGGAGAGGGGTAGGCAGGGGACCGGAGTACGGATTGGCTGGCCATGAGTGGCCGGCATGGCGTCGAGAAAGGGGGGACGGGTGCGTCGCAATCAGGTAATGAAATCCCATGGCTTGGCCCTGCGCAGTGCGGGGGAGGGGCCCTTGCTGCTCTTGCTGCACGGGCTGGGCTCTTCCAGCCTCGACTGGCAGGCGCAGATCGAGCGTTTTTCCGAGCGCTACCGGGTGGTGGCCATGGACTTGCGCGGCCACGGCCAGAGCATGCAGGAGGGGCCCTTTGACGTGCCCACCCTGGCGGCGGACGTGGCCCGCTGGCTCGACGAGCAGCCCGAGCCTGCCTGGGTAGTGGGGTTGTCGCTCGGTGCCATGGTGGCGCTGGAGCTGGCGCTGCAACTGCCCCACAAGGTGCAAGGGCTGGTGCTGATCAACGGCTTCAGCGAATTTCTGCTGGAGACGCCAAAGGAGCAGGAGCGCTATGCCATGCGCCTC
This sequence comes from Aeromonas sp. R2-1, assembly GCF_040908425.1. Lineage (NCBI taxonomy): Bacteria > Pseudomonadati > Pseudomonadota > Gammaproteobacteria > Aeromonadales > Aeromonadaceae > Aeromonas > Aeromonas sp. R2-1. The sequence continues at coordinate 43,500 of NZ_JBFODR010000040.1, forward strand.
AAGTGGCTGCGCTGGTTCGGCATGCGGCCGCTGGCGTGGTGGCTCGGTCGCGAGCTCTTTCCCGGCCCCGATCTCGCCCAGGTGCGCCACACCTTCCGGGGGCGCTTCGTGCGCAACAAAAAGAAGACCTACAAGGCGCTGCTGGAGGCGCTGCCCGGCTGGTCGGTGCGGGCTCGTCTCGGCACCCTCTGGCAGCCGGTGGCCATCATCTCCACCAGTCACGACTATCTGCCCCTGGCGCGGCGGGTGGAGCAGTTCGCCTCCCTGCCCAATGCCACCATCCACACCCCGGATGGTCACCACGCCTGGCCGGCGGAAGATCCCGCCGGGTTCAATCATTTGCTTCACCGGATTTTAGAAACCCATTAGACTTGTCGCCTTTTGACCTTGATCCCCCGTGTATGTATTGGTCCGATCGCCTTGCCAGTGGCAGATGGCAAGGCAATCGGACCCATCTTGCCCTATTGAACAGGTATTTCCTCATGTCTGAAGTAATGAAAATGGCCATCGACGATGGTTCAACCAACGTCAAGGTGAGCTGGATTGAGAACAAGGTGCTCAAGACCATCATCTCCCCCAACTCCTTTCGCAAGGATTGGAAGAGTGCCGCCTTGCGCAAGGACAAGAAGATCTACAACTACGAGATAGGCAACACCAAGTACACCTACGACGCCACCTCCGACAAGTCCCTGGCCACCACCCACGTGGAGTACCAGTACGACGATCTCAACCTGCTCTCCGTGCACCATGCCCTGTTGCAGACCGGCGTGACCCCCTGCGATGTGGCCATCACCGTGACCCTGCCCATCACCGAGTTCTACAACCCGGATGACTGCCAGCGCAATGAGGAGAAGATCGAGAAGAAGCGCCGCAACCTGATGCGGGCCATCAGCCTCAACAAGGGTGAGCTGTTCAACATCGTCAGCGTGGAGGTGATGCCGGAAAGCCTGCCGGCGGCGCTCTCCCGCCTGATTGGCTCGGGCTGCAACGAGTTCACCAAGACGCTAGTGATCGACTGCGGTGGCACCACCCTGGACATGGGGATCATCGTCGGCGAGTTTGACGACGTTTCCGATGTGTATGGCAACAACGAGATCGGCGTCTCCATGGTAACCGACGCGACCCGCAAGGCGCTGGCGGCGGCAGACAGCGATTCGAGCTATCTGGTGGCCAACGAATTCATCAAGCGCCGCCACGACATGAGCTTCGTGCGGGACGTGGTCAACGACGAGAGCCAGATCCCGAAGATCCTCGAGAAGATGCAGAACAAGATCGACGAGCTGGGCTCCCAGGTGGCCCACGAGGCGAAGAAGTTCGCCAAGAACCCGAACCGGATCTATCTGGTCGGTGGCGGCGCGTCCCTGATCGTCGATGCCATCAAGGCTGCCTATCCGACCCTGGGGGAGCGGGTGGAGCTGCTGGACGATGCCCAGTCCGCCCTGGCGCGGGAGATCTGCCTCTACACCACGGAAGAGGAAGAGGTGTACCGTGAGGCGCCCGTGATGGCCGAGGTCGGCGATGAGTAGTCAACTCAAGCGCATGACCTTCTCCATCTTCATGGATCCGGGTGCGCTGGAGTCTGATCGCTATGCGGCCGGGATCTTGCAAAGCTGGTATCAGCGGGCGCGCAAGATCCAGGACGACGTGGAGGAGTTCGACTTCTCCAAGAGCCGTTTTCACAAGGACATCTACCTCAGCGGCATGTTCCTGTACGTGCTGGCACCGAGCCTGTGCAAGGGGATGGCCAATGCCTTCGGCCCGGAGCAGGTGAACCTCTCGACCCTGCGCCATGTCTTCGCCAGTTGCGGCTTCGATCTGGGGGAAGGGAGTGCGCCCGTGGCGACCGATACCCTGATCGATGAAATCGTGGCCAGGCTGGCTCCCCAGCTGGGGCAGGGAGACAACCGGGGGCTGGCGGATGAAATCGTTCAGCGTCTGGGTCAGCAGGCGGCGGCGCCACTTCCGGACAGCCTGGTGGACGAGATTGTAAGCCGCATCGGCGAGCAGCAGCCCACCGGGCTCTGGGACGAGTCGAAGCAGGGGTTGCCGGCCCCGCTCGATCACGATTTGCTGGCAGAGGCCATCGCGGGCAAGCTGCCGACGGCGGGGGGAGAGGCGGATCTGGCCCCCCTTGCGGGCAGCATCCAGCTGCTCTCCCGCCAGTTGGAGGAGCAGTCCCGGCTCATTCGCGAGCAGCACCGCCTGATCCAGCGCCTGGCCAGCCAGCCCGCCCGGGGGGCTGGCTCGTCCGAGCTGGCCGAGCCCCTCATCGAGGATCTCTCGAACCAGGTGGCGAGCATGAAGAAGGTCAAGGCGAAGGGGATCTTCTAGGCTTTTTGTGACGACCCGCAGCCCAATGAAAAAAGCCGAACCCCGGGGTTCGGCTTTTTTGTGGGCGCAGCTCAGGGCCTTGAGCAGACCGGGCAGTCGGGGCGTTTGGGCAGTTTCAGCTCGCGAAAGCTGCCACCCAAACCGTCGATCACCAGCAGGCGGCCGCTGTAGCTTTTGCCCATGCCCGCCAGCAGCTTGATGGCTTCGAGCGCCTGCAGGCTGCCCACCAGTCCCACCACGGGGGCCAGTACCCCCGCCTCGACACAGGTGAGGGCCTGATCGCCAAAGAGGGCGCTGAGACAGGCGTAGCAGGGTTCATCCTCCTGCCAGGTGAAGCTGCAGAGCTGCCCTTCCAGCCGGATGGCGGCGCCGCTGACCAGGGGCACCTTGTGCTGGCGGGCACGCTGGTTGAGGAGGTTGCGGATGGCGACGTTGTCGGTGCAGTCGAGCACCAGCTGATGGCCTGGCAGCAGGGCATCGAGCAGCGCCTCATCGGCGAGGGCGGCGTGGGTCTCCACCTCGAGCCAGGGGGTGAGGGCGCGCAGGGACGTCGCCGCGGACTCCACCTTGAGCTGGCCGATGCGCTCGTCGCTGTGCAGCACCTGGCGCTGCAAATTGGAGAGCTCCACCCGATCGAAATCCACCAGGGTAAGGTGGCCGACCCCGGCCACCGCCAGATACTGGCTGGCGGCGCAGCCGAGGCCCCCGGCGCCGATGACCAGCACGCGGGATTGCTTGAGCGCCTCCTGTCCCTCGAAGTCGAAGGATTTGAGCACGATCTGGCGGTTGTAGCGAAGGAGTTCTGCGTCGCTCAGGATCTCGCTCACAGCAGCAGCCCCGAGAAGGGCTCGACGGTGACCGTCTCACCGGCGGCCACCTTGCCGCGCTCCTGCTCGAGCACGATGTAGCAGTTGGCCCGGGACAGGGAGCTGAACACCCCGGAGTCCTGGGAGCCGGTGCTGCGTACCTCGAGGCCATTGGGGCCCACGCTCAGGATGCCGCGCTGGAAGTCCTGGCGCCCCGGGCTCTTCTTGAGCGGCGCTGTCGCCAGGGCCTGGAGGGGGTGCGGGCGTGCAAACTGCTGACCGGCGAGTCTGGCCAGGGCCGGTTGCACCAGCTGATCGAAGGTGACCATGGCGGAGACCGGGTTGCCCGGCAGACCGAAGAACCAGGCGTTTGGCAACCGACCAAAGGCGAAGGGTTTGCCCGGCTTGATGGCGAGCTTCCAGAAGCCAATTTCCCCGAGCTCTTCGAGCAGTTGCTTGGTGAAGTCCGCTTCCCCCACCGAGACTCCCCCGGTGGTGATAAGGGCATCGGCCTCGCGGTCGGCCTGCAAGAAGGCGGCGCGCAGGGCCGCCGGATCGTCGGGGATGATGCCAAGGTCCAGGCACTCACAGCCCATGCGGCTCAGCATCGCCTTGACCCCGTAGCGGTTGGAGTCGTAGATGTCCCCGTGCTGGAGCGGGGTGCCCAGGGGCTTGAGCTCGTCCCCTGTGCTGAAGATGGCGACCCTGAGGGGACGGCGCACCGTGACGTTCGCGATGCCAAGGGAGGCGAGCAGCGGTAGCTCCCTGGGGCTCAGGCGCAGGCCGCTTTCGAGCACCCGGGCGCCCTGCGCCAGATCCTCGCCGCGGCGACGGATGTTCTGGCCAGGCGTGGGCGCGGTCAGGAAAGTGATCCCGTTGTCGCCGGCATGCGTTTCTTCCTGCATCACCACTGCGTCCGCACCCAGGGGCACAGGGGCCCCGGTCATGATGCGGATGCAGTGGCCGGCGGGCCACTCCCCCTCATAGGGCTGGCCTGCAAAGGCCTTGCCCGCCACGGGGAGCGGCACCCCGGCGGCGAGATCCCCCAGGCGCACGGCATAGCCGTCCATGGCGGCGTTGTCGAAGGGGGGGACGAAGAGAGGGGAGCTTATCTCCTCGGCCAGGATCCGATCCAGCGCCTGGGGCAGGTGCAACCGCTCCGTCTCGCAGCAGCAGGTGAGTTGTTCCAGCATCCCTTGCAGGGCCTTGTCCAAGGGGAGGAGTGCACCGGTATCGAATCCCATCATCATGACCTCTCTGGTGTGTAGGGGGCGGATTATCCCAAAAATCCGCTCCGATGGGCAGACCGAAGGTGCGGTAATGGGGGGGCAGATGCCCCGGTGTGATCGGATTCTGGGGCGCTATCCCGTTGAATTACCTCCTGATGGGTAACCAGGGCGAGGCTTGCGCGGGATGGCAGGTGGGGAAGAGGCGGCACGGCCGTGCGCCTTGCCCCCGAATGGGCAGGCCGGTGCGGACAAAACGGGGTGGTTTGGCATAAAGTCGGGCACCGGGCTTGAGTTAGACAGAATTATGACAATAATCGCCCTGTAAGATTGCGCCGCGGCACCATGCCGCAGGCCAGCACAGTCCCTGAGCGTGGGAGAGAAACACGATGACGAGCTTAAGCCAGGAAGCCCTGTTGGTCAGGGCGGCGCTCGAGGCCGAGGGCCTTGAGACACCTCTGGTGGCCAATGAATTGAGCGGCCAGCAGAAAAAGGAAAAAATCGAAGGTCATATGCGCGCCATCATGGAGACGCTGGGACTGGATCTGGCCGACGACAGTCTGGCCGAGACCCCGCACCGCATTGCCAAGATGTACGTGAACGAGATCTTCTCCGGCCTCGACTATGCCACCTTCCCCAAGGTGACGGTGATCGAGAACAAGATGAAGGTGGACGAGATGATCATGGTGCGGGACATCAGCCTCACCAGCACCTGCGAGCACCACTTCGTCACCATAGACGGCTTTGCCCACGTGGCCTACATTCCCCGCGGCAAGGTGATTGGCCTGTCGAAGATCAACCGCATCGTGCAGTTCTTCGCCCGCCGTCCCCAGGTACAGGAGCGGCTGACCCAGCAGATCCTGCTGGCGTTGCAGACCCTGCTTGGCACCAGGGACGTGGCCATCAGCATCAAGGCGACCCACTTCTGCGTGAAGGCCCGTGGCGTGATGGACTCCACCTCCTACACCACCACCACCTCCCTGGGCGGCGTCTTCAAGACCCAGCCCGACACCCGCGCCGAGTTCCTCGGTGGTCTGAAAGGGTAGTGCTCCCGGGGCCTGTCGCCGACAGGCCCCGGCTCCTTTCCCTCACTTTTTTTGAAAAATACCTAAAGTTGTGACCGTGCCGGTCGCTATGGCTCTGTGTGTTGTCGGACGGTCTGGTTGACGCCGACACCCCGGGCCCGCCCTTGTGCGCGCCAACAGGGACGAGATGTGCTGCCAAGGAGGGTAGTGAAGGCGCAGGCCAGGCCTGCGCCCAGCAATGCCACTTGTTTTCCCCATGCAGGACATGCCATGAACACCATGACGATAGGCAAAAAACTTACCGCCGGCTTTGCCGTACTCGGCCTGATGATGGCCTTTATCGGCGGCTTCTCGCTGTTTGAATTCAGCAAGATGAACCGCGCCGCCATCGGCTTTACCGACAGCATCCTGCCCGCCGTCGTGCGCACCAGCACCCTCGGCGAGACCATCAATGCCCTGCGCCGCTACGAACTGGATGTCTTCCTGGTGGCGGACGATGCCCAGCAGAAGGCCCGCTATCGCAACGAGAGCGAGAAGAGCCTGCAAGAGGCTGCGCGCCAGATAGTGGCCCACGATGGCACCATCTGGGTGGAGGATCGGGAGGAGCGCCGCGCCTTCGACATCGTCAAGGCGGACTGGGAGCGATATGTCGCCCTGCACCAGCGCATCCGGCAGATGCAGGACTCGGGACAGATGGCCGAAGCCCAGCACCTCTTCATGGGGGAGGGGGTCACCCTCTATACCAATCTGACCAAGTCGGTGGGTGAGCTTATCCGCATCAACCACGGCTACTCCGTGGGCTCCCGTGCCGAGGTGGTGGACGCCTTTGACAACGCCAAGCTGAGCGTGACCCTGGCCCTGGTGATAGGCCTGGCCCTGGTTGTCGCCCTCTCGGTGGTGCTGACCCGCCAGATCCGCGACCCGCTCATCATGCTGGCCCGTCAGGCCCAGCGCATCGCGAGCGGCGATCTCGGCCGGGGCGAGCTGCAGGAGTGGGTCCGCGGCAACCGCTTCAACCGCGACGAGCTGGGTCAGCTGGGGTCGGCCATCGACCGGATGCAGGGGGCACTGGCAGAGCTGGTGAGCGAAATCTCCGGCTCGGTGAGCCAGCTCAGCAGCGCGGTAGAGGAGGTGAGCGCCATCTCCGAGCAGTCCGCCAAAGGCATGGCAAGCCAGCAGGGAGAGGTCTCCCAGGTCGCCACCGCCATGAACGAGATGCAGTCCACCGTCAATGAGGTGGCTCGCAACACCACGGACGCCATGGGGGCGGCCAAGCAGGCTTCCCGCACCTCCACCCAGGGCAACCAGGTGGTACGCAGCGCCATCGGCAGCATAGAGCAGGTCTCCCGTCAGATAGAGCAGGCCGGGAGCGTGGTGCAGCAACTGGAGACCGACAGCGCCAGCATCAGCATGGTGCTGGACGTGATTCGCGGCATCGCCGAGCAGACCAACCTGCTGGCACTGAATGCGGCCATCGAAGCGGCCCGTGCCGGCGAGCAGGGCCGTGGCTTTGCGGTGGTGGCGGACGAGGTGCGCAGTCTGGCCCAGCGCACCCAGGCGTCCACCGCCGAGATCAGCAAGATGATCGAGGTGTTGCAGGAGCGCACCGCCGAGGCGGGCAGCGCCATGCAGCTGAGCCGTCAGCAGATGCAGGAGAGCGTGGAGCTGGCGCGGGAGGCGGGGAGCAGCATCGACAGCATCAACGGTGCCGTCACCCAGATCACCGACATGAACACCCTGATCGCCACCGCCACCGAGCAGCAGAACGCGGTCACCGAGGAGCTCAACCGCAGCATCGTCAAGATCCACACCGCCGCCGACGAGAATGCCCAGGGGGCGCAGCAGACCGCCCAGGCCTGTGTCGAGCTGAGCAAGCTGGCCAATACCCTGCACCATATGACCCAGCGTTTCACCCTCTGAGTCTTGCTGCCACCCGGCACAGCGCAGAAGGCCCCGCCAATCGGCGGGGCCTTGTTGTTTGTCATCGCCCTCCCTGTGCCCGTTTCAACCGGCCCGCCTGCCCCGTCACCTACCGGATGGGGGGATGACAGGCCGGATGTTCGAATTCGCTCACAAATCGGCGATTAATTTCATGCAGGGCCGTTTGCGACCTGTTTGCGAGCCCGTATGATGCCCCCCTTTTTTGGCTCAAGAGACCCACCATCCGTCATGTTCCGTTCCATCAAGTATCAAGTCATGTTCTTTGCGGGTTGCATCCTGCTGACCACCGTCCTCAGCGTGGTGAGTTACAGCTATGTTTCCCTGGCCAGCATGCAGGAGAAGATCCAGCAGGAGAGCCACGACGCGGCCCGCCAGCAGGCCAGGCAGTGGCTGCTGACCCTGGCGGATGGTCAGGCGAGCGAGGTGGCACGCTCCTTCGAACTGGCGCTGGATGCGGCCGAAACCCTGGCGGCGCTGCTGGCGGGCAATGTCCATCAGTCCGAGCCTCTCGATCGGGACGAGGTCACGGCCCTGCTCAAGGACATAGGGGATCGCAACCCGGATTTCCTCAGCATCTACAGTGGCTGGGAGGCGGATCGTTTCGACGGTCAGGATGTGCTCCATACCGGTGATGGCCGGCATAGCCAGGCATCGGGCAACTTCGCCCCCTACTGGAGCCGCGGCCCGGCCGGTTTTGACCTCAAACCCCTGGGGGATTTCTACAGCAAGACGCCGAGCGCGACCGGGATCCGGGCCTCCGAGTGGTATCTCTGCCCGCAGGAGAGCAAGGCAAGCTGCGCCGTCGACCCCTCCGTCTACCAGGTCAACGGTCAGCCCACCCTGCTCACCTCCTTCGTGGTGCCTGTGCTGAACGGGGATCAATACCTCGGCATGGTGGGCATCGACTACTCCCTCAACTACCTGCAACGGCTGGCCGCTGACATCAGCCGACGGGTATTCGACGGGCAGGGCAGGGTGCGCATCATCAGCCCCATGGGCATCATCGCCGCCGACTCCCGCGATGGCGACGGGGTAGGGCAGCGCTTGCAGGATCCATCCTTGCTGGCCCAGTTGCAACGTGGCGAGAGGGGCAGCGACGAGCACGCCGATGGCTTGAGGGTCTTCGCACCCATCAGCCTCAACAAGGTCACACAGGCCTGGGGGATCGCCATCGAGGTGCCGGGCAGCGCCCTCTATGCCGAGTACGAGCGGATGGCGCAGGCCCGTGCCGAGGCCTTTGGCAAGGGGGTCTGGACCCAGTTGATGGTGGGCATCCTGGTGGCGGGTATCGGTCTGGTCGGGCTCGCTTTCGCGGCAGGGTCCATCTCCCGGCCGGTGCAGGAGACGGCTCGCATGGTGGCGCGTCTCTCCAGCGCCGGAGGGGATCTGACCCAGCGGCTGACCCAGCACCGGCGCGATGAAACCGGGGTGCTGGCAGAGGGGATCAACCAGTTCGTCGCGACCGTGCAGGGCATAGTGACCGACACCGCCACCAGCGTGCACGAGTTGCAGCAGGCGGCGGTGAACTCGGCCAGGCAGGCCCAGCAGGGGCTGGCGAACAGCCATCACCAGCTGGAGCAGGTCGAGCTGGTGGCCACGGCCATCCATGAAATGTCATCGACCGCAGACTCCGTCTCCAGCAGCGCCCAGATCACGGCCCAGGCGGTGGATGAGACCCGTCATGCGGTGCACAAGGGTCAGCAGGTGGTGAGCGCCTCTGCCAACGGCATCCGCCAGTTGAGTGCCCAGGTCAGCGAGGTGTCGGACAGGATCACCGCCTTGCAGCAGCAGGGGGGGCAGATTGGCAGCATCCTGGATGTGATCCGGACCATCTCTGAGCAGACCAACCTGCTGGCGCTGAATGCAGCCATCGAGGCGGCACGGGCCGGTGAACATGGTCGCGGTTTCGCCGTGGTGGCCGACGAGGTGCGTACCCTGGCCTCCAAGACACGGGCCTCGACCCAGGAGATCCAACAGATGATAGACAGGCTGCGGGACACCACGCGCGCCGCGGTCGACACCATGACAGAGGGGCGCCAGTTGAGCAGCCTGGCGCTGCGTGATGCCGAGCAGGCGGTAAGCGAGTTGGCGACCATAGTGCAGGCCGCCGACCGTATCCAGGACATGGCGACCCAGATTGCGAGCGCCGCCGAGCAGCAATCCAAGGTGAGCGAGGAGATTAACCAGAACGTCAGCAACATCCACGAGCTGGCGAGCGCCTCCACCCGGGTGGCCCGGGAGCAGGATGCCCAGAGCCGGCAGATGCACGGGTTGACCGAGACGGTCATGAGCAAGCTGGGACGCTTCCACTACTGATGGCGTTCTGATACGCACAACAAGGCCCCGCCAATCGGCGGGGCCTTGTTGTTTATGGCGGGTCTGTTGATGTCAGGGTCGATTAGCGCCGCGTCATCGGCCGACGGCAGCCTGCCAGCCTGTACGTCAGCTCAGGCCGACAATCTCCCCGTCATCGTCGATGTCGATATGACGATAGGCCGGCAGGCTGCCCAGGCCCGGCATGGTCATGATGGGGCCTGCCAGGGCATAGACGAAGCCTGCCCCCGCGCAGAGTTTCACCTCCTCAATGGGGACCTCGAAGTCCGTCGGCACGCCCTTCCTGGCGGGGTCATGGCTCAGGGAGAGCGGCGTCTTGGCCATGCAGACGGGCAGGTGATCCTGGCCCTCTGCCGAGAGTCTGGCCAGTTGCTGGCGCGCCTTGTCCGAGAGGGTGATGCCCCGGCCGCCATAGCCGCACTCCACCAGGGTGGCGAGCTTGGCGGCAAGGCTCATCTCATCGGGGTAGAGCAGCCTGACCTCACTGGGCTGCTTGCAGGCCGCCACCACGGCGTGAGCCAGATCCGCCGCGCCCGCGCCACCGTCAGTGAAGGCCCGGGAGAGGGCGACCCCACAGGCACCGGCCTGGCGCGCCGCCTCCTCCAGCAGGGCCAGCTCGGCATCGCTGTCGGTGGGGAAGCGGTTGATGGCGACCACCACGGGCACCCCGTAACGGCGGGCGTTGTGAATATGCCAGGCGAGGTTGGCGCACCCCGCTGTCAGGGTGGGCAGATCTTCCCCTTGCAGGCTGGCCGGCAGCGGCTGGCCCGGCCGGATGTCGAGCAGGCCGCTGTTGGCCTTGAGGCCGCGCACCGTGGCCACCAGCACCACGCAGGCGGGGGCGAGGCCGGACTGGCGATACTTGATGTTGAAGAACTTCTCCAGCCCCATGTCGGAGCCAAAACCCGCCTCGGTCACCACGTAGTCGGCAAGACCCAGCGCCATGCGATCGGCGATGACGGAGGAGTTGCCGTGGGCGATGTTGGCAAAGGGGCCGGCGTGGACCAGCACAGGGGTCTGCTCCGTGGTCTGCATCAGGGTGGGCTTGAGGGCGTCTTTGAGCAGCACCGTCATGGCCCCCGCCACTTCCAGCTGCTCGGCGGTCACGGGCTGGCCGCGCAGGTCGAGGGCGAGCTGGATGCGGCCGATACGCGCGCGCAAGTCCTTGAGATCCCTGGCCAGCGCCAGAATGGCCATCAGCTCGGAGGCGGCGGTGATGACGAAGCGATCGGGGCGCTCGACCCCATCGGCAGCGCCGCCCTGGCCGAGGGTGAGGTGGCGAAGCGCCCGGTCGTTCATGTCCAGGGTGCGGGGCCAGAGGATGTTGGCCGGGTCGATATCGAGCCGCGCCAGACCGGTTCTGGCGCTGAACTGGTCACCAAGTTTGCGTTCATGGAACAGGCGGGCATCCAGGGCGGCAGAGGCCAGGTTGTGGGCGGCGGTGAGGGCGTGAAAATCCCCGGTGAGGTGGAGGTTCATCTCCTCCATCGGCACCACCTGGGCCATGCCGCCCCCGGCGGCGCCCCCCTTGACCCCGAAGACGGGGCCGAGGCTCGGTTGGCGAATGGTGGCGATGCTGGACTGGCCGATGTGGTTGAGCCCCATGGAGAGGCCGATCGTGGTGACCGTCTTGCCCTCCCCAAGGGGGGTCGGCGTGATGGCGCTCACCAGCACCAGCTTGCCGGGCTCGCGGGCGGGGGCGTGATGGAGCAGCGCGAGGTCGAGTTTGCCCTTGTAATGGCCGTGGGGGTGGAGATGGGCGGCCGCTATGCCGAGCTGTGCTGCCACCTCGGCGATGGGCAGGCGGGGGGACTGGCGGGAGATCTCGATATCGCTTAGCATCAGCACCTCGTTGGCATGTCAGGTCAAATATGCGGCGAAGTCTAGAGGAATCAACAGGGTAATCCAATGAGCAATACTATTTTATCCGGCAGTCGTGAGCCCCATCAAAGCCCCATCCTGCTGGATCTCAACGCCCTCTATCACCCGCCCAAACGGCCCCTCACCGCCCTTGGCATCGTCAGCGCCTTCATCCCGCTCTTTGGCTACGGCTGGCAGGCGATGACCCAGGATCCCGAGACCCACTTTCGCCACGAGCTCGGCAAGCGCATCAACAAGCACAAGAGCGACGAGGCGAACCTCGCCCTGATGATGCAGTTGGCGGCCATGCTGGATTGCCACTGCCTGCACGTCACCCTGCCCTATGCGCTGGGGGAGGCCGAACTCGCCGCCTTGCGCCAGCGCCTGCCACGCTGGCAGATGAGCCAGCAGGATCACCTGCTGGTGGCCGAGCTGATGCCCACCCCCTGATCCCGGGCTCAGGTTTCCCTGTCCCAGTAGTGGGGCGCCAGATAGCGCTCCTGCACGAATTCGATGAAGCAGCGCACCTTGGCCGACACGAAACGGCGGTGCGGATAGAGGGCATAGAGCCCCACCTGCCCCTTCTCCCACTCCAGCAACAAGGGGACCAGCGCCCCCGAGCGCAGCGCATCCCCCACGATGAAGGTGGGCTGCAAGATGATGCCCTGGTGGTCGCAGGCGGCCCGGGTCAGGGCCACCCCGTTGTTGGCGCGAAGGGGCCCCTGGGGGCGGATGCTGTGCTCCTCCCCATCCCGTTTGAAGACCCAGTCCGGCTGGGTCAGGGTGTAGATGAGGCAGTCGTGCTGCTTGAGATCCTCCGGGGTCTTCGGCCTGCCCCGGCGGGCTAGGTAGTCGGGGCTGGCGCACACCACCATCTTCATCATGGCGAGCGGCTTGGCCACCAGGGAGGAGTCCGGCAGGTTGCCGATGCGCAGCGCCAGATCGAACCCCTCCTCCACCAGGGCCACCCGCCGGTCGCTGTACTCAATCTCGAGCTTCAAGTCCGGGTAGCGCTCGCGAAACAGGGGCAGGGCGGGGGAGAGGTGCAGGTAGCCGAAATCCATGGGCACCGAGAGCTTGAGGGTGCCCTGGGGCTGCTGGTTGTTGTGGGTGAGCTGGCTGTGGGTCTCTTCCAGCTCCGCCAGCAGGGCCAGGGAGCGCTGGTAGTAAAACTGGCCCGCCTCGGTGGGATTGACCTGGCGGGTGGTGCGCGACAACAGCCGGGTGGAGAGGGACTCCTCGAGCTGCTGCATCAGCTTGGAGGTCATGGCGACCGAGATCCCGAGCTGATGGGCGGCCTTGGTGAAGCTCTGGCACTCCACCACCTTGATGAAGGTGCGCATGGCGGCTATCTGATCCATATTCCACTCTCGGTTGATAATTATTTTAATAAATCGATGATTATCTATTCTCGATAGGAGGTTAGCATTTTGGACACCGTTGTGAACCCCCAATGAAGGAACGATCGGAATGAAAATGACCAAGGCCCTGCTGGCCTCTTGCCTGTTTATGGCGGCTCCCCTGATGGCTGCCGATTACGATGTCGATGCAGCGCACACCACAGTCCAGTTCAAGGTGGGCCACCTCGGCTTCTCCGAACTGGTCGGCCGGTTCAACACCTTCAGTGGTACCTTCAGCATGGACGACGCCAACCCGGCGGCGGCCAAGGCGAGCTTCGAAATCGATGCCGCCAGCGTGGATTCCAACCATGAGGCCCGCGACAAGCACCTGCGCAGCCCCGACTTCCTGGACGTGAAGCAGTACCCCAAGATGACCTTCGTCAGCACCGGCTATGAAGGCACCAAAGACAAAGGCGTGCTCAAGGGCACCCTGACCCTGCACGGCGTCTCCAAGGACGTGGCCTTCGACCTGGTCCACATCGGCGAAGGCAAGGATCCCTGGGGCGGCTACCGCAGCGGCTTCAACGCCACCACCACCATCAAGCGCAGCGACTTCGGCGTGAACTACATGGTGCCGAACATCCCTGACGAGATGACCATCAACCTGTTCGTTGAAGGCGTGCGCAAGTAATGGGCGCAGCACTCCTGCTTCAAACCCTGGCGGCTCCTTTAGGGGCCGCTTTGCTGTCGTGGCGCTGGCCGCGGCTGGGCTATCTGTGGGGCGCCCTGGGGATCTGGCTGGTGGGCTGCCTGCTGGGCGGTGCCTATGGCCTGCCGGTCAAGGCGTGGCAGTGGCTGCCGCTGACCCTGCTGGTGCCCGCTCTGACCCAGGGTACCAGCAAGGGGGTCGCCCTCGCGCTGTTCGGGGGGCTGGGCGCCCTGGTGTGGTGGCAGGGGCTGGCCTCCGTGCTGGCGAGCGAGCCCGGGATCTGGCTGGCCCTGCTGCCCGCCATCCTCTGGTCTGGCTGGACGAGCTGGCGTGGTGACAGCGAGGAGGGGCTCGGCTTCGCCCTGGCCTTCATCTGGCTGGCGCTGGTCATCGGCATCGATGGCAGCCTGCTCATCGCCCAGCTGACGGGGGCCCTGGCCGCGTTTGCCGGATTCCGTGCCCTGCTCGGCGCCTTTGCAGGGGTCAAGGTGACCCCGGCTGCCCTGGGGCTTTCACTCGCCTTCGTGCAGATGCTCGCCTGGCAGTACGTGGAAGTGCCCCTGCTGGTGCTGCTGCCGGTCTGGCTGTTGCCGCTGCTGGAACGTGCCCTGCACGGGCGCCCGGGACTCTCTCGCTGGGGGGTCTTGATCCTGGTGGCGGCCGTCGGTGCCGGAGTGAGTCTGTGGTGGGTATGGCCAGAGGCGTCACTTTACTGATTTCTGCATGAAAAACAGGCTATTACCTTAGAAATTGATGGGCTTGTCAAAGTCTGGACAGATAAAGATTGAGACCCATGGTGCTTTCGGATAAAAAGGGTTTTCAATTATCTGGATACACACAGAACCCGGCTATGCCGGGTTCTGTTTGCCTGCTTTCCCGCGGCACGCTAAGGAGGCCACAGTTGCGCAGTCAGGGATCTGAGCATCTGTTTTTTCGCCATTTCACCGAACAGGGATGTCTTGGGGATCTCTGCATCCTGCTGGTGACCCACCTGCTTCCCGACAGACCCGACTTCATCCAGGTGCTCGATCGGGTGGGTCGGGTCGGTGCCATCCTGCCCAAACCCAAGTCGGTGCACGGGCCGACCCTGACCTGGGTCCAGCAGCACTACCCCGTGCTGCCCCTCAATCGCCACTGGACCTCGGATCCCGGTGAGGTGATCGCCCAGATTGCCCCCCTGGTGATGTCTCACGAGCGGCTGATCATCCTCGACATCGGCGGCTACTTCGCCAAGAGCCAGGCGGTACTGGCCGAGCACTTTGGCGCCCGCTTCATCGGGGTGGTGGAGATGACCGAGAACGGCCATCAGCGCTACGAACAGGAGTCCCTGGCGACCCCCGTCATCTCGGTGGCCCGCAGCCCCCTCAAGCAGGCGGAAGATATCCAGATCGGCCTGAGCGTGGTCTACTCCGCGGAGTCCCTCGCACGTACCCTGAGGCGTACCTTCAATGTCTGCCAGGCCGCCCTGTTCGGCTATGGCAAGGTGGGGCGCAGCATCGCCCGGGAACTGCGCTGTCGCAACCTGCATCTGGAGCTGGTGGAGACGGATGCCCTGCGCCAGGTGGAGGCGCTCTCCCACGGCTTCAAGCTGGTGAACAAGGCCGAGGCCCTGGGCCGCGCCGAGCTGGTGATCTGCTCCACCGGCAACGGCTCCCTCGACATCACCGATCTGCAGGCCCTGCGCCCCGGCGCCATGCTGGCCTCGGTCACCTCCGCCGACGACGAATTCGCCTTCAGCCTCGCCCAGCTGCCCTGGCCGAGCGAGGAGGTGTGTCCCCATGTGCTGGCCCTGACCCGGCCGGACGGCAGCACCATCTTTTTGCTCAACCGGGGGGAGGCGGTCAACTTCGTTCACGGCGCCGTCATCGGCGAATATGTCTACCTGGTGCTGGCGGAGATCATCGAAGGGGTGCACCAACTGGCCCATCAGGCATCCACCCCGGGCCTTCACGAACTGCCCCAGGCCACCATGCAGCGCATCGCTCGCCACTGGTTGACCGATTTTCACGGAGTCACCCCATGACAGACACCCATTTGCCCCTTGCGAAACCGCGCATCGAAATCCGTTACTGCACCCTCTGCCGCTGGATGCTGCGAGCCGCCTGGCTCGCCCAGGAGCTGCTCTCCACCTTCGACGGCGAACTGGGCGAGGTGGCCCTGGTGCCCGCCAGCAAGGGGGAGTTTCGCATCCTGGTGGACGGGGTGCTGGTGTGGGACAGGGTGGCCGACGAGGGCTTCCCCGAGGCCAAGGAGATCAAGCAGCGGGTGCGGGATGTCATCGCCCCGGAGCGGGATCTCGGCCATGCGGATCGCAAACCCGCAGCCGAGTAGGCGGCATCACCCATGATGTGAAAGAGGGAGGCGCAGGCCTCCCTCTTTCGTTGCGGCCCCCGGTCAACGGTCGCCAGAGGTGGCCAGCCCTTCCCCGGCGGGGAGGCCGATATAGCGGGCCCGCTTGTGGGGCTTGATGCGGCTCACGTCCACCCACACCAGGCCGTCGATGCAGTGGTTGAAGTCCGGGTCGATGCCAAAGTCCATGAACTGCACGCCCCCCGGCTCGCACAGCTCGGCGTACTGCTTGTAGAGGGTGGGAATGGCGCAGCCCAGGTTGTCGAGCCCGGCCTTGAGCACCTTGAGGTCGTCCCCGTAATCGCGCCCCTCGAACAGCGTCGGCGTGGCGGGATAGGGGCGGCGGGAAGGGGCGAGGGCAAGGGCGGGGGCGAAGTGCTGGCGATAGAAGCTCACCAGCAGATCCTTGGCCGCCGGCGGCAGGCTGCCGGAGAGGGTGACGGGCCCGAACAGGTAGCGGTATTGGGGATAGCGGGCCAGATAGGCCCCGATGCCGAACCAGAGGTAATCGAGCCCCCGCTTGCCCCAGTAGGCGGGCTGGATGAAGCTGCGGCCAAGCTCGATGGCCTGTTCCAGCCGGGGCAGCAGCTTCTCTTCGAAGCCGAACAGGGTGTGGCTGTAGAGGCCATCCAGCCCCTTGCTGGCCAGCCGTTCGGCCACCGGGGCGAAACGGTAGGCGCCGATGATGTCGAGGCGGGCGGGATCCCAGAGGATGAGGTGGTGATAGTCATCGTCGAAGGCATCGAGATCCCGCCGCTTGCCCGAGCCTTCCCCCACCGCCCGAAAGGCGATCTCCCGCAGGCGCCCCAGCTCGCGCAGGATCACCGAGTGGCTCTGCTCGTGGCGACGATAGAGCAGGATGCGCTGGCCGTCCGGGGTCTGGCCGAGCAGTTCGCACCCGTCGATGGCCTGTTTCAGCAGGCGGCGATCCTCCGGCAGGGCGATGGGTGCCTCGGTCTGCAACCGTCCCGCCTTGCCCCGAGCGATTCGGTAGAGGTGGCCGCGCACCAGCCTGGCCGCCGTCTTGGCCGGCAGCTCCTGAAAACTGGCGAGGGGAATGCGCGCCCCTATGGTCACCGGCAGCGTCTGCCCCTGCTGGCGAAACAGCTGGCGTACCAGCAGCAGGGCGGAGGCGGGCTTGTTGAGCCAGGAGGCGAGATAGAACCAGAGGCTGTTGCGCCCTCCCAGGTGAATGGGCACCAGGGGCGTTCGGCTGCGCTGGGCCAGCTTGATGAAGCCGGCCTGCCAGGGGCCATCCTTCACCCCCTTGGGGCCGAGGCGGGAGACCTCGCCTGCGGGGAAGATAACCAGGGCCCCGTCGGCGGCGAGGTGTTCGTTCATGGCGAGGATGGCCTGCCTGTCGGTCTTGCCCCCCAGGTTGTCCACCGGCAATAGCAAAGGGCGCAGCGGTGCGAGCTGGGCCAGCACCTGGTTGGCCACTATCTTGACGTCGGGGCGGATGCGCCCGATGAGGCGCAGCAGGGCCAGCCCGTCCAGGGAGCCGATGGGGTGGTTGGCGACAAGAATGACCCGGCCGCTGGCGGGAATGTGCTCGAGCTCGGCCTCGCTCACCCGGTAGTCGAAGTGGAGCTCGGTGAGGGCCTGCTCGACGAAGTCCAGACCGCGCAGGTGGGGATGGCGCGCGGCAAAGCGGGTGAAGGCCTCCTCATGCAGCAACCAGCGCAGCCCCTGCCTCATCAGGGGACGGAGGAGGGGATGGCTGGCGAGGTGGGGCAGGTGCTGCCCCAACAGGGTATCGACGTCGAACATGGGCAAGGCTCCGCTGAACTTTGCCCCAGCTTGACGCCCCTGCGTGCCTTTCGTGTGTCGGTTGGGTGACGGTTTGATGACGGGGCGAGCCCCGTCCTTGCCCCCTTACTCTGCCCGCCAGGCAGAGGTGAGGCGCACCAGCGCCACCAGGGTGGCGACCGCTTTTTCCATGGATTGCAGGGGGATGAACTCGTGCTTGCCGTGGAAGTTGTGGCCGCCGGTGAACAGGTTCGGGCAGGGCAGCCCCATGAAGGAGAGCCGGGCGCCGTCGGTGCCGCCGCGAATGGGTTTGATCTTGGGCACCACGTCGGCGGCCTCCATGGCGGCTTTGGCCAGCTCGACGATGTGGGGATGGGGCGCTATCTGGCTGCGCATGTTGCGGTAGTTGTCCACTATTTCCAGGGTGATGCGCGCCTTGGGTGCGTCCAGTTGCAGGGAGGCGACCCGCTCCTTGAGCTGGGCCTTGCGGGCGGCGAAGCAGTCATCGTCGAAGTCGCGGATGAGGTAGTGCAGGGTGGTCTCCTCCACCGTGCCCTCCATCCGGGCCAGGTGGAAGAAACCCTCATACCCCTGGGTGCACTCCGGGGTCTGTTCGGCGGGCATGGCGGCATGGAAGCGGGCGGCCAGGGTCTGGCTGTTGATCATGCTGCCCTTGGCGGTGCCGGGGTGGACGTTGTTGCCTGTGATGCGCACCGTGGCGCTGGCGGCGTTGAAGTTCTCGCATTCGAGCTCGCCGAGCTCGCCGCCATCCACCGTGTAGGCCCACTTGGCCGGGAAGCGGTCCAGCGGGAAGCGGTCGGCACCGCGCCCTATCTCCTCGTCCGGGGTAAAGCCGACCCAGACATCGCCACGGGGGATCTCGGGGTGAGCTTGCAGGTATTCCACGGCGGTGAGGATCTCGGCGATGCCCGCCTTGTCGTCGGCCCCCAGCAGGGTGGTGCCGTCGGTGGTGATGAGATCCTGCCCCAGGTAGTTTTTCAGGAAGCGGTACTGGCGGATGGCCAGCACCTCGTCCCCTTTGCCAAGGCAGATATCACCCCCCTGATAGTGCTCGACTATCTGGGGGACGACGCATTCGGCCTCGTAATCGGCGGTGTCCATGTGGGCGATGAGCCCGATGGCGGGGGCATCCGGCTGGTTGCCCGGCAGGCAGGCGGTGAGGTAGCCATGCTCGTCCAGGGTGACCTGGCTCAGCCCCATCTGCGTCATTTCGTCGCACAGGGCCCGGGCGAAGAGGCGCTGTCCCTCGCTGCTGGGGCAGGCAGGATTGGTCGCATCGGAACGGGTATGAAAGGTGAGGTAGTGGAGAAAGCGCGAAAGCAGGGTGTTCATGGGCAAGCCTCGGGTCACGAAAGAGGAGTCATTGTGGCCAAGACGGCGGCGCCGCTTATTGCGTCAGCGCAGTTTTTGATGACTTTGTGGGGGAGAGGAGGGCCATCGAGGGGGAGGGGCAGGGATCATCGCTCGGCACCTTGCATAAAAATTCCAAAATAAAAACTGGTTAAGCAATTGCGAAAAAGCTGAATTTCCCCTTGGCCCAGCGCTGGCAAGGGGTGACCCCAAATGCGTGACGTGTTGGTTATTTTCATCGCCTCGCCCACGCACTCCCATCCCCCGCCATCCCAGAGCCCGCCTTGCTGGCAGCGAGATTTTGCCCCCCGATGAAAACCCGTTTTTTAACACGATTTTTTATTGTCACTGGCTGCGGTAAGTGTGTACACTCCGCGCCGATCCAAGGGCAACCCTGCGCAGGCCGTGTCCGCCAGACCCGCAGGATCATGACGCCTATAGGGCGAGGCACGCAGAAACGACAGACACTGCTGGGGAATGGTTTCTTTAATACCGGTTAGGCTCCGGTATCAGGGAGAACAACGGACTCTCATCTTTCAGCTGACCGAGTGGGCTTCGGGCTCATCATCTCCCTTGTCATGGGCGGTCACTGGCGTTGAGCGGGTCGTAGTGGTTGTCGTCCATCAACACGATGCGTGCTGACGTCTTCCCTTCTCTTCCTTGAAACCCTCTCCTGTCCGTCGGGATGGCTGCCGAATGATGAACAAACGGCGTGGCTGATGCCGATTGTCATCAAAGTACCGCGGTACGCCGGCAAGGTGTTACCGCATACCGTTGAGCTTGATGTAAAGCCACCAGCCCCACATCAAGACTCGTTACTTCCCAAGATCCACCAGGCAGCCTTGGCTTGCCGCGATGTGCAATGAACAGGATGTGGCGGAGCATGCTCCGTTGCGGGTCCAACGTCAGCAGGCCGCTCTGGCTTGCCGCATTTTGCAATCAATGGTCTGGATGTGATTGAGGGTAACGAAGGCGGCCCACGGCCGCTCATTTGCGAGGCATAGCCCATGACTAACTGGTCCAGCAAGGACTCCTTGAAGGTCTACAACGTTCCCTACTGGGGTGCGGGTTTTTTCAATATCAATGACGCCGGTCATGTGACCGTCTCTCCCGACAAGTCTCGCCCCGAGGCTCAGATCGTGCTGTCCGAGGCCATCGAGCAACTGCGCCAGTCCGGGCTGACCACGCCGGTGTTGCTGCGTTTCCCCGACATCCTCAAGAGCCGGGTCGATGCGCTGTTCAACGCCTTCGGTCAGGCCATCGAAAAGTCAGGCTATGAAGGGGATTACCTGTGCGTTTACCCGATCAAGGTAAACCAGCAGCGCCGCGTCATCGAGACCATCAGTCAGTCCTACAGCGACAAGCCGAGGCTTGGGCTGGAAGCGGGCTCCAAGCCCGAGTTGCTGGCCGTGCTGTCCCATCATCATGAGCAAGGGTCCGTGATCGTCTGCAACGGTTACAAGGACCGCGAATACATCCGCCACGCCCTCCTGGGCAACCTGATGGGCCACAAGGTCTACATCGTGGTGGAGAAGCCCTCCGAGCTGGAAATGGTGCTCGACGAGTCAGCTCGTCTCAACATCAAGCCCAACATCGGGGTGCGCGCCCGTCTGGCGTCCACCGGCTCCGGCATGTGGGAATCGAGCGGCGGTTCCATGTCCAAGTTCGGTCTCTCTGCCTCCCAGATCCTGGCGCTGGTGGAGCGTCTGCGCAGCCTCGGCAAGCTGGACTGCCTGCAACTGCTGCACTTCCACCTGGGCTCCCAGATCGCCAACATCCGCGACATCCAGGGCGGCATCCGCGAGTGCGGCCGCTTCTACGCCGAGCTGTGCCGTCTTGGCGCCAAGGTCGAGGTGGTGGACGTGGGCGGCGGCCTGGGTGTGGACTACGAGGGCACCCGTTCCCAGAGCCACTGCTCCGCGAACTACAGCCTCTCCGAGTACGCCAACAATGTGGTCTGGGGCATCGGCGATGTGTGCCGCGAGTTCGACCTGCCGCACCCGACCATCATCAGCGAGTCCGGCCGTGCCCTGACTGCGCACCACGCCGTGCTGGTCACCAACATCATTGGTGCCGAAGGGGTGGAGGTGAACGACATCAGCGCCCCGGACGAAGACGCGCCCACCATCTTGCAGAACATGTGGAAAGGCTGGCTGGACCTGCGCGGGGAAGATCCCTCCCTGCTGGAGATTTTCCACGACTCCGTGGCGGATCTCGGTGACGTCAACGCCCAGTACACCATGGGCCTCTTGAACCTGGAGCAACGCGCCTGGGCCGAGATGCTGCACCAGAACACCTGTCTGGCGCTCAAGGAACTGCTGAACCCAGTCAACCGCAACCACCGCGCCCTGGCCGACGAGCTCTCCGAGAAACTGGCTGACAAGTGCTTTGCCAACTTCTCCCTGTTCCAGTCCCTGCCGGATGCCTGGGGCATCGGTCAGGTGTTCCCGGTGATGCCGCTGGCCGGCCTCGAGCGTCCGCTCACCCGCCGCGGCATCCTGATGGACATCACCTGCGACTCCGACGGTCAGGTGGAGCACTACGTCGACGGTCTGGGGGTGGAAAGCACTCTGCCGATGCCGGTCTACGGTGAGCACGAAGAGTGCCACGTCGGCTTCTTCCTGGTGGGTGCCTATCAGGAGATCCTGGGGGATCTGCACAACCTGTTTGGTGACACCCACTGCGCGGAAGTGTGGCTGGATGAAGAAGGCAAGATGGACATCCGCAACGTGGTGCGTGGCGACACCGTCGACCAGTTGCTGCGTTACGTCAACATCGACCCGTCCGTCATCCGCGAGAACTACCAGCGCATCGTCTCCCACCCGGCGCTGGACGACGAGACCCGCAAGGCCCTGCTCGACGAGCTGGAGCTGGGTCTGCAAGGCTACGCCTACCTGGAAGACGAATAAGCCAGCGGCTTGTTCCCCGTCGGTCAAATGACGGACATGAAAAACGGCGCCTTCGGGCGCCGTTTTTGTTGCGCTGTTGCCTGGCTGGGGCCGGTTGGCGGGCTAGGTCACCCGGGCTGGCGGCATCCGGCCCCGGCCAGATCCGGCCACTGCCCGCTTCTGCCTGTCACCTCCCTTGATCCAGGTCAAGGGGGACTCAGGCCGCTTATTTTACGGTCAAGGGTGAGGTTGGTGAATGACACATAAGGATGTGCGTATGGAACTCAAGAGGGACCCGAGATGCTATACCGACGTCTGTATCGACGGTAAGTGGTATCACTACGATCACTGCAGCACTCACGTTTATATGCTGATGGGGGGCGCCGCCCCCAGCCTGCAGCTTGCCCATGAACCCGGCAGTGAAGAGGAGCTGGTGGAGATGCTCCGCCAGCACCCCCAACGCTGACTGCCCGCGGGCCATCGGGGGTATCGTCCCGGCGGCCCGCCTTGCTCAGCCCGCCTTGCGGCCCAGGATCTTCTTGCCCATCTCCAGCAAGGCCGTTGCCGCCGCATAGGTCTCGTCTGACTTGCCTATCTCGTCAGCCACGTAGAGAAAGCCGGATCTGTACTTCTCCACTGCCTCGCGGGGAGTGGCCGCGTCGATGAAATCCTCTTCCACCTCGAACCCTTGCGTCAGCAGCGCCTCCTTCTCCGTGAGGAAGGTGGGGGAGGCCATGTCGACATAGGTATATTGCTGACGGCGGGAGGCGGGGACGCTGAAGAACTGGTATCTGGCCATGGATGTGGCTCCTCTGAACGGGTGATCTGCCATGGGGGGCGCTCGATGCGCCCGGCAAGATAAAGGAGCATTCGAGTCTTGCAGCAGACTACCTTGAGTCGTGAAGGGACGCAATCGGGCTGGTGATGACCCTGGCGACACGGGCGCAGCGCCCCACCTGCTTGTCAGGCAAGCACACCTTCCTGCACCCGTTGGGGAGTCTCGGGAGCGCAGTGGACAAGCAGTTGCTCCCCGGTCATGGGGCGTCCGAGCAGGTAGCCCTGCAAGGTGTCGCAGCCCAGCTCGGTCAGCAGGTCGCGCTGCTCCGGGGTTTCCACCCCCTCTGCCACGATGCGCATCTCCAGGGCCTGACCCAGGGCGATGATGGCGGCGATGATGGTGGCATCATCGCCCCCCCGCTCCAGGGTAGTGACAAAGCCCCGGTCAATCTTGAGCTCGTTGGCGGGGAAGCGCTTGAGGTAGAGCAGGCTGGAGTAGCCGGTGCCGAAGTCGTCGATGGAGATGCCAAGGCCGAGCTCGGCCAGACGGTTGAGGATGGCGAGGCTCTCCTCGGCCTTCTGCATGGCGGTGGATTCGGTGATCTCCAGGGTCAGGTGACGGGCCTCGAGCCGATGGCGGGCGAGGGCACCCTGCACCTCCTCCAGCAACCCGGGGCTGGCGAGCTGGATGGTGGAGAGATTGACCGCCACGCTCCAGTCGTGATGACCCGCCGCCCGCCAGGCGCTCATCTGGCGGCACGCCTCGTCGATGACCCAGTTGCCGATGGGGATGATGAGCCTGCTCTTCTCCGCCAGCGGCAGGAAGCTGGCCGGCGAGACGGCACCATGCTCCGGGTGCTGCCAGCGCAGCAGAGCCTCGGCGCCGACCACCTGGCCGCTGCGGGCACAGTATTTGGGCTGGTAGTGCAGGGCCAGCTCCCCCCGCTCCAGGGCATGTTGCAGCTCCTTGTGCAGCAGGAACTGCTGGTGGGCGTTGGCGTTCATGGCGCTGTCGAAGTAGTAGTAGTCGTTGCGCCCCTGCTCCTTGGCGTAATACATGGCGGCATCGGCGTTGAGGGTCAGCTCGTGCAGGCTGGTGCCATCCTGGGGATAGACGGCAATGCCGATGCTGGCGGTGATGTGCAGGCTGTGGTGTTCCCACTCATAGGGCTGGGCCAGGGTGGCCAGCAGCCGCTCTGCAAAGGCCGTGGTCTGGCTCACATCCCCCGGTGCCAGGGCCAGCACGAACTCGTCCCCGCCAAAGCGCGAGGCGGTGTCGCTGGCACCGAGCAGGCCGGTGATGCGTTGGGCCACCTCGGCCAGCAGCAGATCCCCGGTGTGGTGGCCGTGGGCATCGTTGATGATCTTGAAGCCGTCGAGATCGAGAAACAGCAGGGAGAAGCTGCGCTGGCTGTGCTGACACTCCTGGATGCGCTGCTCCAGGCGGTCGGCAAACAGCAGCCGGTTGGGCAGCCGGGTCAGGCTGTCATGGAGCGCCAGCTTGAGCAGCTCGTCGTGGGCCTGGTGCAGGGAGGTGGAGAGCCTGGCGGCGTGGGCATCCAGCATGGAGAGCACGAAGGCGATGGCGAACACCGCCAGGGTCACTATGATGACCACGGTTGCCAGCCACTGGGTATTGAGGCCGGTGTAGAGGGCCCCGCACAGGCTCTCTGCGGGGAACTGGGCCGCCGCCATGCCGGTGTAGTGCATGCCGATGATGGCCGCCCCCATCACCAGGGAGGCGAGGGCCTTGCTGAAGAAGGCGCGAGGCGAGCTGTTGCGCAGGCGAAACGCTATCCAGAGCGCGGCACCCGAGGCGAATACCGCGATGAGGATGGAGAGGATGAAGAGCCCAGGCAGGTAGTGGATGCCGGGCGTTATCTTCATGGCCGCCATGCCGATGTAGTGCATGGTGGCGATGCCGGCACCCATCAGCACGGCCCCGAACAGGATCTGGTGCCAGGGGAGCTGGGGACGACTCACCAGCCAGAGCGCAAAGGCCGAGGAACCGATGGCCGCCACCAGGGAGAGACCGGTGAGGGTCAGATCGTATCCCAGCGCGATGGGCAGGTTGAAGGCGAGCATGCCGATAAAATGCATGGACCAGATGCCGAGCCCCATGGCGAAGGCTCCCCCCGCGAGCCAGAGCACGGCGGCCCGTCCCCGGCTCTGGCTCACCCGGCTGGTCATGGTCAGCGCCGTGTAGGAGGCGAGCACCGCCACCAGGATGGAGAAGAACACCAGATCCTGGCTGTAATAACTGTCGAGCATGGGGTGGGTTGGGGTCACGTTCATTTACTCTGGGGTACATCAGGGCCTGAGCCTGGGCCGGGTCAGGGGAAATCGGGTGGCAGATTGTACACCAGGCGTCCCTGTCGTGAGCCAGAGATACGTACCAAAATGGCCCCCGGATCAGAGCAAAAACTCTGTCTTTTCTGGCATTGGCCGCCATCCTGTGACCGATAAACCGGCACATCCCCATTTTATCCCGTCTGAACAACAAGATAGGGGAGCATGGGGCGCTTGCCACGGCGCTGGCGGGCCCGTGGCGAAGGCGTGTGGTATGCGCACAAGGCGCCTGTGCAATAAGGCGCACAGCCCCTGTCACCCCTTCACGATCGCCGCAGGCCATGCGCTCAAGGAGTCAGCACAAGCCTGCATCCTCCGGGTCTTGGTTGACCTGGTACATCTGTTATCATCTTCCCCCTGTTTTCTTATCTCGTTGACTCTGCTGGAGAAACCATGTCTCGAACCCTCTATTTGCTGCGCCATGGCCAGACCCGTTACAACGCCGAATTGCGGTTGCAGGGGCGTTGCAACTCCGAGCTGACCCCCAGGGGAGAAGCCCAGGCCCTCGCCATGGGGGCCCGTCTGGCCAAGCTCCTGACCGAGCCCACCGACTGGACGATCTACGCCAGCCCCCTCGGCCGGGCACGGCAGACGGCGGAGCGGGTGTGTCAGCAGCTTGGCTTGGACCAGGAGCGCATCATCTGGGACGAGCGGCTGGTGGAGCTGGGGATGGGGGAGTGGGAGGGTCGCCGGGTGCCCGAGCTGCTGGCGGCCCACCCCGAGCTGGATCTGGAGGAGCCGGACTGGTATCTGCGGGCCCCCCATGGCGAGAGCTTTGAGAGCATTCAAGGCCGGGCCCGGCAATGGCTTGAGGACGAGCAGATTGCCGAGCAGGCCATCGTGGTTTCTCACGGTCTCTTTGGCGCCATGCTGCGCGGCGCCTATGTGGATCTGGACTACACCACCATCTGGCTGCAGGAGCTGCCGCAGGATGCCTTCTTCAAACTGAGCGGTGGCCGCATCGAGCGGATTGCCTGCTGACCACACGAAGGCGGCCCGCCGTGGGTGGGCCTTGTTGTGATGGGTCGCTCAGCCAACTGCCAATTTGGCCGCTTCTTTCCACATAAAAGGCGGCATCGGAGTAGTGAGACGCCATTTAATGTTCATCGGTTGGCTACCGCTGTGGGTGAATCGCCCCTACTTTCCTAGACACCTCAAGAGCCTCAAACTGAGGTCAATCAGGAGGTGTTATGAGCAAGCAGCAACGTTACACGGAAGAATTCAAACTGGCCGCCGTCAAGCAGGTGACTGAGCGCCATTACCCAGTGGCAGAGGTCGCTGAGCGACTTGGTGTTTCCAGCCACAGTCTTTACGCCTGGATCAGGCGCTACAGCCAGCCCGCCGTGCAGCAACAGCATGACTCCAGCCAGCAAGCCGAAATTCGGCGCCTCAAGGCTGAACTGCGCCGCGTCACCGATGAGCGAGATATCTTAAAAAAGGCCGCCGCGTACTTTGCCAAGCTGTCAGGGTAAGGTACGCCTTCATCCGGGTGCACGCGTCCACACATCCCATCCGCCGACTGTGTCGGATGATGAATGTCCACCCGAGCGGTTATTACGCCTGGCAGCACCAGCCTTTATCTGCCCGCGCACTTGAAGACCAACGCCTCCTGGGCCAGATCAAGCAATGTTGGCTAGAAAGCGGGGGCGTCTATGGCTATCGCAAGATCCGGGATGACCTGCGAGAGATGGGCGAGACCTGTGGGAAACACCGGGTGGCGCGATTAATGCGTCATGAAGGTTTGCGTTCACAAACCGGTTATCGTCGCCGTCCCGGTCATTATGGTGGCCGGCCAACGGTGGTTGCACCGAATCATCTTGAACGCCAGTTCGATGTGACTGAGCCAAATAAGGTCTGGGTAACGGACATCACTTATATTCGAACCCATGAAGGCTGGCTCTATCTGGCCGCGGTATTGGATTTGTTTTCACGACAAGTCATTGGTTGGTCAATGGGGCCACGGATCGACCGAGAGTTGGCCATCAGCGCGTTACTGATGGCAGTGTGGCGACGGCGACCCGAGCAGGAAGTGCTGGTTCATTCTGACCAAGGGAGCCAGTTTAGCAGCTATGACTGGCAGGATTTTTTGCGGGAGCACCGGCTCAAGGCCAGCATGAGCAGACGTGGCAATTGCCATGATAACGCGGTGGCGGAGAGTTTCTTCCAACTCCTCAAACGCGAGCGGATCCGACGTAAAACCTATGCAGATCGGGAGGAGGCCCGGCAGGATGTGTTCGATTACATTGAAATGTTTTACAACCCCAAGCGTCGGCACAGTTTCAACAATGGGCTATCGCCAGTAGAGTGTGAAAAGCAATATTTCGAACGGCTCAAAAGTGTCTAGAGAAGCCGGGGCGATTCA
>NZ_JBFODR010000041.1:0-14563 GCF_040908425.1 Aeromonas sp. R2-1
CGTTCAATCTGAGCCATGATCAAACTCTTCAATTTAAGTTTGGTTGCTTCGAAAAGCGGCTCAATGAATTGCTGAATTAACTGCTGCAACTAAAAGTTGCTTTGGTCACTTCATCAGACATTGAAAATCAAAAATTGTTTTTGATGCTCGATGCTGTGAGTGCCCACACAGATTGCTTGATTCAAATTGTTAAAGAGCGTCACGCTTATCGCGTTGAGGAGGCGCATCTTACGCTCCTCACTTCGAAAGTCAAGCGGTTGTTTTCGCTTTTCTTTCGGCGCCACTTCCTAAGGAAGCTGGCTCATCAGGTTGGCGTGGTCCGCCGTGCTGGTAGGGGCGCATTATAGGGAGCTGAGCCGTGATGACAAGGGCTATTTTGCGAAAAATAGTCCTTTTTACCGTTTTGTGGCTCGAACGCCTACTTATCAAACAAAAAGCCCTGCTTACGCAGGGCTCTGGCCGCTTTGAATGACGTCGCTGTTACTTTTTTGACCAAAACTCACGGGCAAAGCCGCGCACCTCGTCCCAGTCGGTGAATTCCAGATCCTTGCTGGTATCCGTGCTGCCCCCGGTGATCTTCATGATCAACTGAATGATGCGGGTCTGCCACCAGTTGTAACGGGAGTACTGCAATGCCCCGGCAAACACCCCCAGAGTTTTGGGCTTCCAGGGAGAGAGGCGCAGAAACTTCTTCATGTAGGCGTTGGTCTGCGGCGTCTGCTTCTCGGGCTTGCGTGCCGTCAGGTTCACGCAGAAGAACGCCGCATTGGCTACTTCCAACTGTTCATGATGTGCGTGTATGAAGCTGAGCAGGCTGGGGTGGAAGTTACCATAGCGAATGGAAGCGCCAATCAACACCTTGGCATACTTGCTGAGGTTGCACATGGGCAGGGTGTGCAGGTCGTGCATCACCACTTCGCATCCTGATATTTCCTCCAGCATGACATCCACGATTTTCCGCGTTTGCCCGTCCCGGGAAGAATAAAGCACCAAAATCTTGTCCATACCAACCTCAACTACGCCAGAATGCAGGAGTAAACAGTACCAGAAGTGTGAAGATTTCCAATCGACCAAACAACATGGCCACGATCAATATCCACTGTGCAGTGGCCGAGATATTGCCGAAGTTGGCCGACACCTCCCCCAGACCCGGCCCCACGTTGGTGAATGCCGCAGCCACGGCGGAGAAGGCCGTCACTTCGTTCAGCCCCGTCATCAGCAGCAACAGCATGAAGATGAAGAACAGGATGATGTAGGTGGCAAAGTAGCCCCAGACCGCTTCCACGATCCGTTCCGGTACGGCACGGCGTCCCAGCTTCAAGGTGTAGATGGCCCGCGGATGCACCAACCGTTTGAGTTCACGCATCCCCTGCAGGAACAGGATCATGAAACGCATCACCTTGATGCCCCCCCCGGTACTGCCGGCACAACAGCCGATGAAGGCAGAGAACATCAACAGCATGGGCAGGAAGGAGGGCCACTCCGCATAGCTGGTGGTGCTGTACCCCGTGGTCGTGCCCAGAGACACCGCCTGGAACAGGCCATGGTTGAGCGCATCCTGCCAGGTATCGTAGTGGCCGTGGAACAGCAGAGAGACGAAACAGATCAGCACCAGCACGCACTGGATGCTCAGAAACACCTTGAGCTCGGAGTCACGCAGATAACTGCTCACGCGCACCGGCTTGTGGGCAAACACCATGAAGTGCAGCGCGAAGTTGACGCTCGCCAGCAACAGGAACACCACTGTGATCAGGTTGATGGCCGGGCTGTCGAAGAAACCGATGCTGGCGTCGTGGGTCGAGAACCCCCCAACCGACAAGGTGGAGAAGGAGTGGCAGATGGCATCGAACAACGTCATCCCCGCCATCCAGTACGCGAGAGCGCAGAGGGAAGTCAGCAACAGATAGATGAACCAGAGCGCCTTGGCCGTCTCGGCGATGCGCGGGGTCACCTTGTTGTCCTTGACGGGCCCCGGGATCTCGGCGCGATAGAGCTGCATGCCCCCGATACCCAGCAGTGGCAGCACGGCCACCGCCAGCACGATGATCCCCATGCCACCGAGCCATTGCAGCAGCTGGCGGTAGAAGAGAAACGCCTTGGGCAGATTGTCCAGCCCGGTCAGCACCGTTGCGCCCGTGGTAGTCAGGCCGGAAAACGACTCGAAAAATGCCTCCGAGACCGACATGTTCGGCACGTCGCTGATGATGAAGGGGACGGCACCCACGCTCCCCAGCACCACCCAGAACAGCACCACGATGAGGAAGCCTTCCTTGGACCTGAGTTCCTTTTTCTGGTGGCGGTTGGGGAACCAGAGCAGGAGGCCGAGCAGGAGGGCTATGACGAAGGAGTTGACGAACTCGGTACCACCGCCATCACGATACCCAAAAGCGACCATCGCGGGCAGCAGCATGGTCGAGCTGAACAGGGCAACCAGCAGACCGACGATACGAATGATGCTCAGAATCTGCATTCCGGCTCCCTCTTCAAACTAAAAGAGCGATGGATTCTAGCCATCTAAGGGACGAAGGGATACCCGACCCTGGGTCCGGTCGGTCAATTCCTGTGCGATACGGGCCCAGAGCGCAGACTCCCACGCTACCTGAAGGGTGACGCTGGCACCATAATCGGCCACCAGCAACTGCCCTTGATGGGCAGAGATGAGGGACTCCACGGCCCCCATGTCGGTGTAGTCACACTGGATCACGGAAGAGGTCAGCTGACGCTTGATACAAGTTTCAAGTTGCTTGAGTGCTGCCCCCACACCACCGCCATAGGCCTTGACCAGGCCACCGGTCCCCAGCAGCACGCCACCGTAATAGCGCACCACCACGGCGGCGACTTCACCCAGACCGGCCCCCATCAACTGGGCCAGCATGGGTTTGCCCGCCGTGCCCGAGGGTTCGCCATCATCACTGAAACCATAAACCTGGCTGTCTTGCGGGACGCCGGCGACAAAAGCCCAGCAGTGATGCCGGGCTCCCGGGTGTTGCTGTTTGATCTCGTCTATCCAGGCCTTGGCGGCCTCGACGGTCGGAGTGTGGGCGATGTAGGTAATGAAGCGGCTCTTCTTGATCTCCTCGCTCACCTCCAGTGGGGCTGCCGGTATGGGGTAATCCGTCGCCATCAGAGCCCTGCTTGTCTGGTCAGGTTCTCCACCCCGTTGGCATGCAGCACCACGTTGTCCTCGATGCGAATGCCACCATAGGGACGCAGCGCCTCCACCTTGTTCCAGTTGATCCGCTTGCCCTGCTCACCCTGGCGCAGCGGCTCCAGCAGGCTGTCGATGAAGTAGAGACCCGGCTCGATGGTGAACACCTGGCCCACTTCCATCACCCGGGTGCAGCGCAGATAGGGGAACTGCTCGGGGGCCGCCAGGTGGGTGCCGCGCTCATCCTGCATGAAGCCGCCGGCATCGTGTACCTGCAGGCCGAGGAAGTGACCGAGACCGTGGGGGAAGAAGACATTGGTCACCCCGGTGTGGATCATCTCGTCCACCGACATGTCTACCAGTTCGGTGGCTTGCAGCAGGCGCGCCAGCCTGTGGTGCATCTGCAGGTGCAACTCGCTGTAGCGGCGGCCCGGCTTGATCTCGTCGATGATCTCCTGTTGCTGTGCATCCAGCGCAGCGATCAGATCGGCGAACTCACCGCGGCGCCAGGCCCAGGTTCGGGTAATGTCGGAGGCATAACCGTGCACGTCCACACCGGCATCGATGAGGAAGGAGTAACGCTCCGCATCCGGCACCCGCTGGGTGGAGAGATGGGTGTAGTGCAGGATGGCCGCATTGCGGTTGATGGCAACAATGTTGCCGTAGGGCGCCTCATTGGCCCCCTGTCCGACCGCCTTCATGTAGGCCAGGTTGATCTCGAACTCGCTCGCCCCCGCCATGAAGGAGTCCTTGGCCGCGATGTGGCCGCGTACGCCGATGCGGTTGGCATCGCGAAGACATTCCAGCTCATAGGGCGTCTTGTAGGCACGGTGGTAGTGCAGGTAGTTGAGGACCGCCTCCGGATTGGGCTGACCCAGTCCCAGCAGCTCGGCCACTTCCAGATGGCCACCTAGATAGGCCCACTCCTGCTTGTTGGCCGGCAGGTGATCGGCAACCTGCTCCGGGCGAGTCAGGAAGCGAATGTCGAAGAAGTCGACCCAGAAGGCGTTGGGCAACTCCGCCACCTTGTGCCAGAAGTCCACCGGCCGGTAGAACAGCAGCACCGGCTTGCTCATGCCATCCACCAGCAACCAGCAGTGAGGGTTGTCCAGCACCGGCAGCCAGGCCTTGAACTGGGGATTCACCTTGAAGGGATAATCCTGATCATCGAGGAAGATGCGGTGGGTCTGGCCGGAGTGGATGGCCAGACCGCTCAGTCCCTGCTGTTGCAGTATGTCGCGGGTACGCTGCTGAAGGGTGTCGAGATGCTGGGCAAAAAGTTGGCTGTAACTGCTCATGGCGTCCTGCTCCGGGCGAATGTGACTTCAGCATAACATCAAGCGAATCAAGGCTCGAGCCACCCGGCTTTCGCTTCGTGAGGTAACGCATAGGTTACAGGCTTTTTGTTATTAACATAAAACAGACAATTAACAAACAAAGAACAATTCAATACACTGCCCACAGACAGTAGATATCAGCCGTCAGGAACGACTCATGCAAAACCTTTGTCTGTGGACACCGGCTCAGGACAGGATGCAGCACTCCAACCTCCACCAGTTCATGGCCGAGGTCAATCACTTCCATGGTCTGCAACTACGCAGCTATGCCGACCTGTATCAATGGTCGGTGGAGAAGACCACCCGCTTCTGGCCACTGGTGTGGCAGCACTGCGGCGTCAAGGGCGAGCTTGGCAACATTGTGGCGGAGAACCGCCAGGATATGCAGCGCGCCCGCTGGTTCCCCGACAGCCGGCTCAACTTCGCCGAGAACCTGCTGCGCCGTCAGGATGAGAGCCCGGCCATCATCTCCCGCATCGAAGGGGCCCCAAGCCGGACCCTGAGCTGGCATGAGCTGGCAGATCAGGTCGCCCGCCTGGCCCAGTGGCTTCGCAGCCAGGGCATAGGCCGGGGTGATGTGGTCGCAGCCTACCTGCCCAATATCCCGGAAACCGTGGTAGCCATACTGGCAACCACCAGCCTCGGCGCGATCTGGACCTCCACCAGTCCCGATTTTGGCGAGGCCAGCGTGGTGGAGCGCTTCGGCCAGACCCGTCCCAGGGTGCTGTTCGCGGTGGATGGCTACCGCTACGGCGGCAAGGCAATCGACATTCAGGACAAGGTGGCCAGCGTCGTCGGTCAGCTCGACAGCATAGAGCAGACGGTGATGATCCCCCTGCTCGGCAACCCGCTGCAGCTTGGCCACGACTGGCAGCAATTGCTGGCAAGCCAGCATGATGCCCAGCTCACCTTCGAGCCCATGGCCTTCAACGATCCGCTCTACATCCTCTACTCCTCCGGCACCACTGGCAAACCCAAGTGCATCGTGCACGGCATCGGCGGTACCCTGCTGCAACACCTGAAAGAGCACCAACTGCACTGTGACATCAAGCCGGGGGAGCGGATCTTCTACTTCACCACCTGCGGCTGGATGATGTGGAACTGGCTGGTAAGCGCCCTCGCCTCCGGCGCCACCCTGGTGCTCTACGATGGTTCCCCCTTCTACCCGGATGGCAACGTGCTGTGGGATCTGGCACGGGACGAAGAGGTCGCCCTGTTCGGCACCTCGGCCAAGTATCTCGATGCGCTGCACAAACAGGGTTATGCCCCCATCAATACCCACGACCTGCCTGCCTTGCGCCTCATCTGCAGCACCGGATCCGTGCTGTCGCCGGAGGGGTTTGACTACGTTTACCAGCAGATAAAGCAGAATGTGCAGCTCAGCTCCATCTCTGGCGGCACCGACATCTGCTCCTGCTTCGTCATCGGCAACCCCTTGAGCCCCGTCTATCGCGGCGAGAGCCAGGGGCGCGGCCTCGGTCTCGCGGTGCAGGTATTCAACGAGGCGGGCCAGCCGGTGCTGGGTGAAAAGGGCGAACTGGTCTGCACCAAGCCGTTCCCGGCCCAGCCCATCTACTTCTGGGGGGACGAAAACGGCGACAAGTACCACGCCGCCTACTTCGAGCGGTTCGACAACATCTGGTGCCACGGGGACTGGATCGAGCTGACCCCGACTGGCGGCATCCTGTTCTACGGCCGCTCCGATGCGACCCTCAACCCGGGCGGCGTGCGCATCGGCACCAGCGAGATCTACCGCTATGTAGAGCAGCTGGACGAGGTGGAAGAGAGCATCGTCATCGGCCAGCAATGGAAACAGGACGAGCGGGTGGTGCTGTTCGTCAAGCTCAAGGCGGGTTGCAAGCTGGACGACGGACTGCGTGAGCGGATTTGCCAGCAGATCAAGCGGCACTGCACCGCCCGTCATGTGCCTGCCCGCATCCTGCAGGTGGATGCCATCCCCCGCACCAAGTCCGGCAAGATAGTGGAGCTGGCGGTCCGGGAAGTGGTGCACAACCGCCCCGTCAACAACACCCACGCCCTCGCCGATCCCGAGGTATTGAACCAGTATCGCAATCGGCCGGAACTGGCCAGCTGATAACACGCTCATCTCCATCGGAGGCGCCGCAAGGCGCCTCTTTTTTGCCCGTTTTGTGATGAAGAGCTTTTACTCGATAACTGTTAAACAAATGTTTTAAATAGGTGTTGAAAATGTCTCCTTTTGGATCAATAGTGAGCCTCGCCCCCTGCTGGGGATAAAGGAGCACCATTCCCCACAGAGTGGGAACAAGGAGACACTCTCATGATCTACCAAGGCGAAACCCTGACGGTCAGCTACCTCGAAGACGGCATTGCCGAGCTGAGGTTCGATGCCCCGGGTTCAGTCAACAAGCTGGATCGCGCTACCCTGCTCTCCCTGAGCGAAGCGATCGCCGCATTACAGCAACAAGCCGATTTGAAGGGTCTGATCCTCACCTCCGGCAAAGACGCTTTCATCGTCGGCGCCGACATCACCGAATTCCTGGAACTGTTCGATCTGCCGCAAGAAGACCTGCTCGGCTGGCTGAAAAAGGCCAACGACATCTTCTGCGCCATCGAAGATCTGCCGGTGCCCACCCTCTCCGCCATCAAGGGCCATGCTCTGGGCGGCGGCTGCGAGACCATTCTCTCCACCGACTTCCGGCTGGCCGACACCACGGCCAAGATCGGCCTGCCCGAGACCAAGCTCGGCATCATGCCGGGCTTTGGCGGCACCGTCCGTCTGCCGCGGGTGATCGGTGCCGACAACGCGCTGGAGTGGATCACCACCGGCAAGGATTACCGTGCCGATGACGCCCTCAAGGTGGGCGCCATCGACGCCGTGGTCGCCCCGGACGCGCTGCACAGCGCCGCCGTGCAGATGATCAAGGACGCGATCAAGGGCAAGCTGGACTGGCAGGGCCGCCGTGCCGCCAAGAAAGCGCCGCTGCGCCTCTCCAAACTGGAAGCCATGATGAGCTTCACCACCGCCGCCGGCATGGTTGCCGCCGTGGCGGGCAAACACTATCCGGCCCCCATGGCCGCCGTGAAGACGGTGGAAGCCGCCGCTGGCATGGGCCGTGACGAAGCGCTGGCCGCCGAGGCCGCCACCTTCATCAAATTGGCGAAAACCGACGTGGCCAAGGCGCTGGTCGGTATCTTCCTCAACGATCAACACATCAAGGCGCTGGCCAAGAAGGCCGCCAAGCAGGCAAACAAGGCCACCGGCCATGCCGCCGTGCTGGGTGCCGGCATCATGGGGGGCGGCATCGCCTACCAGTCTGCCAGCAAAGGCATCCCGGCGGTGATGAAGGACATCAACGAGAAGGCGCTGGCACTTGGCATGAATGAGGCCACCAAGCTGCTCAACGGCCAGCTCGAGCGCGGTCGCATCGACGGCATCAAGATGGGCCAGGTGCTCTCCGCCATCACGCCGACCCTCAGCTATGACAACGTCAAGCATGTGGACGTGGTGGTCGAAGCCGTGGTCGAGAACCCGAAAGTGAAGGCGGCCGTGCTGAGTGAAGTGGAAGGCGTGATCGGCGAAGACGCCGTGCTCGCCAGCAACACCTCCACCATCCCCATCTCCCTGCTGGCCAAGGGACTGAAGCGCCCCGAGAATTTCTGCGGCATGCACTTCTTCAACCCGGTGCACCGCATGCCACTGGTGGAGATCATCCGCGGCGAGCAAACTTCCGATGAAACCATCAACCGCGTGGTGGCCTACGCCGCCGCCATGGGCAAGTCCCCGGTCGTGGTCAATGACTGCCCCGGCTTCTTCGTGAACCGCGTGCTGTTCCCCTACTTCTTCGGCTTCAACAAGCTGGTCGCCGATGGCGCCGACTTCGCCGCCGTCGACAAGGTGATGGAGAAGGAGTTCGGCTGGCCCATGGGCCCCGCCTACCTGCTGGACGTGGTCGGCATCGACACCGGCCACCACGCTGGTGACGTGATGGCGCAGGGTTTCCCGGCACGCATGAGCAAGGAAGGCCACACCGCCATCGACGTGATGTACGAAGTGAGCCGCTTCGGTCAGAAGAACGGCAAGGGCTTCTACGCCTACGAGCAGGACAAGAAGGGTAAACCGAAGAAGGTGGCCGACGCCGCCAGCTACGAGCTGCTGGCCCCCATCGCCAAGCCGAAACAGGATTTCGACAAGGACGCCATCATCGCCCGCATGATGATCCCTATGATCAACGAGGTGGTGCTCTGTCTGGAAGAGGGCATAGTCGCCACGCCAGCCGAAGCCGACATCGCACTGGTCTACGGTCTGGGCTTCCCTCCCTTCCGCGGCGGCGTGTTCCGCTATCTGGACACCATTGGTCTGGATCGCTACGTGGCCATGGCCGACCAGTATGCCGACTTGGGCCCGCTCTACCGCGTCAGCGACAAGCTGCGTGAAATGGCCGCCCAGGGCAAAACCTTCTACTGATTGCGGAAAGGAGATCCATTCATGAAAGACGTAGTCATTGTCGACTGTATCCGGACCCCCATGGGCCGGTCCAAGGGCGGCGCCTTCCGCAACGTGCGTGCAGAAGACTTGTCCGCGCACCTGATGAAATCCATCCTGCTGCGCAACCCCAACCTCGACCCGAACGAGATCGAGGACATCTACTGGGGCTGCGTGCAGCAGACCCTGGAACAGGGCTTCAACATCGCCCGCAACGCCGCGCTGCTGGCCGGCATTCCCAAGCAGGTGGGGGCAGTCACCGTCAACCGCCTGTGCGGCTCCAGCATGCAGGCGCTGCATGATGCCTCCCGCGCCATCCAAGTGGGTGACGGCGACATCTTCATCATCGGTGGCGTCGAACACATGGGTCACGTGCCCATGAGCCACGGCGTCGACTTCCACCCCGGCATGGCCAAGTCGGTGGCGAAAGCCTCCGGCATGATGGGGCTGACCGCCGAGATGCTCGGCAAGCTGCACGGCATCAGCCGTCAACAGCAGGACGAGTTTGCGGCCCGCTCCCACCGCCGTGCCCACGCCGCCACCGTGGAAGGGCGTTTTGCCAAGGAGATCGTCGGGCTGGAAGGGCACGACGCCAGTGGCGCCCGCTTCTTCTACGACTATGACGAGGTGATCCGCCCGGAGACCACGGTCGATGGCTTAAGCCAGCTGCGCCCGGTGTTCGACCCGGTCAACGGTACCGTCACCGCCGGCAGCTCCTCGGCCCTGTCCGATGGCGCCGCCGCCATGCTGGTGATGAGTGCGGACCGTGCAAAGGCCCTCGGCCTCACGCCCCGCGCCAGGGTGCGCGCCATGGCCATCGCCGGCTGTGACGCCGCCATCATGGGTTACGGCCCGGTGCCGGCCACCCAGAAAGCGCTCAAGCGAGCCGGGCTGACCGTCGGCGACATCGACCTCTTCGAGCTGAACGAGGCGTTTGCCGCCCAGTCCCTCCCCTGCGTGAAGGATCTGGGTCTGCAAGACCTGGTGGACGAGAAGGTGAACCTCAACGGTGGCGCCATCGCCCTGGGTCATCCGCTCGGCTGCTCCGGTGCCCGCATCTCCACCACCCTGATCAACCTGATGGAAGAGAAGGACGCCACCCTGGGAGTCGCCACCATGTGCATCGGCCTGGGTCAGGGCATCGCCACCGTGTTCGAGCGGGTGTAAGTGAATCACTCCTGACCGCTCACCGGTCAGGGACGCCGCCTCGGGGCGGCAACAACAGACAGAAGGCGGCCCTGCTTCCCGGCACAGCGGCCCCATCACGAATACCGGGTCGGCCTGCCGACCCTGCTGTCGAGTCTGTGGAACGCGCCACACGGGGTGCGCTCCTGCC
This sequence comes from Aeromonas sp. R2-1, assembly GCF_040908425.1. Classification (NCBI taxonomy): domain Bacteria; kingdom Pseudomonadati; phylum Pseudomonadota; class Gammaproteobacteria; order Aeromonadales; family Aeromonadaceae; genus Aeromonas; species Aeromonas sp. R2-1. Next base: position 10,287 of record NZ_JBFODR010000041.1, read on the forward strand.
GTCGGAATCTGCGTGTTGGCCGGCCCGTTTGGGTCGGCCTTTTTTATTCTTTTCCCGCGATCGGGGCCAATCCTGAGGCTATATTGCCCATAACTTCACATTAGAGGGGGGGCTTGCTTGCTTTTTGCTCCCCCGACAGGTTCAATCTGCACAAAAAAATGGGTGGATGCACATACATATGTCAACGAGCAAACAACTGCTTATCGTCGACGACGATCGGGAGATCCGCGAGCTGCTCAACGAGTACCTGACCCGGGCCGGTTTCGAGGTACTGACCGCGGCCGAAGGGAACGAGATGCGCCAACAACTGGCCCAGCACAGCCCGGACCTCATCATTCTGGACATCATGATGCCCGGCGACGACGGCTTTACCCTCTGCCAGCAGATACGCCGCGACTCCCAGGTACCCATCATCATGCTGACCGCCGCCTCCGACGAAGCGGATCGGGTGATCGGTCTGGAACTTGGCGCCGACGACTACATCGCCAAGCCGTTCAGCCCGCGCGAACTGCAGGCCCGCATCAAGGCGCTGCTGCGCCGCGCCGAATTCCGCCAGCCGGAGAAAGAAAAGGAACCGAGCCGTCGGCTGCGCTTCGCCGAGTGGACCCTGGACACCCTGAGCCACCAGCTGACCCACGAAGATGGCAGTCTGCTGGATCTCTCCGGCAGCGATGCCCTGCTGCTCGGCATGTTCCTGCAGCAGCCCGGCGTGGTCCTGGACAGGGATACCATCTCGGACGCCACCCGCGGTCGCGAGAGCCTGCCCATGGAACGCGGCATCGATGTGCAGATCAGCCGCCTGCGCCAGAAGCTGGGTGACAACGGCAAGAGCCCGCGCATCATCAAGACCATTCGCGGCAGCGGCTACATGCTGATCGCCGAAGTCCACGAGATCCCGTAACAGACAGACGCTACGGCGAGACCTTGAACGGGCAGAAGAGAGACCCATCACGGGCAACGGCAAGGCACAGAGGTAAGCACCCCATGCTGATCGACAAGAGACACACGCTGCCATGACGGGGCAGAAGTTCTGGCGGGCCCTGGTGCCCCGCTCCCTGCTGTCGCGGATGCTGCTGCTGTTGCTGCTCGCCATCCTGCTCTCCCAGACCATCCTCACCGGCATCTGGATGCAGCAGATCCAGAAGCGGGAGCTGGAGGGCATGCTCAGCACCACCCGCAACCTGGCGCTGTCGGCGGCTTCCACCGTCAACTTCTTCAAGTCCCTGCCCCTGCAATACCGCCACATCGCCCTGGATCAGCTGCGCAACATGGGGGGCAGCCGCTTCTTCGTCTCCCTGAACGAGGAAGAGATCCACATCAGCGCCATCCCCGACAGCGAGCGCAAGACGCTGGTGCTCAAAGAGGTGCAGGAGGTGCTCAGCCGCAAACTCTCCGACGCCATGGCGATCAAGGTGGATTTCTCCCGCCCCGAGGAGCTGCACGTCTTCAACAACGACACCCTGCTGGCGGATCTCCCCTCCTCCTGGGCCCGCTACACCCTGTCCCTGGAGCCCATCAATCCGCCGGTGCTGGTGACCCAGATCGAGATAGAACCGGGGGAGTGGCTCTATCTGGCGGCCCTGCTGCCCGCCCCCTACATGACGCTGGATGACACCGTGATGCCGAGCAACCAGGTGCGTTTCATCGCCCTGATGACGGTCTTCCTCTGCTTCTTCACCTTCATGCTGGTGCGCTGGCAGACCCGCCCCCTGCGTCGCCTCGCCAAGGCGGCGGTCAACCTCGGCAAGGACATCGACCAGCCGTCCCTCAAGGAGGAGGGTGCCTCCGAAATCGTGGCGGCGACCCGCGCCTTCAACATCATGCAGCAGCGCATTCGCCGCTTCATCGACGATCGGGAGCGCCTCTTCAGCTCCATCTCCCACGACCTCAAGACCCCCATCACCCGGCTGCGACTGCGGGTCGAACTGCTGGACGACGAGGTGCAGATCGCCAAGTTCAACAAGGACCTGGACGAGCTGGAGCTGATGGTCAAAGGGGCGCTGCAGACGGTCAAAGAGACGGACATTCACGAGAACCTCGAGCAGATCGACGTCAACGCCCTGCTGGAGCAGATGGCGGAGGCCATGAACCTGCACGAGGATCTGCTCACCATCGAGGGGCACTGCAAGTGGCCCTATCGCGGCAAGCTGCTGGCCCTCAAGCGCTGCATCGGCAACCTGGTGGACAACGGCATCAAGTACGGCCAGAAGGTGCGCATCATCATCATGGATGACGAGGAGTTGTTGATCCTCTTCATCATGGACGAGGGGCCCGGTCTGCCGGACGATCAGTTCGAGCGCATCTTCGAGCCCTACTACCGCCTCAGCACCGATGCCGCCGGCACCGGGCTGGGCCTTGGCATCGCCCGCAACATAGCCCACGCCCACGGCGGCGACCTGGTGCTGGAAAATCGCCCCCAGGGCGGCCTGCAGGCCACCCTCTCCCTACCAAGGCAGTAATGTATGAAGTGGTTGTCTTTTTCTGTCATCGCCCTGCTCTCCCTGCCCGTCTGCGCCTCCCAGGTGGAGGTATTGCACTGGTGGACCTCCGGCGGCGAGGCCAGGGCCGTGGAAGTGCTCAAGTCCGAGTGGGCCGAGCAGGGCAACCAGTGGAACGACTTCGCGGTACAGGGGGGCGGCGGCAAGAGCGCCATGACGGTGCTCAAGAGCCGGGCCCTGGCGGCCAACCCGCCGGAGGCGGCCCACCTCAAGGGGTTCGAGCTGCACGAGTGGGGCAGCCTGGGCTTTCTGCGCGATCTCACCCCCATGGCCGAGCACCTCGGCTGGTACCCTCAGCTGCCCCCCATGGTGCGCGATACCCTCAGCCAGAACGGCGCCCTGATGGCGGTTCCCACCGGCATCCACCGGGTCAACTGGCTCTGGCTCAACCGCAAGGTATTCGAGCGACAGGGGCTCAAGCCCCCCACCGACTGGGCCCAGTTCGTGGCGGTGGCGGACCAGCTCAAGGAGCAGGGCATCACCCCCCTCGCCATCGGTAACGAACCCTGGCAGATCGCGGTGCTGTTCGAAACGGTGGCCCTCGGCGAAGGGGGCAAGACCTTCTATCGCAAGGCCTTCCTCGAACAGGACAGCGCCACCCTGACCGGCCCAGACATGGTGCGGGTGCTGACCCGCTTCCGGCAGTTGCGCGCCTATGTGCCCGAGAAATACGCCGGTCTGAAGTGGCACCAGGCCACCAACCTGCTGGAGAGCGGCGGCGCCGCCATGCAGGTGATGGGGGACTGGGTGAAAGGGGAGCTGAGCGCCGGCAACTACCGCCCCGGCGAGGATATCGAGTGCCTGCCAAGCCCGGGCAGCCAGGGGCTGTTCAGCTACAACCTCGACTCCATCGCCATGTTCAAGCAGCGGGATCCCGCCCAGTTGCAGGCCCAGGGCGAGCTGGCCAGGCTGTTGATGACGCCGCGCTTTCAGGAGGAGTTCAACCGGGTGAAGGGCTCCATCCCGGCGCTCATCAAGCCGGACATGAGCAAGTTCGATCGCTGCGCCATCCGCTCCTATCAGGACTTCCTCCACGCCGAGCAACAGGACAACCTGCTGCCCAGCATGGCGGAGGGGATGGCGGTGCCCACCAACATGCGCCAGGGGATCATGGATGTGCTGAGCAGCTTCTTCAACGACGCCAGGGCCAACCCCGAGCAGACGGCGCAGCAGCTGGAGCGCGCCATGCGCTCGACCCGTTCCGGCGCGGAGCAGAAATGACAAAGGCGGACATCGTCCGCCTTTGAGTGCCGAGAGCCAGGCTCTCAGGAGGGATCGTTCTCGTCCTCATCCTCGTCGTAGTAGTCGCTGAGCTCGATCCAGAGCCCCAGTCCGATCATCACCATGGAGCCGAACCAGGTACCGGTATTACCGATCGGGCTGCCCAGCACTATCATGGCGAACGACAAGAACCCCATGCCTGCGTAGGCTTGCAATCTGCCGTAGGAGACCTGCATATTCACACCTCCTTGTTGAATATGGTTCAATTTTTATATTACTCATCGAGCGAAGCCTGGGTAGAGCCGGTTCACATTTTGGTAGCATATGCTGCATAACCGCCCCGTGGTTTGATTATTTTTTCGCCGTGAGTATCATTGCTGGCCGAATTGGTTGAAGGTTGATTATTGATGAGTGCTTTATTCTGCGGCGCAACCCACGAGCTGGACGCAATCGGGCTTCGTTACCCCGAACCCGTGATGACGATGGCGCGCAAGAAGGTGCGGCTGAAGGTTGATTATTCATGAGTACTGTATTCTGCAATGCGACCCACGAGCTGGA
>NZ_JBFODR010000042.1:0-256492 GCF_040908425.1 Aeromonas sp. R2-1
TGCGGGAATAGCTCAGTTGGTAGAGCACGACCTTGCCAAGGTCGGGGTCGCGAGTTCGAGTCTCGTTTCCCGCTCCAATCACTTGCAGATGACATCCTGTTGCGGGAATAGCTCAGTTGGTAGAGCACGACCTTGCCAAGGTCGGGGTCGCGAGTTCGAGTCTCGTTTCCCGCTCCAATCTCTCTTCGAACCCTTCGAATTCAATCTCTCCCCCAAGTACACGAATCCAGTTTCTCAGTACCATCACTGCCGCGTCCTGTTGGTAGAGCATGATCCGCGCTTGCCAAGGCTGGGGTCGCGAGTTCGAGTCTCGTTTTCCGCTCCAATCTCTCTTCGACGTCCTCATAATCCCTTTGAATTGCCCATCACATCGCGCCGCGATGATTTGTCGTATCCGGCGTTTGCCTGATTTCTCTCTTCCCCGCACATCCCAAGTCATAAGACCAAGATGTATTGCTTGCTAATAGCCTCCCGGAGATCGGGCACAACCCTTTGCGGTCGGCTAACAGGCTTGGCAGGGCCTGAATGACAGACAGTGGCTCGCTATAAGTTAAAACCGGGGCATTTAACCAAAACTCATCATTTTGATTTATGGCGGCTGGTGGCGGCCATAAACGGCTTGCAGGTGGGGATGGCAAGCCCGGCAAGAGCTCTGCCGATCGAGGAGGGGAAATCGCGGGCAAAAAAATAGGAGGGGCGATGGCTCCTCCTACGGGTTCACTGGCGCTGGCTCAGATAACGGTGACGTTCTCGGCCTGAGGGCCTTTTTTGCCCTGGGTCACAGTGAACTGGACTTTTTGACCTTCAGCCAGGGTCTTGAAACCTGCGCTCTGGATGGAGGAGAAGTGAACGAAAACGTCCGGTCCCTGGGATTGCTCGATGAAGCCAAAACCCTTGGTTTCGTTGAACCATTTTACTTGGCCGGTGCGAATGTCAGACATGTGGTAAGTCCTATCTATAACAAAATGAAACTAAGCCTGGTTGGGCAGCATTTGCCTGGAAGTCAGGGGTTGAAGCATGACTGACCACGTCTCTTTGTCCCAGTAGCATGTAGCACAATCCCTGTCTAAAGCCTGACCGATTGTACTGGAGCCCGATCCCTTGTCAATTTGGCACTTTTCATTTTTTGAGCGAGCTAAAAGTATTGTGAAGTCAGCAGCTTGATTCATGCTTCACATCAAAAAAAATGGGAGGCCATGGCCTCCCGTCTGCATAAGGGGGGGGTGGTCGAGCCCCCTATTCCTTGAGGGCGAACCCTTCCCCCTGGCGGTCGTAGCGGTAGCTGACCTGACCGAGAGAGCGGACCTCGACCCGCTGGATGCGGCGGCTGGTGTCCACCAGGATGAACACCGACTTGCCCGACTGCAGCCGGGTCAGCGGCCTGTCCGGCCCTTCGATGGCGATGAGCCGGCTGAGCTCGGCCCCCGGCAGCTCGAACTTGCGGAAGATGGAGTAGAGGGTTTCACCGGCCTGCACGTCGTGCTGCAACCAGGTGCCATCCACTTTTTCCTCGACGGGCTTGGCGGCCTGGGGCTCACCGGCGTTGCCGACGGTCAGGGCCTGGGCCGGCACGGCCAGGGGGACCGCCAGAGAGCCTGACGGCGCTGTGGTCGGGGCGGCGGGGGCGGGCTCCCAGGCCAGCACCAGCAGCCAGAGCGGGATCAGCACCAGCAACCCTATGGTGTGTTTGCGGGGCAGGGGGCTTGCCAGCTTGAACGAGGCCGCCTTCGGCTCCTTGTTGCGCTGACCCAGGCCACTCATGCCCTGGCCGAGACGCTGGCGCAGGGGCAGGGTAGCCGCGTTGATACGTTGGAGCAGGGTTCCTTGTGATTCGTCTTGGCGACGCTGCTGGGCTCGTCTGTTATGGCCACGTGGGCGACGGTCCGGGGTGGGCACGGCATTTACCTCTCACTACATTGCCTGCCATCAGGCAAATATGCCGCCTATGGTAAACGGACTCGTCCCCGAGGGGGAGAGTCCGGAGCATGAAAATTATCAGCTGAGACGAAACTGACCCAACAATTGCTGCAAACGTTCCGCCGCCTGACGCAAGGCCTGACTGGCGTTGGCCGTGCTGGTGGCGTCCCTGGCGATGTCGTTGGCCAGTGCGCTGGTTTTTGACAGATTGCCGGAGACGGTCTCGGAAACCGAGCTCTGCTCCTCGGCGGCGGAGGCGATCTGGTAGGTCATGTCGTTGATGGTGGCGATGGCCTGGAAGATGCTGCCGAGGGCCGCCTCCGCCTGATCCGCTTCCCCCACCGCCTGATGGGTCAGCTGCTGGCTTTGCTGGATGGCGTTGACCGCGTTGGTGGAGCTGTGGCGGATCTTGTCGATCAGCTCCTGGGTATTCTGCACCGCCTGCTGGGTGTTGCCCGCCAGCTTGCGCACCTCGTCGGCCACCACCGCAAAACCGCGCCCCTGCTCCCCGGCCCGGGCCGCCTCGATGGCGGCGTTGAGTGCCAGCAGGTTGGTCTGATCGGCGATCCCCTGGATGACGGTGAGGATGCTGGTGATCTGCTCGCTGTCGTGAGCCAGCCCTTCCACCACCTCGGCGCCCTTGCCCGCCTCGGCAGCCACCTTGTGCATGGAGTGGATCACCCGCTGGAAGCGTACCTTGCCCTCGTCCGCCGCGCCCTGGGCCTGCTTGGCGGAGTCGGCGGTGTTGTTGGCGTGGGTGGCCACCTCCTGGCTGACATAGGACATCTCCTGCACCGCGGTCAGCATCTGCTCCATCTCGGCCTGATGATGCTGCAGGTTGCTGTCGGTCTGGCCGGCGATGCGATCGGTGTCCCCGGCGTGGCGATGGACCTCGCTCGCGGTCTTCTGCACATCCCCGAGCAGGGCCTGCAGCTTGTCGATGAAGCGGTTGATGCCCCGGGCCAGGGCCCCTAGCTCGTCCCGGGAGCGGGTCTCCAGACGCTTGGTGAGATCCCCGTCGCCGTCGGCGATGTCATCTACCAGGCTCACCATCTGGCGGATGGGGCCCGTGATGCTGCGGGCAATGACCAGCATGGTGCCAAGGGCCAGCGCCAGTACGATGAGGGCACCGATGAGCTGCTGGGTCATGGCGGCGCGGTTCATGTCGGTGAGCTGGCGTGCCAGCTCGTCCGCTCCCGCCAGCACCACCTTGTAGGGCAGGGTGACGATGATGGCCCAGTTGCGGGCCATGCCGGGCACCGCGATGGGCACCGAGATGCGAAACGCATCGTCAAGCTCCTGGCGCTGCACGTCCGGTTTGAGGTACTGCTGCCAGCCGTTGCCGAGCACCTTGTCGGCGCGGCTGCCGAGCAGGCTGGCGTCGCCGCTGGTGCCGGTGATGACACCGGCGGCGCTGACGATCAGGGTCTCCCCCTTGCCGTCATAGATGTTGCTATTGAGAGACTGGGCCTGACGGCTGATGGAGTCCACCGCCAAATCCAGCGCGGCGATGCCCTTGAACCGGCCATCCACCAGGATGGGGGTGGTGATGGTGCTCACCAGCACCTGCTGGCCGTTGATGTCCACCTTGAAGGGGTCGATGAGGCAGGGGCGCCCCTCCCGTTTCGGGCAGGCGTAGTAGTCGTTGGCCGGGTTGCCGAACTCGTCCGGATCGCTCTTTTCGATGGAGAGCAGCAGATCGCTGCCGATCTGATCCTTGTCGCGATAGAAGTAGGGAACGAAGCGCCCCTTGTCGTCACTGCCGAGCGCGCTCTGGCCGGCGAAGCTTTCGTCCTGGCCGTCGAAGCCGTTGGGCTCGAATCCCGCGAAGGCGCCATAGAGCTGAGGATCCAGGGCAAGCTGGGCCTTGAGCAGGTCGGTGGCTTGCTGGCGATCCAGCGGCAGCTTGCCCTCCTGCTGGCGGGCGAAGACGCTGGCCATCTGCTGGGTGTAGGAGAGCCCCTTTTGCAGCAGTTGGGTGATGGTGGCGGCCTCGGCACGGGCGTTGGCGCTCACCTTCTGCCACGCCTCCTGTTGCAGGGCGGCGCGGCTGGAGTCGATGGTGAGCTGCTGGGTCTGCCGGCCTGAATACTGGTTGAGCAGGATCAGGATGACCAGGGCCGTGGTCATGGCGACACCGGCCAGTACCAGGATACGATTCTGGATAGAACGAAACTGCATCGCGCGTTCCTTGTATCGTTGAGGGTTCGTTGACGGGGTGACTGAAGTATCGGCTGTGCGGGAGATCTCTCCAGCAACCTCGCCTAGCTAAGCGGGAAAAAAGGGAAAATTCTGAGACATCACTCTAAAACAGCGGTTTTTGCGGGAATGGAGCCTATTTTCCCCTCTGCCTCGCCATGGTTTTCCCATCCGTCATTGTCGGTGCTAAAATGCGACGGTTTTTTTAACGAATTGGCCCAAGGCCCTCTACACAAGGCTTAAAGATGAAAGTCAAAACCCGTTTTGCTCCCAGCCCGACCGGCTTTCTGCATGTCGGCGGTGCCCGTACCGCACTCTATTCCTGGTTGTTTGCAAAGAACCAGGGCGGTGAGTTTGTGCTGCGTATCGAGGATACCGATCTGGAACGTTCCACTCAGGAGGCCATCGACGCCATCATTGAGGGCATGGAATGGCTGGAGCTGAACTGGGATGAGGGCCCCTACTACCAGACCAAGCGCTTCGATCGCTACAACGGCCTTATCGACGAGATGCTGGCTGACGGCCGCGCCTACAAGTGCTACTGCTCCAAGGAGCGGCTGGAAGCGCTGCGCGAAGGCCAGATGGCCAACGGCGAGAAGCCCCGCTATGACGGCAAGTGCCGGGATGGCGCCCACGATCACCCGGCCGATGCGCCCCACGTGATCCGCTTCCGCAACCCGACCGAAGGCTCCGTGGTGTTCGATGACCACGTCCGTGGCCGCATCGAGTTCGCCAACACCGAGCTGGACGATCTCATCATTCGCCGTACCGATGGCGCGCCGACCTACAACTTCTGCGTGGTGGTCGATGACTGGGACATGGAGATCACCCACGTGGTGCGTGGGGAAGACCACATCAACAACACCCCGCGCCAGATCAACATCTACAAGGCGCTGAACGCGCCGGTACCGGAATTTGCCCACGTCTCCATGATCCTGGGTGACGACGGCGCCAAACTCTCCAAGCGCCACGGCGCCGTCTCCGTCATGCAGTACCGCGACGACGGTTACCTGCCGGAAGCGCTGCTGAACTATCTGGTACGTCTGGGCTGGTCCCACGGGGATCAGGAGATCTTCACCCTGGGCGAGATGATCAAGCTGTTCAGCCTGGATGCCATCTCCAAGTCCGCCTCTGCCTTCAACACCGACAAGCTCTTGTGGCTCAACAACCACTACATGCGCAGCCTGGATCCGGCTTATGTGGCCAAGCATCTGGCATGGCACATGGAACACCAGCAGATCGACACCAGCAATGGCCCGGCGCTGGCCGACGTGGTCACCCTGCTGGCCGAGCGCTGCAACACCCTGGTGGAGGTGGCTGCCCAGAGCCGCTACCTGTTCGAAGAGTACGAAGCCATTGACGAAGCCGCTGCCAAGAAGCACCTGCGCGGTGTGGCTGCCGAGCCGCTGGCTCTGGCCAAGACCAAGCTGGCGGCCCTGGAGACCTGGACCACCGAGGCGCTGCACGAGCTGATTGAAGCGACCGCCGCCGAGCTGGGTCAGGGCATGGGCAAGGTCGGCATGCCGCTGCGTGTGGCCGTCACCGGTCTGGGCCAGTCTCCTGCCATCGACGCCGTGATGGCGCTGGTGGGCAAGGAGCGGGTCCTCGCCCGCATCGACCGCGCCCTGGCGTATATCGAAGCGCGCATGGCCGCCGAGTAAGCTTGTCGCCGCACATTGCCGTCACCGGTCTGGGGTAATCTCTCTCTCCTGCCATCGATGCCGTGATGGCGCTGGTGGGCAAGGAGCGTGTCCTCGTCCGCATCGACCGCGCCCTGGCGTATATCGAAGCGCGCATGGCCGCCGAGTAAGCTTGCCGCCGCACATTGCCGTCACCGGTCTGGGGTAATCTTTCCCCTGCCATCGATGCCGTGATGGCGCTGGTGGGCAAGGAGCGGGTCCTCGCCCGCATCGACCGCGCCCTGGCGTATATCGAAGCGCGCATGGCCGCTGAATAAACATCGGCCATGGCATGAAAAGGGCTCCCTGACGGGGGCCCTTCGTATTTTGGCCTCAAGCGGATTTGCGACGTAAAACAGCGACATAGCGACGAGGTTGGCGGTAAAAACAGCTAACTGCCTGAATTTTGACTAAACGCTCCAGTGGGCGAGAATTTTGGGTTGACAGCAAAGCGGGTGATGCCTATCATGCGCCTCCGTTGCCAGAGATAACTTTGGTAGCGCCGAGGTGAGTTGGGGTTATAGCTCAGCTGGGAGAGCGCTTGCATGGCATGCAAGAGGTCCGCGGTTCGATCCCGCGTAGCTCCACCAAATTCTCCTCGAACAATCTGGAATCCAAGGGGTTATAGCTCAGCTGGGAGAGCGCTTGCATGGCATGCAAGAGGTCCGCGGTTCGATCCCGCGTAGCTCCACCAGGTTCCCGATTGATATGAAGTACCCAGGGCAGTGCGGTGTGTATCACCCAGGCCGACCTTTGTGGGGTTATAGCTCAGCTGGGAGAGCGCTTGCATGGCATGCAAGAGGTCCGCGGTTCGATCCCGCGTAGCTCCACCATTATTGAGGATGAATGGCCGCCAGAACCATTCATTGAGTACCGAATTTGGGGTTATAGCTCAGCTGGGAGAGCGCTTGCATGGCATGCAAGAGGTCCGCGGTTCGATCCCGCGTAGCTCCACCAAATTCAGAGTGATTCAGTGTCACTCACACACATCGGGGTTATAGCTCAGCTGGGAGAGCGCTTGCATGGCATGCAAGAGGTCCGCGGTTCGATCCCGCGTAGCTCCACCACCTTTCGCAAGAAAGCACCAAGGCCACCGCATCGCGGTGGCCTTTTTGTTTGCCTGTCATTTGGATTTCCCATGATCTCGCCCTTTGCATTTGTCTGGCAAATGGCGTTTCACCCTGTCCGCGAGGACATCAGCGGCCCTGGCCGCCGCTGACGGGTGTGAGGGGGGGGATTGGCGCCGATGCCGCCATGGCCATGGCGCGGGCTGCGCGATGCCATCCTCTGCCGCGTGGCGGTTGGCTCGTTCGGCAGCCTGCGGGATACGCCATCCGGCCCCTGGTGTCAGCACCGGGTTTCCCCGTCGACAGGGTGCCAGCCCCCCGGGAAAGGGGCGGGTGGGGCAACAGGGCATTTATTCATCCCATGATGTGGCCCTTTGCATTTGTTTTTCAAATGGCCATGGCACAAAAAAAGCCCGCGATCATCGCGGGCTTTGCACCTGGCATCGAAGATGCCGCGTCTTAGCGACGACGCCGCCAGGCGAGCGGCAACAAGGCCAGCAGCAGGGCCCCCATGGCGCCGCCACCCCCCTTGCTCGCTTCCTTGAGCTTGAGGTCGACGATGACGGGGTCGTGGTCCGAGGCGCTGAAGGGGTTGTCCGACTTGATGAGATCGCCGGTGTAGGCGCTGCCATATTCGAACAGGTTGCTCTCGAAGGAGTTGATGTGCCAGTCGGCCACCGCCACCACCTTGTCAGCCAGCGCCGGGTTGGCGAGGGCGTAGTCCAGGGTGCCGAGCTCGGCCTCGTAGCTGTAGGAGATGGCCTTCTCCTGGTTGAACTTGACGTTCAGATCCACCAGGCCGTAACCCTTGGCCACCGTCTGGCCCATCTGTTCATAGGGCTTGTCGCCGATGTAGGTGTGGGAGGCGGAGCGGATCTGGCGCTCCCCCGCGACCGGCGCATAGTCGGTTAGCACCCGGATGGGATCCTCCTTGGCGTAGGAGTTGAAGTCCCCCACCAGCAGCACCTGGCCCGGCATCTTGCTCACCGCCTCCCCCAGCACCTTGGCGGCGCTCACCCGAAACTCGGTGCACTTGCCCTGCAGATCCGCAGGCTCCGTCTTGCCATCCCCGTTTTCATAGCAGCCCGACCCCTTGGACTTGAGGTGGTTGACCACCAGGGTCAGGGGGGCGTCGCTGCCCGCCACGGTGAAGCGCTGGACCAGGGAGTCCCGCTGACCGGCGCTCTTGGTGACGCCGCCCGTGGTGTAGCGCTGCTGGGGCAGGGGGATGACGTCGGCATCCCCGCTCGGGGTGAGCAGGGCGGGGCGGTAGATCATGGCCACCATGATGGCGTCGCCGCCAAAGAAGCGATCCTCCGTGAGCAGGGCCTTGGGCAGGGTGACGAAGGCGTAGTGCTTGCTCGCCTCCTTCTGCCTGGCGTTGAGGCTCTCCACCAGATCGTGGAGGGCGGCGTGCTCATCAAAGCCGTTGTTCTCCATCTCCATCAGGCCGAGCAGGTCGGCGTCCATTTCGGTGATGGCGTTGACGATCTTGGCGCGCTGCAACTGGAACTCCTCCAGGCTCTTGGCGCCGCGGTTGCAGCCCTTGGCGCTGTCCGCATCCGCCTGATCCGCGCAGAGCACGTTGAGGGCACCCCCCACGCTGGAGTGGCTGGTGAAGTAGTTGAGCACGTTGAAGCTGCCGATGCGAAGGTCAGTGCCATCCAGGCGGGCCGGGGCGCTCTGGCGGTCGTTGTCGCCGGTGCGCAGCAGATCCCCCGCGGTGATGGTCTGATCCCGGGGCACGATCAGGCGGTACTCGTTGTAGCTGTAGCCGACCATGGCCTCCAGATTGACCGGGGCATCGCCGATGCGCAGGTAACCCTGCTCCGGCTCCCAGGCGGGCAGCCAGGGGAGCTTGCCGTCCCCCGCCTTGACGTCCGACTCGAGGAAGACGCGGTTGCTGGCGTTGGCCTCGGCCAGCGCCACGGCCTCGGGGCTGCTTGCCACATGGAGCTGGGTCGGCTTCATCAGCGGGGCGCCGTGAGCGAGCACCAGGTTGTTGCGCCGCGCGGCATAGTCGTAGCTGAAGTTGCGGCTGATTTGGAGGGCGCTGTCGGCGTCAAGGCGCACCCGCATCCCTTCGTGACGCTCCAGGGCCCGGGCCAGGGTTTCCCCCTCCAGTACCCGCAGCGCCGTGGCGGCCGGGGCGGCGCCCTGGGCCAGGGTCGTCAGGCGCGGCGTGCTGCCGTCAAACAGGGGCTTGAGCTGGGTGTGGCCGTAATACTCCTCGACCTTGGCCTCCAGACAGACCAGGGCGCCCGGCTGGATGTCCGGGTACTTGCTGGCGAAGTTCTTGTCGTTGAGGTAGACGAAAATGCCGTCCGACGTCTCGGGGTTGCCGTCCCCCTGCACATCCAGCAGGTAGAAGCCCTTGTTGAGGCTTTCGCCCAGACCTGAGACCACCGCCTTGACCGAGACGCTCTGGGTGCTTTCGAACTGATCGTCCGGGACGAGGGGGCTCTTGTCGCCGCTGCCCTGGATGGCGGGGATGGGGGTGAGGGCACTGTCGGCCGGGCAACTGAAGCCGGCGGCGTAGAGAGACGGGGACGCGAGCGCGAGCCCCACGGCCAGCGACAGCAGGGTAGGTGTTCCTTTCATGGGTATTCCTTTTTTTATTTTTGCCAGTGTTTCCATAGCCTTGGCATCGTGGCCAAGGGCGCGCATTGTCACATTTCTGGCAGCTCTGACCAGTGAACCAACGCACATTATGAGGAGACAAAGGAGCCCATTTGCCATTTTTTGACGTGGCTAACAGTTTGATATTGATGATCTATTTGTCATCAGGTGGGAGCGAAAAGTGTGAGGCGGCCAGCATTCACATATTTTCCTTCGAGAATAAAGATTGAGCAGTGGTCACTTGCTTCCTATACTCGAGCCGTTCCTCACGGAACCCAGGCAAAGGGCAAACCGGCAGTGATGCCGGGACGCAAAGCCTCCGATCTGTCCCATCCGGGCCAGACAGCGGGGTTACCCAGGGTGACTTGAGGGTTTGTGGCCCGTCCATGGCCTGTTGTCGCTCCCTTGTTCCCTGTTGCGATTGCGCTTTTCCCGGCATTGAAGCCAAGACAAAACAAGGAAGATAACAATATGCAACAGATCTTGAGGCCCAGCAGGCTTGCCATGCTGGTCGCCCTTGCGGCCGTCCCTGCCTGGGCGCAGGCCGCTTACCCCGCCTATCAGGCCGGCACCGCCTACAAGGCTGGCGACATCGTCAGCAACGCAGGCGCCCTCTATGAATGCAAGGAATTCCCTTACTCCGGTTGGTGCGGCGCGTCCCCCTATCACTATGCCCCCGGGGTGGGTGTGGTCTGGGCCGATGCCTGGAAGCTGTATGGTGGCGAGGTGCCGCCACCGTCCCTGGTCGTCGCCATCGGCTCCCCCGCCGTGGGTGCCAGCGTCAGCGAGGGGGCCAGTGTGGCCCTGGCGGTGACGCTGAGCGGCCCGGTCACGGCGCTCGCCCGGGTGGAATACCTCATCGACGGCACCCTGGTCGCCACCGCCACGGCTTCTCCCTGGAGTGCCAGCTGGTCTGCTGCCGGTGCGGGCAATCACGCCCTCAAGGCCCGGGCGCTGGATAAAGACGGCAAGGTGCTGAGCGAGGCGGATTCGAGCTTCAAGGCCGCCGCTGTGGTGGCGCCAGAGGCGCCCAGGGTGAGCATCGCAAGCCCCGCCGCCGGCGCCAGGGTGACCCTGGGCCGCGCCCTCACCGTGAGCGGCAATGTCACCGACGCCAATGACGACGTCGCCAAGGTCGAGCTCTTCGTGAATGGCCAGAAGGTGGGCGAGGACACCAGCGCCCCCTGGCAGCTGAGCTGGACGCCCCAGAACAAGGGGCTGACCGGCCTCAAGCTGGTGGCGACCGACAAGAGCAACCTCTCTGGCGAGTCGGCCCAGGTGGACGTGCAGGTGGAAGAGGCGGCCCTGCCCCCCACCGGCGGCAACCTCTCCTGCGACGTGCGCCAGATCTACCGCGCCGATGGCAGCGAGTGCATGGGGGATGACCACGGCCGCCGCGTCATCGGGTATTTCACCTCCTGGCGCACCGGCAAGAACGGCCTGCCCGCCTACCTGGTGAGCGACATTCCCTGGGACAAGATCACCCACATCAACTACGCCTTCGCGGCGGTGGACGAGCAGAGTCACACCATCAAGGTGGATGACGCCGCCACCAAGCTGACCTGGAACGGGGTGCCGGGCGCCGAGATGGATCCGGAGTTTGCCTACAAGGGCCACTTCAACCTGCTGTCGAAGTACAAGAAGCAGTATCCGGACGTGAAGACCCTGATCTCGGTGGGGGGGTGGGCCGATACCCGCGGCTTCTACGCCGCCACCACCAAGGGCGACTGCTCGGTCAACACCGCCGGCATCAACGCCTTTGCCGACTCGGCCGTGGGCTTCATCCGCCAGTACGGCTTCGATGGGGTGGATATCGACTACGAGTACCCCACCTCCATGAAGGATGCGGGCAACCCCAACGATTTCCCGCTCTCCAACCAGTGTCGCGGCAAGCTCTTTGCGAACTATGAAGTGCTGATGAAGACCCTGCGCAACAAGCTCGACAGCGCCGGCACCGAGGACGGTCGCAAGTACATGCTGACCATCGCCTCGCCGGCCTCGGCCTACCTGCTGCGCGGCATGGAGAACTTCCAGGTCACCCAGTACCTCGACTACGTCAACCTGATGACCTATGACTTCCACGGTGCCTGGAACCACTTCGTCGGTCACAACGCCGCCCTGTTCGACAACAAGGCGGATCCCGAGTTGTCCCAGTGGGGGGTCTACACCCAGGCCCAGTTTGGCGGCATCGGCTATCTCAACTCCGCCTGGGCGGCCCACTACTTCCGTGGTGCCCTGGCGGCGGGCAAGATCAACATAGGGGTGCCCTATTACACCCGTGGCTGGCAGGGGGTCACCGGTGGCACCCACGGTCTGGGTGGCAAGGCGGCGCTGCCGAGCCAGAGCGATTGCCAGCCTGGCACCGGTGGCAGCACCATTCCGTGCGGCAACGGGGCGGTGGGCATCGACAACATCTGGCATGACCTTGACAAGAACGGCAAGGAGATTGGCGGTGGCGCCGTGCCCATGTGGCATGCCAAGAACCTGGAGCACGCGGCCAGCCTCGGCATCACCACCCTGCCGAGTTACGGCCAGGCCTGGGGTCTGGATCCCAACAACCCGGCCCACGTGATGCAAGGCCAGTATGTGCGTTACTACGACGACAAGGCTCATGCGCCCTGGCTCTGGAACGAGCAGAAGAAGGTGTTCCTCTCCACCGAAGATGAAGAGTCCATGGGTCACAAGCTCGACTACATCGTCAAGCGGGGCCTGGGGGGCGTCATGTTCTGGGAGATGGCGGGGGACTATGACTTCGACGCCGCGAAGAACGAGTACGTGATGGGCAGCACCCTCACCAGCCTCGCCTACGAGAAGTTCAGCAAGGCCGACAAGGCGGCACTGAAGCAGAATGATCTGCCGGCTCCGGCCGCCCAGCTCGACATCGGCGTGAGCCTCTCCGGCTTCAAGGAAGGGGACTCCAACTACCCGATCAACCCGACCCTCAAGCTCACCAACAAGTCGACCCAGACCATTCCGGGTGGCACCCGCATCGAGTTCCTGGTCCCCACCTCCACCTCAGACACCATCACCGACCAGAGCGGCATGGGGCTGAAAGTGGTGGAGAGCGGTGGCAACCAGAACTCGGACGGCATCGCCAATGAGAAGGACTTCCACAAGGTGGCTCTGACGCTGCCAGCCTGGAAAGCCTGGACGCCGGACAGCGACGTGGAAGTGGCCATGACCTACTACCTGCCGGCCGCCGGCGTGCCGAGCGGCATGCGCCTGATTGCCGGCAGCCAGACCATAGGCCTGAAGTCCGACTTCCCGGCCCTGGCCGAGGCGGTGCTGGGCAGCAGTGGCGGTGGTGACGGCGGCAGCGGTGGCACCACCTGTGCCAGCCAGAACGTCAACCCGGCGGACTACAATGCCTATCCGACCTGGCCGCGCGGGGATCACGCCAATGGCAACGACCGCATGACCAACGGCAAGGCGGTGTGGCAGGCCAACTGGTGGACCAGCAGCGAGCCCAAGGCGGGCGACGGCAGCTGGAAACTGATATGCAGCTACTGAGTTGTCCAGGCTGCTATACCAGCAGCGAACTCAGAGTGGGCGACGGCAGCTGGAAGCTGGTGTGCAGCTACTGATGACCGTTTGAGCGGCAGGCCGGCACTTTGCATGGCCTGTTCTCTCGCAAGGCAATGACCCAATCCGGAGCCCAGGCTCCGGATTTTTTTGTGCCTTGCATCAGGAGAAGGAGGGGGAAAAGGGCAGGGGCGGTGCCATAAAAAAGACCGCTCCGAAGAGCGGCCAATTGCCACCAAGGCAATCTGCGGGGTGACCCCCTTGTCGATGTGTCGCGGCCCGGATGCCGAGTCGGGGAGATCCCCGTCCCGCCAGCCGGGCCGCGCAGCTTTATTGGGTGACGGCGCCGCCCTGCTGCTCTTTCAAGAAGCTGATCCAGGGGGAAGCGCGACCACTGACATTGCCATTCTGGGCGGCCTGAGTGAAGGCGGAGAGCGCCTCCTTGGGCTTTTGCTGCTCAAAATAGGCGACCCCGGTCAGGAACTTCAGATCCGCCCGCTGCTCGCCGCTGGCGTTGGCGGCAGGCTTGGCGGCGAAGGCCACCAGATCCTGGTAGCGCTTGCTCTGGATCATCATGCGCGCCATCTTGAGCTGCAGCTCGGCATTGGGGGCCAGCTTGTAGGACTTGGCCAGGGTGTCGATGGCCGGGTCCAGCTCCTTGGCCTGATGCCAGTAGTTGGCCAGCGTCTTGTAGTTGGCCGCTGTGCTCTCGATCTGCCCCTCCTTCATGGCCTTCTCCATCACGCGGGCGGCGCGGTGGGGAATGCCGGCGAAGGCGAGGTAGTTGGCGAGCCGCTGCAACTCGTTGGCTTCGGTCAGCATGCCGAGGTTGTAGGCCCCTTCCAGCGCCGCCAGGGCCTTGGCATCGTTGCCCGCCTGCATGTGCATGGCCGAGAGCTGGGTCCAGTACTTCTTCTTCTCCGGGTAGCGGTCCACCAGGGCGGTCAGCACCTCGGTGGCCGGCTTGTACTGTTTCAGCTCGTAGTGGGCCGCCATCTTCAGCAGGTACCAGGACTCCGGCGCCTTGCCCGCGGAGAGCTTGATCGCGTTGTCCACTGCCGGAATGGCTTCCCGGTACTGCTTGAGCTGCACATGGGCGTTGGCCAGGGTGATGTAGGCGTGCGGGGTCGGCTTCTCGTCCTTGCCGAGGTTTGCGAACCACTCCTTCATGGTGTTGATGGAACCCTTGAAGTTCCCCTCCGCCATGTAGAGCTGGGCCAGGTTGTAGCGCACCTGCTGGGCCACCGGCTGGGGCAGTCCGCCGGTGGCGATGGCGTCGGCGAAGTACTTGGTCGCCTGACCGTACTTCTCCTGCTGCGCCGCCACGAAGCCCAGGGTCTGCAAAATGACCCCCTTGTCGTAGACCCGCTCGCCGGCGCCGGACAGCGCCTCCTGCAGCTTGGCATTGGCCTCGCCGTATTTCTTCTCGGTGATCAACGCCTGAGCCTTGTTGACCGCGCGGTAGGCGCGGTCAGACAGGGCGGGTTGTTCGGCAGCCCAGGTGGCGGTGCTGAGCAGCACCGCCATGGCCACCGGGGCGAGGATCAGGGTATGTAACTTTTTCATCGCCACCCTCCTTAGTTGGTCGCAAACTCGATCTCTTGCTGCATGCGACTGGCCTGCGGCTTGCCGTCCACCATGGCCGGCTTGAAGGTCCACTTGGCAATGGTCTGGCGCGCCGCCTTGCCGAGGTCATAGCTGCGGGGCTCTTCCTTGACGATGCGGATGTTGCTCACGGTACCGCGCTCGGTGACGGTGAACTCCACCAGTACCTTGCCGGATGCGAGACCGGCCAGGGCCGCCTTGCGGGGCATCATGGGCTCGAAGGTCGCCATCGGGATGGCGCCGTTGTTGCCACCCATGCCGCCGCCACCGCCGCCGGTGCTGTAGGCACCCAGGGCGTTGCCGCCACCGATGTTGACCGGGATGTCGAGTTTGGGCATGTCCATGGGGGAGCTCTCCATCTGCGGCCTGTCCGTGCTCGCCACCTCCATCTCGGGCGGGGGCGGCGGGCGGTTCGGGGGCGGCGGCTTGGGCAGTTCCCGTTGTTTCTCTTGCAGGGTCTCCTGAGGCTTGAGGCGGATGAAGTCGGTCATGGTGACGTCCTCCCGCTCCGTCAGCTCCCGGTGATCCGGCGTGATGAGCTTGTTCATTCCCAGAAACAGGAAGAACACCACCACGCAGGAGACCGCCAACGATATCAGGTATCTCATAGGGCTCGCTCCGGCATCAGCTGCTCTTGCTCGCCGCGATGGAGATGTTCTGGACACCGGCCATGCGGATCTGGTCCATGACCTGCACCACCAGCCCGGAACGGGACTCGGTATCGGCCTGAATCACCACGGCGCTCTCCGGGTTCTCCGCCCGCAGCCGCTCGATGTTGGCGCGCACGGCACCCACTTCGACGACCCGTTTGTCGACCCAGACCTGACCGTTCTCGCGGACCGCGACCATGATGTTCCCCTTCTTCACCGTCTCGGCCGTGCTGGCGCTCGGGCGGTTGATCTCCACGCCGGACTCCTTGACGAACGAGGTGGTGACGATGAAGAAGATCAGCATGATGAACACGATGTCCAGCATGGGGGTCAAATCGATGGCCGCCTCGTCAGCACCGCTGTCGCTGTGACGTTTTCTCATGGCAAAAAACTCCTTGCTTGTTCTGTGCCCCGGCGGGCATGGCCCGGCCGGGGATGTGCATCCTGCATCAGCCGTGTTTCAGGTTGTCTTCCAGCTTCTGCACCGCCAACTTGGCCTTGTGATCGAGCTGGTTGACAAAAAACAGGCCGGAAAGGGCGGCAATCATGCCCGCCATGGTCGGTACCGTCGCCTTGGAGATCCCCGAGGCCATCGCCCTGGGGGAGCCGGTGCCGGTAATGGCCAGAGTGTCGAACACCTGCACCATGCCCACCACGGTCCCGAGCAGCCCCATCAGCGGGCAGAGGGCGATCAGCACCTTGATGACCGGCATCCCCTTGTCCACCGCCATGGCCACCCGCGAGACCAGCTCGCGGCGGATCTGCCTGGCAGACCAGGAGAGGTGATCGGTGCGGGCCAGCCAAGTAGCCTTGGTTTGCTTCACCTGTTTGGGGTAGACCGCCATGAAGTAGAACCAGCGCTCCAGCAGCAGGGCCCACATCATCAGGGTCAGGAAGAACAGGGCGACCAGTACGTCGCCCCCCAATCCCAGAAACCGACGGACCGACTCGACTTCTTCAATCAACCAGAACCACATGGGTGACTCCTTAGGCTGCGGCTTTGGCGGCGTGCAGACGTTCCTGGTAGCGGGCGACGAAACCGGCGCTCTGCTCTTCCAGTACCTGGATCAGACGGCGGCTCTGGGTCTGCACGATGGTGTAGAGGAACAGCATGGGCACGGCCACGACCAGACCCTGCATGGTGGTCACCAGGGCCTCGGAGATACCCCCCGCCATCAGCTTGGGATCGCCGGTACCGAACAGGGTGATGGCCTGGAAGGTGGCAATCATCCCGACCACGGTACCCAGCAGACCCAGCAGCGGCGCGACCGAGGCGATCAGCTTGATGATGCTGATGCCCTTCTCGAACTTGGGCACGTTGCGCAGGATGATCTCGTCGAGCTTGGATTCCAGATCCTCGATGTTGTCGCCACGATGGCTCTGGTAGGCCCCCAGCATCTCGCCGATGGGATTGCCCTTGATGATCTGATCGGATTTGAGCTGCTTGCGCATGGATCCGCCGATGAGGGAGAGGCGAGCGCCGCAGAACAGGGCCAACAGGGTACCGAGCACGCCGAGCACCATGATGACATAGCCCACTTCACCACCCTGGTCGATCCGCTCCTTCAGGGTCGGCGACTGCACCAGCAGGGAGAGGATCACGCCGCGGGACGGGTCGACGAAGATCGGCTTGACGCCGCCGCCACCCTGTTCAAAGTCGGCGATGGGTTCCAGCACCCCCTTGTCGGGTTGGCGGGGCAGCTGTTCGAACTTGCCGGTCTCCGGCACGAAGGTGAGGTACTTGCCTTCGGAGACGGTGTTGAACTCACCGATCTGGGTGACGGTCTTCTCGGCCTGGTTGCCTTCGCCATAGACCACGGTGGCCGGGATCTGGCTCACCTTGCCACCGTCGACCATGCGGCTGAGGGTGGTGGTCCAGAAGGCGGTCAGGTCATCGCTGGAGGGCAGCTCCTTGCTCTCGGCCAGGCGGGTCAGCAGGGCGGTCTGCTCCGGATGCTCGACCCGGCGGGCAGAGGCGTTGAAGATCCCCTTGAACTCGCCGGCGAACTGGCGCAGCACGCCAAACATCTCGCCCATGTTGCCGGAGCGCTGGCGCAGGGTCTCGGTCAGCTCGGTGAGCTGCTTGTCGTTGGCATCGAAGGTGGCCTTGAGCTTTTCGCCCCTGGCGACTTCGGCGGCGAGATCCGCCTTGGCCTTGGCGAGCAGGGCCCCTTGTTCGTTCTTGTCAGCCAGGAAGCGGGCTTCCCGCTCCTTGTTGAGCTGGGATTCGCTGGTGCTGGCGGCCTTGACCTGATTGAGCAGGGCGTTGAGATCCACCGGCTTCTCGGCGGCGGTCACCGGCAGGGTGACCAGGGTGGCGCCCGCGATCAGCGAGGCGATGGCAAGTTTGATTCCTTTCATGATGCTTTCTCCGCAGTTTGAACCGGCAGCTTGATGAGGGCGGGGGGCGCCTGCTTCTTCGCGATGCGAAGGCCTTGTTCAACCGCACTGCGATACTCCTGGGGCAGTACTTCCCACTGGCGGGTCTTCTTGTTCCACATGCCGGTCTCGTTGCCATCCGGGGATTGGTAGAGCAGGGCGATGCGGCCGACGCGCAGGAACTCGTAGGTCTTTTCGTCCCCATCCTTGTCCAGGCTCGCCTTGTAGGCTTCGATGGTGCGGCTGAAGCCCTCCTCGATCTGGTAGGCCTCGAGGATCTTGCGGTACTTCTCGGAGATGGTGACATCGGCCCGGTTCATGAGATCGGTCAGGGCCGCCACGCGGTCCTCACGCTCCACCTTCTGGAACGGCAGGTCCAGGGAGACGAACTGCTCGAGGGAGTCGATCATCTTGAGCATCAGGGGCACCACTTCGGTGCTGGTCTGGTCGATCTGGGCGATCTGCTTTTGCATGGAGGCGAGTTCGGCGCTCTGGGAGTCGACCATCTTGCCCACTTGCTCGTTGTAGGTGCGCAGGCTGTCGACCTGGCGCAGGGCGGCCTTGTACTGGGCCAGGGCAGACTCGGCAGACTCGGCGTAGCTGTCGATCTTCTGCTGGGAAACTTTGGATGCATTGTCGGTGGCGGCTTGAGCGTCCACGGCCTGGCTGGCAGAGGCGGCACTCAGATTGAAGCTGGTCAGCAAGGCAGCCGAAATCAGGCTGCCGAGGAGCGCGTTCTTCATTGTAGTTGTCCTTGTTTTCATAGGATTACCCTATCTCCGTAACTTCCTTGGGACCTTGGGCAAAGCCGGCCCGAACGGGCCGGCTTGTGGTTTGCTGGTGGATTAGAACTTCTGGCTGTAGTCGAGGTAGTAGATGCGACCGTCGATGCTGTAGAGCTCGTCGTCATAGGTGAAGCCATCGCTCTCGAGGGACGGGCCCACGTTGAACATGTTCTTCACGCCGACCTGGATCTTGCCGTTCCAGGGCGCTTCCACGCCGACGTTCAGGTTCCAGGTGGTCTGGGACGCGATGTGGCCCACTTCCTCACCGGTATCGGCGATGTAATCCTGGCTCTGGGAGTCGATGTAGTTCGCGCTCAGGTAGGTATCCATGTTCCACCATTGGGGAACGTTGACACCCACACCGGAGCTGAAGCGCATCTGGGGCAGACCGTTCTGGCCGATCTTGTCGATGATGGGACCACCGGCGTACAGACCTTCCTTGTATTTCAGGATGTAGGTACCGCCCAGGTCATAACGCACGGTGGCGTAGTTCAGGTCGTAGGTGTAATCCACCTTCAGGTCGAGGCCGGAGGTCTCGAGGGTCCCCAGGTTGACCATGGGTGCGATGGCGTTGCTGATCTTGCCCTGGCTGTTGCGGGTGATGCTGCTGGAGCTGCCGCTGTTCAGTTCGTCATAGATGAGAGACTGCAGGGAGTTCAGCTGGATCACGTCCTCGATCTTGATGGTGTAGTAGTCCAGGGAGAGGTTCAGGTCATCCACCGGGCTGTAGGCCACCCCGAAGTTCCAGGTGTCCGCGGTCTCTTCCTTCAGATCCTCGTTGGAGGTACGGGTGGTGTCGTACTGGCGGTTCGGGCAGTCAGCCGCGGAGATGCCGTTGGCCTCGCAGTAGACGTAATCCTTCGCCCAGTCGGCAGAGAAGGAGTCAGCCGAGTAGAGATCGCTCAGGCTGGGGGCGCGGAACGAACGGGACCAGGAGGTGCGCAGCATCAGGTTGTCCAGCGGCTGGTAACGCAGGCTCGCCTTGGGGGAGAAGGCGCTGCCGAAGTCGCTGTACTTGTCGAAGCGACCGGCCACGTTCAGCTCGATCTGCTCGGTGATGGGCACCAGGGACTCGATGTAGGCGGCAGTCACGTCACGCACGCCACCGGAGGAGTTGCCGGAGGAGCCGATGATGTTGCCGGCTTCGGACTGGGCGTCGTATTTGTCGGCATAGACCCAGTCGTTGTACTCGGCACCGGCGTACCAGCTGACCGGACCGGCCGGCAGTTCACCCATGTCCCACTGGACACCGGCGTACCACTGGTAGAAGTCCATGGTGGAGCGGCGGCTGGTGTCGGCGGCCATGGAGGCCGTGGTGGAGGCGTCGAACTCGCCACCGACGAACTTGCCGTCGGCGACCGCCTGCTGGGCGGCGGACTTCAGCACGTAACCGGTGCCGTTCTCCTTGTTGTCGGTCTTGGAGTACATGTAGCCGGCGTTCCACTGCATGTCGCCGACGCTTTCGGTGGCGATGGTGCCTTCGAAGCCGAGGTTCATGCTGCCGGTGGTGTCGGTGACATAGTTGTCACGGGGACCGACGTTGCTGAAGCGGTAGTAGGCGTAGGCAGCCTCACCCAGACCCTGGGTGGCGGCGGCATCCAGGCCGTTGTCGGCGAAGAACTGAGCGTTCTTCGGGTTGGCCGGGTCAATGGTGAAGGCACCGGCGGCCGGGGCGAAGCGGCCGAAACTCTCGACCCGGGAGCCGATGATCTGCGGCACGAAGTCCACGTTGTCGTTGATGTGGTAGCGACCGTTCACGTACAGGGTGTCACGGCTGCGGGAGGCCGTGGTGGCCGCGACCTGGCCGTAGTTGAAGTTACAGCCGCCCTCGAACCCGACGAAGGGCTCCTTGCATGAGCCGTCGGCATTGGTGGCGCCGGCCAGGGGGCCGTATTTCCAGATGGGGTCGCCGTTGGCGTCAAGACCCGTGATCCCTTCCACGTTGCGGCCGTAGGGGCTGGGGGAGTCGTTGCCCTGCTTGGAGAGATAGTCACGATCCCGGGCGTAGATGACGTCCTTCTTGTCGTGCTCGTAGACCGCCATCAGGGAGCCCTTCTCGCCGGCCACCCCTGCCACGATGGAGCCGCTCTTCTCGTCGCCGCCCTCTTCGCTCGGGGAGCCGATGCGGCCCTGGAAGTCCAGCCCTTCGTAGCCCTCTTTGAGCACCACGTTGATCACGCCACCGATGGCGTCGGAACCATAGATGGCGGAGCCGCCGTCCAGGTTGACCTCGACCCGCTCAACGGCGGCCATGGGGATGGTGTTGAGGTTGATGGAGGTGCCGCCCATGGTGGGGGAACCCGCTACCCGCTTGCCGTTCAGCAGAACCAGGGTACGCTCGGAACCCAGGCCGCGCAGGCCGACGGTGGATTGGGACTGGAAGGAGCTGCCGGAGGCAGGGGAGACGCCGCCAAAGGAGTTGTAGGAGGCTTGCTTGAGGTAATCGGCGACGGTCTGCTGACCGGATTGCTCGATTTTCGCCTTGGTCACGGAGACGACCGGGGTGGCGCCTTCCACATCGACCCGGGAGATCCGCGAGCCGGTGACCTTGATTTTTTGCAGTTTTTCTACGTTCTGGCCCTCTTCGGCCAGGACAGGGGTGGCCACAACTGCCGCGCTCGCCAAGGCAAACGCTACGGCAGCAGAGAGTCTGCTTTTCCTAAGCATCGCTAGTATCCTTCCTGATTGTTTATTGTTTGCTTCCATTACCGCCCTCGTTGGAGCGGTGCGTAAGGCTTATCAAGGTTTGGTGATGGACGTCAAATGGAGCGGCGGGGATGGGGGCAGCAGAGGGAATTAGATGGGAATATGCACTTGATGGAATATTTTTGGCGTTTTATTCCATAAATGTTGCGTCAACTTATGTAAAGATGTTGTTAAGTTAGATTTTTACAATTTTATTGATTATTTTTGAACTTATCGATAAGTCGCTTGTCACTCCGGTGCCGATATCGAGAAAACGGTTTTTTGCAGTATTTTCATCTGCTTTTATGGCGAGAGCGTTTTCCGGGGAACGGAGGGTGGGGGAGGCTATCCCTCTTCTTTTATAGGTAAATGAGAAAGTAACCCGACCTATCCTTAACTTGTTGATTTTATTCTGTTTGATATGGATTAAAACACCTGTGTAATTAATTTTTTAATAATTAAAATCGAGTTGGACGGGTAGGCGTAGCAGTTTTTTATATTGAAGTTGGTTTTTTTGGAAAAAATCATCCGCGGGATATGCTGCGGGGGGACATTCCTGGTCGCAGACAGGGTTCTACTTGATTTTTGTTGCAGAGCTTTTACAGTGACCGAGCCGGATTGTCTGCCAATGCCAGTCAATTCAGTGAGTAATGCCAGGTAAGGATAGGCCCGTCACCGGATGTGACTGGCCATAAAAGAACAACAAGGACGAGGTTCCACCATGCTGTCGTATTTCCTACGTCGGATGCTTTTGATCATCCCGACGTTTCTCGGTATCACCCTGCTCGTCTTCACCATCACCCGCTTCGTGCCGGGCGGCCCGGTCGAGCGCATGCTGCTGCAGGCGCAGGTCTCGCAAAACGAGTCCGGCCGCTCCAGTGGCAGCAAGGGGGCGCAGGCACTCTCCGACGAACAGATTGAAGAGCTCAAGGCGTTCTACGGTCTCGACAAGCCTATGCTGGTCGCCTACTGGGACTGGTTGCAGAAGCTGGCGGTGCTGGATCTCGGGGAGTCGACCCGTTATTACGAGCCGGTGTGGGATCTCATCAAGGAGAGATTGCCGGTGACCGCCTTCTTCGGGCTCGCCACCTTTCTGCTGAGTTATGCCGTCTCCATCCCGCTCGGAGTGGCCAAGGCGCTCAGGCACAACAGCCGCTTCGATTCCCTGAGCTCCATGCTCATCTACATGGCCTATGCGCTGCCCGCCTACGTGGTGGGGATCTTCCTCATCACCGTCTTTGCGTTCCATCTGGAGTGGTTGCCCATGGGGGGCTTCCCGGGGGACGAGTTTGACGGGATGGAGAGCAGCTGGGATCAGATCCGCACCGTCTTCGCCCACGCCCTGCTGCCGCTCATCGCCTACGCCATCGGGGATTTCGCCATCCTCACCATGACCATGAAGAACAGCCTGATGGAGAACCTGTCGGCGGATTATGTGCGCACCGCCGTGGCCAAGGGGCTGCCGTTTCGCAAGGCGGTGACCGATCACGCCATGCGCAACAGCCTGATCCCCATCGCGAGTCACCTGGGGTCGGTGCTCACCGTCTTCTTCGGGGGCTCCTTCCTCATCGAGACCATCTTCAACATCGACGGCATCGGCCTGCTCGGTTACGAGGCCATCGTCGAGCGGGATTACCCCACCGTCATGGGCATTCTGGCCATCACCTCCATGCTGATGCTGGTGGGCAACATTGTCTCCGACATCTGCGTTGCCCTGGTCGATCCTCGCGTGCGGTTTGGAGAGTGAGCATGAACCTGAATCCGGTAACTCTGAAAAAACTCAAGCGCTTCAAGTCGATAAAGCGCGGCTACTACTCCTTTGTCATCTTTTCGGTCCTGGTGGTCATCTCTCTGCTGGCGGAACTGCTGGTCAACAGCCGGGCCCTGGCGGTGAGCTATCAGGGGGAGCTCTATTTCCCCACCTATGGGGACGTGATCCCGGGCCAGCACTTCGGGCTCGACTACGAGTACGAGACCAACTACCGCCAGCTCAAGAGCCAATTTGCGAAGGAAGGGAAGGGGGACTGGGTGTTGCTGCCCCTGGTCCCCTGGAACCCCTATGAGCAGGACTTCAAGGAGGAGGCCTATCCGCCCTATGCCCCGAGCCTGGCGGAGCGCCACTTCCTCGGCACCGACACCAGCGGTCGCGACGTATTGGCACGGCTGGTCTACGGCTTTCGCATCGCCATCGGCTTTGCCTTCATCGCGCTGGTGGCGAGCTATGTCATCGGGGTCAGCATCGGCTGCATGATGGGGTTCCTCGGCGGTCGGTTCGATCTCCTGATGCAGCGTTTCATCGAGATCTGGTCCCAGGTGCCCTTCCTCTACGTCATCATGATCCTGGTCTCCCTGGCCAAGCCGAACTTCGGCCTGTTCGTCGGCATCAACGTGCTGTTCGGCTGGATGGGGATCACCTGGTACATGCGCACCCTCACCTACAAGGAGCGGGCGCGGGACTACGTGATGGCGGCGCGGGCCCAGGGGGCGAGCACCCGGCGCATCATCTTCAACCACATTCTGCCCAATACCCTGATGATGATCGTCACCCTGGCCCCGTTTGCCGTGGTGGGCAACATCTCCACCCTGACGGCGCTGGACTACCTGGGCTTTGGCCTGGCGCCGCCGACCCCGAGCTGGGGGGAGCTGCTCTCCCAGGGGATCAACAACCTCGACGCCATCTGGATCGTGAGTTCGGTGGTGGCGGCGGTGAGCCTGGTGCTCATCATGGTCTCCTTTATCGGGGAGGCCATCCGGGAGGCGTTCGATCCGCGCAAATTTACCCGTTATCAGTGAGCGGTGGCGCCTTGCCAGGGCACATCGACAGGACCCTTAATGAAGACGCCCCCAGTGCAGGGGCATGACCAGGAAGTCAAACATGAACAATAAAATCAAATGGACAGGTGCTCTCTTTCTGCTGTTGAACGGATCCTGTGTGTGGGCGGCCAGCCTGCCCGCGGATCTGACGTGGGAGACCAACGACACCGACCCCGTGTTCGCCTCTCCCAAGGCGCTGCCCGGCGGCAACCTCAATCTCTTCGTCGACAGCTTCCCGCTGACGTTTCGCACCGTGGGGCCGGATTCCAACGGCTCGTTCCGCTCCTTCATCCTCGACAACCAGATGAGGCTCATCAGCTTCCATCCCAACACGGGCAACCCCATTCCGGCCCTGGCGAATGCCTGGGCCATCGCGCCGGACAGCCAGACCGTCTATTTCAAACTCGACCCGCGCGCCAAGTGGTCCGACGGCAAGCCGGTCACCGCCGATGACTACACCTTCGGCTACGAGATGATGCGCTCCAAGGACATCAAGGGCCCCTGGTTCAACAACTACTACACCACCGAGGTGGTGGCGGTGGAGAAGATTGACGACCACACCATCCTGGTCAAGGCGGGCAGCCGCAAGGCCAAGCTCGATCTCCTCAACACCACCGAACTGTGGCCTCAGCCCAAGCACTACTACAAGATGGGCCCGAACTGGGTGAAGCAGTACAACTGGGCCGTGGTACCCACCACGGGCCCCTACGTGATGAGCGACGTAAAAAAGGGCAAGTCCGTCACCTTCAGCAAGCAGAAGGAGTGGTGGGCAAAAGACGATCGCTACAACCAGCACAGGTTCAACCTCGACACCATCAAGGTGCAGGTGATCCGCGACCACAACATCGCGTTCCGCCACTTCCTCAAGGGGGAGCTGGACACCTTCGAGATGATCCTGCCCAACTGGTGGCATGAGAAAGCGGTCACCCCGGAGTACAAGCAGGGATACGTGCAGAAGGTGATGGCCATGACCGATACCAAGCAGGGGGGGCAGGGGGTTCACCTCAACGTGGCCAATCCCAAGCTGGCGGATCTCAACGTGCGGCTCGGCATCCAGCACGCCTTCAACATCGACAAGATGATAGAGACGGTGCTGCACGGCGATTATGACCGCGCTACCACCTTCGGCTCTGGCTTCGGGGCCTTCACCGACATCGCGCTCCCTGAGCGGGCCTACGACATCGCCAAGGCACGGGAGTACTTCGCCAAGGGCGGTTACGGCAAGCAGGGACCGGACGGCATCCTGCAAAACGACAAGGGAGAGCGGCTCACCCTGGCCCTCACCTACACCAGCCAGGAGCACTCCAAGCGGCTGACCGTGCTCAAGGAAGAGGCCAAGAAGGCGGGCCTGGATCTGGAGCTCAATCTGGTGGATGGCGCCACCGGCTTCAAGGTGATGCTGGAGAAGAAACACGAGGCGGCCTGGCTTGGCTGGGGGGGCGGCGGTCTCTATCCGCAATACTGGGAGTCCTTCCACTCCGACAATGCCAACAAGCCCCAGACCAACAACCTGTTCAACGTGGCTGACAAAGAGCTCGACAGTCTGATCGACGCCTACAACGTCGAGTTCGACATGGACAAGCGGGCCGCGCTTTCCCACCAGATCCAGCAGCGCATCTATGATCTCGCCATCTTCGTGCCCGGCGTTCAGCTCAACTACGTGCGAGCCAGCAGCTGGCGCTATGTGATGCTGCCGGAGGTGCCCGCCACCCGCAACACCCCGGATCTGCTCTACTGGCCCATGGATGGCTACCCCCACAGCAGTGGCGGCCTGCTCTGGATCGATCCCAAGGTGAAAGAGGAGACCCAGAAGGCCAAGGCTGACGGCAAGTCGCTGGCCCCCATCACCCTGATCGACAAGACCTATGCACATCATTGATGTGGCCCAGAAGGGAGCAGCAGTCATGCCCAACACACAGGCCGCCGCCCCCGGCACCAGAGATCATGAGGGGCAGTCTCTGTCCCCCATCCTCGAGGTGCGGGATCTCGAGGTGGAGTTCGCCGTCGACGACGGCAAGATCAAGGTGCTCGACGGGGTCAGCTTCCAGGTCGCCCCGGGCAAAACCCTGGGGATAGTCGGCGAGTCCGGCTGCGGCAAGAGCGTCACCTCGCTGGCCATCATGGGGTTGCTGCCAAGGCCCCACGGTCAGGTGGTGGCGGGCTCCATCCGCTTTCAGGGGGAGGAGCTGCTCAATCTGCCGCCGGAGCAGATGTACAAGGTGCGTGGCAACCGTATCTCCATGATCTTTCAGGAGCCCATGACGGCCCTCAACCCGGTGCAGACGGTCGGCGATCAGCTGATGGAGGTGTTTCGCCTCCACCGCCCCGATTACAGCAAGGCCCAGCGCCGTGACGCCGCCATCGCCATGTTGCAGAAGGTGGGGATCCCCGAGCCTGCCCAGCGTTTCGCAGCTTATCCCCACAATCTTTCCGGCGGCATGCGTCAGCGGGTGATGATCGCCATGGCGCTGGCCTGCGAACCGGCCCTGCTCATCTGCGACGAGCCGACCACGGCGCTAGATGTGACCATCCAGGCCCAGATCCTGGATCTGATGAAGGAGCTGCAAGCCCAGACCGGCATGGCCATCATCTTCATCACCCACGATCTCGGGGTGGTGGCGGAGCTGTGCGACGAGGTGGTGGTGATGTATGCCGGGCGAGCGGTGGAGCGGGCCGATATCTATGAACTGTTTGACCACCCGCACCATCCCTATACTCATGGTCTGATGGCCTCGATCCCGCGTCTGGAAGATGTGCCAAAGAGCCTGCTCAAGACCATCAAGGGTCAGGTGCCCGCCCTGCACGAGATGCCGGCGGGGTGCCGTTTCTCAAACCGCTGCCCCCATGCCACGCCCCTTTGCGTGGAGACCATACCGGTGACCGAGCAGTTGAGCGAACGTCACGGGGTGGCCTGCCACCACTGGAAGGAGGTGAGCCTATGAACGGCCTGGTGTGGGGACGGGGTGTCGCAGGGCAGCCAGGCGGCGGGAAGGCGATCAGGTCGTCTGCTGCCATGAATCGTCGGGGATGGAAGTCATGACCAGCTTGTTGTCGGTAAGCAATTTAAAGCAGCATTTCAAGATGGGTGGAGGTTTCTTGCGCAAGCAATACACCGTCTACGCGGTGGATGGCATCAGCTTTGATCTCAGGCAGGGGGAGACCCTTGGCCTGGTGGGAGAGTCGGGATGCGGCAAGTCCACCCTGGGGCGTTCGTTGCTCAAGCTGTTCGAGCCGAGCGCCGGCTCCATCACCTTCGAGGGGCGTGACATCACCCACCTCTCGCCCAAGGAGATGCGATCCCTGCGTCAGGAGATGCAGATCGTGTTCCAGGATCCCGCAGAATCCCTCAACAGCCGCCACACGGTGGGGCAGATCCTGGAGGAGCCTTTCATCATCCACGGCAAGGGCAACGCCGAACAGCGCCGGACATGGGTGCAGGAGCTGCTGGAGAAAGTCGGTTTGCCCGGCAGCGCGGTGGATCGCTATCCCCATGAGTTCTCTGGTGGCCAGCGCCAGCGCATCGGCATCGCCCGCGCCATCGCCCTCAAGCCCAAGCTGCTGGTGTGTGACGAGGCGGTGTCGGCGCTCGACGTGTCGGTGCAGTCCCAGATCGTGAACCTGCTGCTCAATCTGCAGCGGGAGATGAACCTCGCCATCATCTTCATCGCCCATGACCTGTCGGTGGTCAAGCACATCTCGGACAGGATTGCGGTGATGTATCTGGGCCGGATCGTCGAGCTGGCCGAGGCCCAGGCACTCTACCTGGCACCACGCCATCCCTATACCCAGGCGCTCATCTCCGCCATTCCGGTGCCGGATCCACGGCGGCGCAGCCAGCGCATCCTGCTGACGGGGGATGTGCCGTCCCCCATCTCGCCGCCGAGTGGCTGCCACTTTCACCAGCGCTGCCCCCATGCAACGGATCTGTGCCGCACCCGCTCGCCCGCCCTTGAGGCGTGCGGCGGGCAGGGGCATCAGGTGGCCTGCCATTTCCCCTTGCCCGTGCAGGAGGCGGTGCCACTGGGAAAGGCGATATGATGCCGGCGCCCGCCACGTCGCAACAGGCATCGCTGCAAGGTGGCACCGAGGAGGCGCAATAGAGGCGGAAACGGAATAAAAAAATGGGGCCTGCGGGCCCCATCTTCATGGTTGGAGTTCAGGTTTGGCCGTGGAAATTCTGGCCCGGGCAGGACAGCGCCCCGATGGGGGTGGCTGCTGTGTGGATTGCTGAGTTGTTTTGTAGTTTTATTACGTTGCTAATTTCAACTTCCGGACAGGCGATATCAGGCGCCATAACGGAAGTAGTAATTGCGGGTTGCAGGCGCATAAGTGTCTTTCTCTTCAGCACCTTTCTTGCTGGTTGCACCCTTCAGGTGGAACAGCACTGCCAGATTCTCGAACATAAGATGACCTCGTTTCTCTGTGGTTCATGGGTTGTGTGACCTTGGTCACGTTCTGATCCTAGGGGTATATGTGAGCTGGATCAACTTTTTGTGTTGTAAATTTACATAAATCATGGAAAGGGTTTTCAAATGCAGACCTGTTCATGGATACGGTTTCAAGCCAGGGCCGCGCGTGGAATCGGGGATATGAGAGAGGTGGCCGAGGAGGGAGCACAAAAAAGATGCCCCGCACTGGGCGGGGCATCGGTATGGTCGTGAGCTGGCTTACTTGGCCGGGATATGTTCCAGCACGTGAACCAGCAGTTGCCAGAAACGCTCGACCGCCGGGATGTGTACTTTCTCCCCCGGTGCGTGGGCGCCACGGATGGTCGGGCCGAAGGAGACCATGTCCCAGTCCGGGTAGGCGCTCTTGAACAGACCGCACTCGAGGCCTGCATGGATCACCATGACGTTCGGCATCTCGCCAAACAGGGTCTGGTAGCTGTTGCGTACCAGCGCCATTACTGGGGAGTCCACGTTCGGTGCCCAGCCCGGGTAGGCGCCGGTGAACTCGCAGCTGGCGCCGGCCAGGGTGAACAGGGAGCGGGTCATCTGCTCGATGTTCTCGCGACCGGAATCGATGAGGGAGCGGATCAGGCACTGCACATAGACTTCCCCCTCGAGTGTCTTGATGACACCCAGGTTGGTGGAGGTCTCGGTCACGCCCGGGATGGCGTCGCTCATGCGCATCACCCCGTTCGGGCAGGCCATCAGGGCATCCAGCAGGCGGCTTTGCAGGGACTCGCTCATGAGCTGGGCCGGTTTCTCCCGGGCGGTGAGCAGCACGGTGAGGTTGGCCTCGGTGGCGGCCAGCTCGCTTTGATAGATGCCGGCGTAGCGGTCCACCAGGGCCTTGAAGTCAGCCACGCTGGCGGCGGGCACCAGCAGGCTGGCACGGGCCTCGCGGGGGATGGCGTTGCGCAGGGTGCCGCCGCTGAGATCGCCAAGGCGCACCCCCAGCGGTTCGGCGGCTTTGAGCAGACGGACCAGCAGCTTGTTGGCGTTGCCGCGGCCGCGATGGATGTCGACCCCGGAGTGGCCGCCGCGCAGGCCCTTGACCTGCAGCTCGAAACCTTCACCCTCGGTGGCAGCGACCCGCTCCAGGGGGAAGCGGATATTGGCATCGACCCCGCCGGCGCAGCCCATGTAGACCTCGCCATCCTCTTCGGAGTCGGTATTGAGCAGGATCTCGCCCTCCAGCCAGCCCGCTTCCAGACCGAAGGCGCCGGTCATGCCGGTCTCTTCGTCGGTGGTCAGCAGCACTTCCAGCGGGCCGTGCTTGATGGTCTTGTCGGCCAGCACGGCCAGGCAGCCCGCCATGCCCATGCCGTTGTCGGCACCCAGGGTGGTACCGCGGGCAGTGACCCATTCACCGTCGATGTAGGCATCGATGGGATCGGTGGTGAAGTCGTGCTGGGTGTCGGCGTTGGCCTGGGGCACCATGTCGATGTGGGCTTGCAGCACCACGGCCTTGCGGTTTTCCATCCCCGGTGTGGCCGGTTTCTTGATGATGATGTTGCCGACGGCATCTTGCTTGACCGCCAGGCCTTCTCCCTGGGCCCACGCCACGATCCAGGCGCTCAGCTGGGCTTCGTGCTTGGAGGGGTGAGGGATGGAGCAGATCTGCTCGAAGAATTGCCAAATCAACTTGGGAGACAGAGAACTGAGCTGTGCCACGTCGGGACTCCTTACCAGCATGGAAAATGTCGGGCCCCACTCTGCGGGCCGGGGAAGAGGATAACGATAATACAGTCAATCACGCAAAAATGTGAGCGATCAGCGCAAATGACGCTCTGCTTGTGCTGGGAAAGGGAGCATGGATGGCGAACTTCACTGCCTGCCTTATTCGTGTCAGCACAACATCAATTTTGTGATATCAGTCACAAAAATATTGTCTTTTGGGCGCCGGGTGGTAAATTAGCCGCCGTGGCCAGCCCACTTGTCAGGATGACAATCAATGCCTCCAGGGAACCGAAGCAAAGCAAGTGCGCCTCCATGGAACCGAGTGTCAGTTCAAGGATGTGAACCCGCATTAAGGTACGTAACTTGTTAAGCAATCAGGAGTTTATGATGTCAGGCAGCAATTCAACCTATTGGTTTGCCCAATCTCTCTATACCCAGGGTTTCAACTACCCGAATCCCTACGCCACCCGCCGTTAAGGCTCGCAGGCGTCACAGGTAACAGCAGCAGGTGTGTGAGGAACCTCTCCTCCCCCTGCTATTTTTTTGCCCGAATGTCATGGAATGTGTGTCAAACGGCTAACCTGTCGGTGTCGCCGGAGCCCTCCCAAAAGGGCGACAGAGCGGAAGATGGCGGACATTTCCTGTTTTTCGCATACGTTTGCCGCTCAATTTATCCATAAAGAGTGCTATCATACCGGCCCAACAGCCGGCCCGAGATCGGGAGTCCACCCGACATGGCCGCCAGCTACACCCCATCCCTGTTCGCATTGCATCCGTTTTTGCCGCCGAGGCGTCAGCCCCGAGGCCGAAAAAGTGCAAGCAAAATTCGGGAAACGGGGTGCCAGAATTGACCTGAACCCGTCTCTTTGCCGGGTTTCGCCTCATAAGTGATTGCTTTATAACTCGTTGAGATCGATAGCATGCCAAAAAAGTTCTATGTATCGTGGGATAACCTGCAACGCGAAGCGCGCCGTCTGGCCCGTCGTCAACTGCCTGTCAGCCAGTGGAAAGGGATCATCGCCGTCAGCCGCGGTGGTCTGGTGCCTGCGGCCCTGATGGCCCGCGAACTTGGCATTCGCAATGTCGAAACCCTCTGCATCTCCAGCTATGACCACGACAACCAGCGCGAGCTGGTGGTGGTGAAGGCTGCCACCACCGCAGGTGACGGCGAAGGCTGGCTGGTGGTGGACGATCTGGTGGACACCGGCGGCACCGCCAAGGCGATCCGCGAGCTCTACCCCAGAGCCAAGTTCATCACTATCTTCGCCAAGCCCATGGGCGAACCCCTTGTGGATGACTTCGAAGTCGCTATTCCGCAGGATACCTGGATTGAACAGCCCTGGGACATGGCGCTGGAGTTCGCCAAGCCGATCTGCGACGAAGCGTAATCGCCCCACCGGTCGCTACCAGTGACTCCCCGGCATTTGGGAGCGGATTGATCCGTCGTGATGCAAGGTTGACCACATTGAGCCCCTTTTGGGGCTCAATGCGTTTCTGGTGTGGCTGCTCGATGTGAAAAGTGGTTAAGATGGGACATTGTTTGAGACAGAAGAGCCACTATTTTGGAACCAAACGACGATACCAATCTGACGGAAAAGCTGTTTACCCGGGTCAAAAAGGTATTGGAAACTTCCGAAGTCTCCAACTCGAGCCCCGTCGACGAGCAAGACAGCGCACTGTCTGACAGCTTCATCGATGGCGCCCTGTCGCCCCGCTGGTATCGCCTGCTGCGCAGACCGACCTGGGCCTGGCAGGGGGCCGATCCCGTCGAGGTGGAGCAGACCCTGGCGCACATCGCCATGGGGCAGGGGGAGCGCAGTCACGAACGCTATCTGGACACCATCAAGGGCTATGTGCCCGGCAACTGGGTCTATGAGTGGAGCCAGCTCGCCGGCCATTATTTCAATACGGGGCGGACGCTGCTGGGGGAAGGGGATCGCGCCGCGGCGCTGAAGAGCCTGCTCAAGGCAGTGCGCTATTACTCCATCGCAAGCTACCCCCACCTCAAGCACGACGAGCTGGCGGATCAGGCCCAGTTGCTTGGCAACATGGCCTATCGCGAGGCCGGACGCCTGTTCAAGGTGCCCCTCAAGGAGTTGCAGGTCCCGTTTCGGGGCAAGACCATCCAGGGCTACCTGCATCTGCCCACCACCGAGAAACCTGTGCCCCTGGTCATCGTCAGCGGTGGCATCGATTCGCTTCAGGTGGACTTCCTCAACTTCTATTTCAAGTGTCTCGAGCCCCACGGCATCGGGATGCTCTCCCTGGACATGCCGGGCACCGGCTATGCCGAGCACTGGCCCCTGGTGCAGGACACCAGCCGCCTGCACCAGGCGGTGCTCAACTACCTCTCGGAGGTGGCCTGGGTCGATCACCAGCGCATCGCCATGGTAGGGTTCCGCCTCGCCGGCAATGTGGCGGCCCGTCTCGCCTTCGTCGAGCCGTTCAAGCTTAGGACCGTGGTCTGCATCGGTGCCGGCATCAACCAGGTGTTCACCAATCAGGAGATGTTCGCCCGCTGCCCGCGTATGATGCGCGACGGGCTGGCGAACCGGCTGGGGGCGGACGCGGCCCAGTGGGATCTGCTGCGCACCAAGTGTCAGGTCTTCTCCCTCAAGACCCAGGGATTGCTGGGGAGTCGCACTTCCGTGCCGATATTGAGTATCGGGCACAAGAAAGATTTTATTTGTCCCGAGCAGGATGTCCGGGCATTGGCCGCTGCGAGTCGCAACGGCAAGGCGGTGGTGTTTGACAAGCAGCCACTGCTCGAGGTCTATGACGAGGCACTGAAAGAGACGGTAGATTGGCTCAAAAAGCACTTATGTACATGATATAAAACTAAAAATGTAACATCACCATGTGATGGTATGGCTTGTTCAACAGGGAGGTTAGCATGTCAGAAAGAGTGACTTACAAGCGATTGCTGCGGCAGTTCGCGGCCATTGGCCCCTATTTGCGTGAAGACCTGTGCGAGGAGGGCCGATACCGCTTTGACTGCCTGTCCGTCTGCGTCAGCGCCAAGCCTGCTCCGGACAAGCGGGAGTTCTGGGGCTGGTGGCTGGTGCTGGAGCAGGCGGATCACAGCTTCAGCTACCACTATCAGACGGGGTTCTACAACGCGGACGGGGAGTGGATCGACAAGGCGCTGCCCAAGAAGCATCAGGCGGAAGTGGAACGCACCCTGCAACATTTCTACAAGCTCATCAGCGGCAAGCTGACCCAGCTGGAGTGCACCCTATCCCCCGCGAAGCAGGTGACTGCCGAACTGAGCGTGACGGCAGCCTGATCCCCAAGCCCCGCATCTTCCCGGTGCGGGGTACCCCGATGCTTTGTCACCGAGCCCGCAACTGCCTGGCGAGGCTTAATTGCCTTGCAGGGCAGGGGGGCCGTGGGTATAAAGGGATTCCTTACTTTTCTAACCCTTCGTTCCCATGGAAAACAGAACCATAGTCGTCAAACTGGGCACCAGCGTGCTCACCGGGGGATCTGCCCGCCTCAACCGTGCCCACATGGTCGAGCTGGTCAGACAATGTGCCGCCTTGCATCGACACGGGCACCGTGTCGTGCTGGTCACGTCGGGGGCCATCGCCGCCGGTCGTGAGCATCTGGGCCACCCTCCGCTGGCGCCTACCCTGCCGAACAAACAGATGCTGGCGGCGGTGGGTCAGACCCAGCTCATCCGGGTATGGCAGGACCTGTTCAACCTCTACGGGCTGCACATCGGCCAGATGCTGCTGACCCGCGCCGACCTGGAAGACAGGGAGCGCTACCTCAATGCCCGCGACACCCTGCGCACTCTGCTTGATCACCGCATCATCCCCGTCATCAACGAGAACGACGCCGTGGCCACCGCCGAGATCAAGGTGGGGGACAACGACAACCTCTCTGCCCGTGCCGCCATCCTGGCGGATGCGGACTTGCTGGTCCTGCTCACGGATCAGAAGGGGCTCTTCACCGCCGACCCGCGCACCAACCCGGATGCCCAGCTCATCGAAGAGGTGCAGACCATAGACGACACCCTGCGCTCCCTTGCCGGTGACAGCGTGAGCGGTCTTGGCACCGGTGGCATGGCTACCAAGTTGCAGGCGGCCGACGTGGCGCGCCGGGCCGGGGTGGACGTGGTGATCGCCACCGGCCAGATCCCGGAAGTGATCGGCCGACTCGCCGCCGGGGAGCGGGTGGGGACCCTGTTCCCGGCCCTGGCATCCCCCCTGGAAGGGCGCAAGAGCTGGATCCTGGCAGGGCCCCCCCCTCACGGCGAAGTGCAGGTGGATCAGGGGGCCGTGGCCGCCATGCAGGAGAAGGGCTCCAGCCTGCTGCCCAAGGGCATCGTCGCGGTGAAGGGAGATTTCGTGCGTGGCGACGTGGTGCGTATCCTGGATCCCAAGGGGAGCGAGCTGGCTCGCGGCATTTGCCGTTACGACCATCTGGAGCTGGATCGGCTGCGCGGTGTCCACTCGGATCAGATTGAACAGGTATTGGGTTACGGCTATGGGGCCGTGGCCATCCACCGTGATGACATGGTGCTGCTCTGAACAGGGCGGCACCGCATGAACAAAAGGGAACTGTGATGAGTCTGGAGAAAATGGGGCAGGCGGCCCGTGAAGCCGCCTATCAACTGGCCACCGTCAGCACGGCACAGAAGAACCGGGCGCTGGCGGCCATCGCCGATGAACTGGAAGCACGCAGTGCCCAGATCCTGGCGGCCAACGAGAAAGACATCGCCGCCGGGCGCGAGGCGGGGCTCACGGAAGCCATGCTGGATCGCCTGCTGCTCAACCCGGCGCGCCTTGCCGGCATAGTGGCGGATGTGCGCAAGGTGATCACCCTGGACGATCCGGTCGGGGCCGAAATCGACAGCCGGGTGCTGGAGAATGGCCTGCGCCTCTCCCGTCGCCGGGTGCCCATCGGTGTCATCGGCGTCATCTACGAGGCGCGCCCCAATGTCACCATCGACATCGCCAGCCTCTGCCTCAAGACCGGCAACGCCAGCATTCTGCGCGGCGGTCGCGAGACCTTCCACTCCAACCTGGAGTTGGTGCGGGTGATCCAGCATGCCCTGGCGGCGTCCGGTCTGCCCGAGGCGGCGGTGCAGTACATCGACAACCCGGACAGGGCGCTGGTGGCCGAGTTGCTGCGCCTTGACCGTTACGTGGACATGATCATCCCCCGCGGCGGTGCGGGTCTTCACAAGATGTGCAAGGAGAACAGCTCCATCCCCGTCATCATCGGCGGGTTCGGTATCAGCCATATCTTCGTGGACGAGAGCGCCGATCTGGCGCGTTCCCTGGCGGTCATCGAGAACGCCAAGGTGCAGCGCCCCTCCGCCTGCAACGCCCTCGATACCCTGCTGGTACACGAGAAGGTGGCGGCTACCTTGCTGCCGCAACTGGTGGCTCTGATGAACGAGCGCAAGGTGACTCTGGTGGGGGCGCCCAACGCCATGGCGCTGCTGGCTGGCAGCGACAACCTGTGCGACGCGGGGCCGGAAGATTTCGACACCGAGTGGCTGGGGCTGACCCTGGGGGTCAAGGTGGTGGCGGACGTCAACGAGGCGCTCGCCCATATGCGCGAGCACAACGCCGGCCACTCCGATGCCATCCTGACCAACTCCCTCGCCAATGCCGAGCGTTTCGTCAACGGGGCCGGTTCGGCGGCGGTCTATGTCAACGCCTCCACCCGCTTCACCGACGGTGGCCAGTTTGGCCTCGGGGCCGAGGTGGCGGTCTCGACCCAGATGCTTCACGCCCGTGGCCCCATGGGGCTGACCGAACTCACCAGCTACAAGTGGGTGGGGCAGGCGGATTATCTCAGCCGTGCCTGATCCAGGCACGCTCAGCAAGCAGGACAATGCCGACTCAGGTCGGCATTTTTGTGCTTTTTTATTGCTCGCAATCAATGGCTTGCATATAACTATCCAGCAGGATGCGGTGTCACCCGGGGCATCAGGCCACCGACAGCAAGGGGAGCAACTTCAAGGATGAAGGGACAGGATAGGAGTGCGTGGTGGGGCAGCCTCTGGCTGAGCCTGCCACTGCTGCTGGGGGCGCTCTGTTTCAGCGGCGCCAGCCACGCCAGCTGGGACCAGGATCTCTATCGTCAGCTCGGGCTGGCCGGCAAGCTCGACAGCCGCGTGTTTCGCAAGGCCCTGGACGGTTACCAGAGCGTGCGCCACAAGCGAAAACCCATTCTCACCATCATCGACTACAGCAAGCCCTCGACCATGCGCCGGCTGTTCGTCATCGATGTCAAGCGCCACAAGCTGCTCTACCACACCTGGGTCAGCCACGGCCGCAATTCGGGGGAGCTGGCCGCCCGCCAGTTCTCCAATCAGATGAATTCCCGGCAAAGTTCCCTCGGGGTCTACCGCACCGCCGAGACCTATCAGGGCAAGCACGGTTACTCCCTGCGTCTCGACGGCCTCAGTCCCGGCAAGAACAGCAATGCCCGCAAGCGCGCCATCGTGGTGCACGGGGCGGACTACGCCAGCCCCAGGCATCTGCAGAAGTTTGACAAGCTGGGGCGCAGCTGGGGATGCCCGGCCCTGCCAAGGGAGCAGTCCAGGGCCATCATCGACACCATCAAGGGAGGGAGCGTCATCTATGCCCATGGCTGAGAGCCTGCCCGCGAGTGTGCTGCGATGAGCATCCCATGGCAATCAACAGCAAAAAGGCCAGCATATGCTGGCCTTGGCGCATCAGGTGGGGATTATTTGCGGACCACCAGCACAGGGCAGGGGGCGTGGCGCACCACGGATTCCGCCACGCTGCCCACCAGCAGGTGGCTGATACCGGAGCGGCCATGGCTGCCCATGACCACGAGATCCACCTTGTCTTCCTTCGCCTGGAGGACGATTTCATCGGCGGCGCGGCCAAAACGAACCTCGAACTTGGCCGGAATCGGCAGGCAGGCGACCAGTTCCTTGAGCTGACTCTTGGCCTGGCGTTCCATCTCGTGGGTGATCTCGATGGCCGTCATGTGCAGGATCTTGTAGCTGTCGAAGCCGTGCAGCTGATCC
This sequence comes from Aeromonas sp. R2-1, assembly GCF_040908425.1. Taxonomy (NCBI): domain Bacteria; kingdom Pseudomonadati; phylum Pseudomonadota; class Gammaproteobacteria; order Aeromonadales; family Aeromonadaceae; genus Aeromonas; species Aeromonas sp. R2-1. The sequence continues at coordinate 37,065 of NZ_JBFODR010000042.1, forward strand.
ACCACGTGGACCAGTTTGAGCTCGGCCTGGTGGGTGTTGGCCATGAAGACGGCGTAGTCGAGTACCGCTCTGGACATCTCGGAGAAATCGACGGGGCAGAGCAGGGATTTGATGGTTGGCATGAGAATCTCCCCTCAGGTTGGGCTACTAATGAATCTTGTTTGCCATGATACGCTGTGGGGCGACAATAACCCTCGACCCGCTCGCAAAATGGGGAAAATGTCGGCCGGGACTCTGTTTTTCTATGCTATCTGTATGCCTGAACGGGCCGTCCGGCGGTGAGCATCTGCCGAGTGCCATATCACTGAGGATATTCATGGTTCGTCTTTTTCTGTTCTGTTGCCTGCTGATCACCTCGTTCGTGCGGGCAGACACCATACACGTCTATTGCGACGACTGGCCCGGCTTCTGTCACCGGGACGGCAAGGGGGTCTATCTGGATGTGGTTCGAGCCATCTATGAACCCCTGGGGCACGAGGTGAAGCTTCACATGGTGCCTTACAAACGGGCACTGGCGGTGGTGTCGCAAAAGGAGGGGGACATGGCGATGGGGGTCTATCGGGGAGAGGTGCCCGGGGTCCATCAGCCCGACTACCCTGACTCGGCTGACTACGTGAGCGTGGTGATGCAAAAGCGCTGGCTGCCGCACTGGGCAGGGGAGCACAGCCTCAAGGAGCAGGAGGTGCTCTGGCTGAGGGGGTGGGCCTTTGACAAGTTCATCCCGGAGCCGATGCGCTGGTTCGAGATAGACAGCCACGAGATGGCGCTGCAATTGCTGATCAAGGGGCGTTACCGCTACTACCTGACCGACGGCGCCCTCTACCCCGAAGGCTCCCTTCCCCCCGAGCTGGTACAGGTATTCCTGCGCTGGATCCCGACCTACCCCATCTTCGCCGATACCCCGAAGGGCAGGCAGTTGCACGGGCTCTGGGATCCCGGCATGCGTACCCTGATAAGGCAGGGCAAGCTGGCGGAGATCTATCGGCAGAACAAGCTCTACGACTACTACCAGGACTTTCTCAGGGAGCAGGTGGTGCGGGCGAACAAGCCACAGCCCTAGCTGTCGGGCCTGATGCCGTCATCGGGCCCCGCTTGTCCTGCCTCAGCCTTTGGCTCTGAGCGTCTTGGCCAACCGGTCATAGAGGATGACGTTGACCGAGGCGGCCAGGTTCATGCAACCCTGAGTTGGCACATAGATGACCTCCTTCACCGCCGCGAAGCGGGCGGGTTCCAGGGTGCCATCCTCCGGGCCGAAGATGTAGAAGGCTCTCTCGGGGTGCACGTAATCCGGCAGGGGCGTGGCACCCTCGATCAGATCCACCAGCACTGGGGTGCAGCCCTCGGGCACGAAGTCCAGCAGCTCCTCGACCCCGAGCAGGGGGATCTTCTCCACCATCTGCTTGGTGTCGGTGACAAAACGCCGTGCCAGCTCGAAGCGCTGCCCCGTGTAGTAGACCTCGTCCGCCCCGTAGCAGCCGGCGGCCCGCATCACGGCGCCCACGTTTTCCGGGGATTTGGGATTGACCAGCCCGATGGCGCAATAGTCCCCTCTCTCCCGGGCATCTGCCCGGTGCTGCCCGGTGGCGCCTTCATCTGACACTTTCATCTCTCTCTCTCCTGTGTGGCGGCGCATTATACCCCCGGTGGGCCCCTTGCCCAGCGTGCGGGGCGGATTCCCGCAAGGCGGGCCCAACAAGGGGGCGGCTGCACCGTGGCGGCGCAGCCCGACACCCTGATTCGTAATGGCGGCGCCCCTTGCATCCTGGCGCGGGGTTTGCAGTCACTTCCCCATACAAGACGATGAGGCATCCGGACAAAGGCGTCCGTCCCCGCAGGGGGGCGGACGCTTTTTTTATGGGCCCCTCGTCAGACACATGACAAGGAGCAAGGGAATGAAGACCACCTGTGCCTATTGCGGAGTGGGGTGCGGCATCCGGCTGAGCCGGGAGGGTGACAACTGGCAGTTGCAGGGGGATGAGCAGCATCCGGCCAACGGCGGCGCCCTGTGCGTCAAGGGGGCCAGCCTGCTGGAGAGCCTGGCCTTTCCCGACCGCCTGCTCTATCCGCGCTGGATGGGGCAGCGCATCGGCTGGGAAGAGGCCCTGGACACCCTGGCTGCGCGTTTTGCCGCCATCCTGGCCGAGTCCGGGCCGGGTGCCATCGGCATCTATCTGTCGGGCCAGCTCACCACCGAGGATTACTACGTCGCCAACAAGCTGATGAAGGGGTATCTGGGCAGTGCCAACGTGGACACCAACTCCCGGCTCTGCATGTCGTCGGCGGTGGTGGCCCACCAGCGCGCCTTCGGGGAGGATCTGGTGCCCGCCTGTTACGAGGATCTCGAGCTCGCCGATCTGGTGGTGCTCACCGGTGCCAACACCGCCTGGACCCATCCCGTGCTGTTTCGCCGCCTGCAGCAGGCCAGGGCGCGGCGCCCCGAGCTCAGGCTGGTGGTGCTGGATCCCCGCCGCACCATGACGGCGGAGCAGGGGGATCTGCATCTGGCGCTCAAACCCGGCAGCGACGTGACGCTCTGGAACGGCCTGTGCCGCTACCTGCTCGATGTCGATGGCTGGGACAAGGCTTATGTGGCGCAGCACGTGAGCGGTTTCGAGGAACTTGCGGGCGCGCTGGACGACCCCGCCTGGCAACTGGACGAGGTGGCCCGCAGCTGCGGCCTCTCCCGCAGCGATCTGCTCGGGTTTTACCAACTGTTCGCCCGCACCCCCAAGACCGTCACCCTGTTCTGCCAGGGGATCAACCAGTCCAACCAGGGGGTGGACAAGGCCAACGCCATCATCAACGCCCACCTGATGTGCGGTCGCATCGGCAAGCCGGGGGCGGCTCCCTTCTCCATGACGGGGCAACCCAACGCCATGGGAGGACGTGAGGTGGGAGGGCTCGCGACCCAGCTCGCCGCCCACATGGGCTTTGGCGAGGCCGAGTGCGATCGGGTACAGCGCTTCTGGGGAAGCCCGACCATGGTGCGCGGGCCGGGGCACAAGGCCGTCGAGCTGTTCGAGGCGGTGCACCGGGGGGAGATCCGCGCGCTCTGGGTGCTCGGCACCAACCCGGCGGTCTCCCTGCCGGACGGCAACCGGGTGCGCGAGGCCCTGAGCCGCTGCGAGCTGCTGGTGGTCTCCGAGGTGACCGCCAACACCGACACGGCGCGCCTCGCCCACCTGCTGTTGCCTGCCGCCGCCTGGGGGGAGAAGAGCGGCACCGTCACCAACTCCGAGCGCACCATCAGCCGCCAGCGCGCCTTCCTGCCTCTGCCGGGGGAGGCCAGGCCCGACTGGTGGGCCCTGACCCGGTTCGCCCGTCGGCTCGGCTTTGGCGAGGGGTTCGCCTATGAGCACGAGCACGAGATCTTCTGCGAGCATGCCGCCCTCTCCGGCTTTGAGAACGACGGATCCCGCCAGTTCGACATCTCCGGGCTGGCGGGTCTCACCCGTGCCGAATTCGAGGCCCTTTCTCCCCTGCGCTGGCCTGTCAACGCCGACTGGCCCCGTGGGCGGGATCGCCTGTTCGAGGATGGGCGCTTTGCCACCCCGGATGGCCGGGCCCGCCTGCTGCCCCTGGCCCAGCGCTTCCCCGAGCAGCCAGCAACGCCCCCGCTTGCAGGGGCTGTCTCCCTGCTCCTCAACAGTGGCCGCCTGCGGGATCAGTGGCACACCATGACCCGCACCGGCCACGTGCCCCGGTTGCAGGAGGCCGAGCCCTGGCCCAGGGTGCGAATGGGGGCCGCCAGCCTGCTGGCGCTTGGCGTGAAGGAGGGGGATATGGTGCGCCTTTGCAACGGGCTCGGGGAGGCGCTGCTGCTGGTGGGGCTGGATGAGGGGCTCAGGGAGGGGGAGGCCTTCCTGCCCATGCACTGGACCGACAGCCAGTGCAGCCAGGGGGCGGTCAACCGCCTCATCGCCCCCGTGGTGGATCCCCTTTCCGGCCAGCCCATGTTCAAACAGGGGCGGGTGCAGGCCAGGGCGCAGCTCACCCGCTGGCAAGGGCTCTGGTGTGGCCGGGGTGAGTGGCGCGAGCCGGTGGACTGGTGGGCCAGGCGTCCCCTGCCCGAGGGGAACTGCACTCTGCTGGCCTCCTGGTCAGAGAGCACAGAGCGCCTGTGGCAACGGCTGGGGGCCGAGGGGCACTGGCTCAGGCTGCCCATGAAGGAGGGGTGGCTGGCCGTGGCCCTGGCAGGGGATCGCATCGAGGGCATCTTGCTGGTGGGGGTGCGGCGCCCGGACATCAAGGTCGACCTGCTGGCCAGTCTGCTCGGCACGCCGCTCCAGGCGGGGGCCCTGAGCCAGACCCTGAGCCAGGCCCTGGCCGGGGAGAGCCGGCTGGTCTGCTCCTGCCTGCGGGTCTCGGAGCAGCGCATCGTCGATGCCATCACCCGGCAGGGGGTGAGCGAGCTGGCGGGGCTGCAGGCCCTGCTCGGCTGTGGCAGCAACTGCGGCACCTGTCTGCCCGAAATCGACAAGCTGTTGATCAAACATGTTTTCCTGGCATCCGCTTAGTGCTGTGCCAGGACACAAGGAGCCTGAGATGAGCCAAATCAGTCTGGTGGGAGCGGGCCCCGGGCCCCTCGAATTGTTGACCCTGCGCGCCCTGCACCGTCTGGAGGCGGCAGAGGTCGTGGTCTATGACCGCCTGGTGGGGAGCGAGATCCTGGCCCGCATTCCCCACGGTGCGGCCCGCTTCGACGTGGGCAAGCGCTGCGGTGAGCCGAGCCCGACCCAGGAGGAGATCAACGCCCTGCTGCTGTCCCTGGCCCGCATGGGCAAGCGGGTGGTGCGCCTCAAGGGAGGGGATCCCCTGGTGTTCGGGCGCGGCGGCGAGGAGGCGCTGCACCTGGCCCGGCACGGCATCGAGGCCGAGCTGGTGCCGGGGATCACGGCGGCCCTGGGGTGCGCCGCCAGCAGCTTCATTCCCCTGACCCACAGGGGGCTGGCCCGCTCTCTGACCCTGGTGACGGGGCACCTGATGGACGAGCGCGACTATCAGGGCTGGCAGGGGCTGACCCGGGCGGGCCACACCCTGGTGTTCTACATGGGGCTGGAGCGGGCGGCCCGCATTCGGGAAGGGATGTTGAGGGCGGGGGCCCCGGGCGCGCTGCCGGTGGCCCTGGTGGTGGCTGGCTGCAGCCCCCGCCAGCAGGTGCACGAGGCCACGCTCGATGGCCTGGAGCAGGCCGCCCGTGCCCTGCTGGGCCAGAGCCCGGTGCTGATCATCATGGGGGAGGTGGTGCGGCTGCGCGCCGAGCTGCAGGGGCTGCTGACGGAGGCCCTGGAACGGGTCGCCTGAGGGGCGATTTTCCCTCTACCCCCACTACCTCCTGATAGATAAAAAGGAGGTAGATTCAAAGAGTTGGCCTTCATGTTGCGGTATTTTCGCCAGACAGAACGCGATCGTCGCCGGCAAGGAGCGCCATGACCACTTTTTCCACCCGGGGCCAGGACGGCCCCGCTTCCCGGCTGTTGATCCACGCCGATGACCCGGGCCAGGCGAACCGCCTGGCCCTGCTGGTCAGTCACTACGGCCATCAGCCCGGGATCCTCGATACCCGCCAGTTGCTGACGCCGACGCAGAGGGGGGATGCCCTGCTCGTCAGTTGCCGCCAGTTCAGCGCCGAGGTACGCCTTGGCCTCTCCCTTTGGCCCGACATGCCGCGCCTCTTGTTCTGCGAGCGGCTGGGGGGTGATACCCAGCTCGCCCTATTGCAGCAGGGGGTGTTGCTGGTGCCCCACCCTTGCGGCGAGCGTGAGCCGGTGGAGCAGTGGCTGCGCCTGGCCCGCAGTCAGCTCGCCATGGTGCAGGCCCTGATGCAGACCGAGAGCGAGCTGCGCCAGAAGCTGGAGGATAGGCGGCTCATCGAGCAGGCCAAGGGACGCCTGATGCGCCATCAGGGGCTGGACGAGGACGAGGCCTATCGCCTGATGCGCAGCACCGCCATGAGCCGTCACCTGAGCCTGGGGGAGCTGGCGCGGCAACTGCTGCAGGCTTTGCCCGCCTGAGCGCTCCCGTGGCCAACCGTTTTGGTGCAACTGCGCCTAATTGAGGCAAATTTGAGGGAGGATCAGGGCACCACAGGCCGCAAAGGGCCGCCTGATGCACCCTGGACGAGCTGGCACGGAAAGTGAATAACAAAAACACGATAGCAATGAAGTCACGATGCGCAGTGAGGGGCCGGTCAGGCCACTCACCCGCAACAGGGCAAAGAAGCCCCGCCGATCCCGGATCGGCGGGGCTTTTTTTTGGTCGCGACGCACCTTGGGTCGCAGCGCTGCAACGAGGTAGCACTGCGATTCCAGGCAGCCTGGCGCCATGGCCCTGACCCGGAACCGAGGGAGGAGATGCAATGAACGGACGACAAGGATGTGCGGGACTGCTGCTGGCGGCGTTGTCGCTGCCGGTGCTGGCACTGGGAGCCCCGGAGCAGGAGGAGCTCAGGCTCGGCTTCATCAAGCTGACCGACATGGCGCCGCTGGCGGTGGCCTACGAGCGGGGCTATTTCGAGGATGAGGGACTCTACGTCACCCTCGAAGCCCAGGCGAACTGGAAGATCCTGCTGGATCGGGTGATAGACGGCGAGCTGGACGGTGCCCAGATGCTGGCGGGCCAGCCCCTGGCGGCCCACATCGGCATCGGCACCCAGGCCGAACTGGTGACGGCGTTTGCCATGGATCTCAACGGCAACGCCATCACGGTGGCCAACAGCGTCTGGGCCGCCATGGCGCCCCAGTTGCCCAGGCCGCAGGCGGGCCAGGTGCCGCCCCCGGTGAGCGCCGCCGCCCTCAAGCCCGTGGTGGCGGAGTATCGCCAGGGGGGTAAGCCCTTCAACATGGGGATGGTCTTCCCCGTCTCCCCCCACAACTACGAGCTGAGGTACTGGCTGGCGGCAGGTGGTCTGCACCCCGGTTTCTATGCACCCCGACTCGGCGACAACTCGGGCCAGCGCCAGGCGGACGTGCTGCTGTCGGTGACGCCGCCCCCCCAGATGCCCGCCACCCTGGAGGCGGGCACCATCGCCGGCTACAGCGTGGGGGAGCCCTGGAACCAGCAGGCGGTCGCCAGGGGCATAGGGGTGCCCGTCATCACGGATAACGAGATCTGGCGCAACAACCCGGAGAAGGTGTTCGGCGTCACCCGGCAGTGGGCCGAGCGTCACCCCAACACCCATGTGCGGCTGGTGAAGGCGCTGCTGCGGGCGGCCTGGTGGCTGGATGCAGACGACAACGGCAACCGGCGCGCGGCGGCCAAGCTGCTGGCCAAACCCGAGTACGTGGGGGCGGACGAGCAGGTGATCGCGAACTCCATGACGGGCACCTTCGAGTACGCCAGGGGGGACAAGCGCCAGGTGCCGGATTTCAACGTCTTCTTCCGCCACCACGCCACCTATCCCTACTACTCCGACGCCATCTGGTACCTGACCCAGATGCGGCGCTGGGGCCAGATCCCCGAGGCCAGGCCGGACGCCTGGTTCGAGCAGGTGGCCAAGGCCGTCTATCAACCGGACGTCTATCGCCAGGCCGCCGAGGCGCTGATCGCCGAGGGCAAGCTCAAGGCCAGTGACTTCCCCGACTTTGCCAGCGAGCAGGGCTATCGCGGCCCCCAGGATGGCTTCATCGACGGCCTCATCTACGACGGCCGCCACCCCAACGCCTACCTGCAACAGTTCGCCATCGGCCTCAAGGGCGATGAGCGGGTGCAATGAGCAAGGAGATCCCGATGAAACGACACACATGGCCCCTCATCCATTTAAAAGCCATCAACTGGAAAATCATGGTGCAGCCCCTGCTCGGCGTGCTGCTCTTCCTCGGCCTCTGGCAGTGGGGGGCGAGCCAGGTGCAGACCAGTCTGGGCACCCTGCCGGGGCCGCTCGCCACCGCCAGCCAGCTCTGGTCCCTCGGGCAGGAGCATCTGCAGGAGCGGGAGAAGGCGGCGGCCTTCCTCGAACGCCAGCAGGTGCGCAATGCGGCAAGGCTGGCGGCGGATCCGGCGGCCGAGGTGAAGCTGCGTCCCTACACAGGACGTCCCACCTTCTTCGATCAGATAGCCACCAGCCTGCTCACCGTGCTGTGCGGCTTCGCGCTGGCGACTCTGATCGCCATTCCGTGCGGGGTGCTGCTCGGCATGAATCAGGGGCTCTATCGCGCAGCCAACCCGGTGATCCAGCTGCTCAAGCCGGTGTCGCCGCTGGCCTGGCTGCCCCTCATCACCCTGGTGGTGAGCGCTCTGTATGCAAACCCCACCCCCTGGCTTGCCAAGTCCTTCCTCACCTCGGCCCTGACGGTGACCCTCTGCTCCCTCTGGCCGACCCTGATCAACACGGCGGTGGGGGTGGCGGGGCTGGATGGGGATCTGCACAACGTCAGCCGGGTGCTGCGCCTCTCCTTTGTGACCCATGTGCGGCGCATCGTGCTGCCCGGGGCCCTGCCCATGATCTTCACCGGGCTGCGGCTCTCACTGGGGGTGGCCTGGATGGTGCTGATCGCGGCGGAGATGCTGGCCCAGAACCCGGGGCTCGGCAAGTTCGTGTGGGACGAGTTCCAGAGCGGCGGCTCTGCGTCTCTGGCCCGCATCATGGTGGCGGTGATCACCATAGGCCTCATCGGCTGCGCCCTGGACAGGGGCATGCTGGCCCTGCAGCAGTGGTTGTCCTGGGACAAGCGCCAGGTGCTGCGTTAATCACATTTCTATTCAGGCAGGAGAAGAGCCAATGAAGAGTTATCTGGAGATAAGCGACGTCGGCATCTCGTTCGAGACGGAGCAGGGCAGCTTCGAGGCCTTGAGCCGGGTCAACCTGCGCATCGAGAAGGGGGAGTTCGTCTCCCTCATCGGTCACTCGGGCTGCGGCAAGAGCACCGTCCTCAACCTGGTGGCCGGGCTGCTGGAGCCGACCCTGGGGGGCATCATTCTCGATGGTCGCGAGGTGGCGGGCCCGGGGCCCGAGCGCGCCATGGTGTTCCAGAACCACGCCCTGCTGCCCTGGCTCAGCGTCCAGCAGAACGTGGCGCTGGCGGTGGCCCAGGTGGAGTCTGACAAGCGGGCGGTGGCGGAGCGGGTGGACTACTACCTCTCCCTGGTGCAGATGGATCACGCCAGCCAGAAGATGCCCCACGAGCTGTCGGGGGGGATGAAGCAGCGGGTCGGCATCGCCCGCGCCCTCTCGCTCTCCCCCAAGGTGCTGCTGATGGACGAACCGTTCGGCGCCCTCGATGCCCTGACCCGGGCCCATCTGCAGGATGCTCTGATGGCGATCCAGGCGGAGCTTGGCAACACCGTCATCATGATCACCCACGACGTGGACGAGGCGGTGCTGCTCTCCGATCGCATCGTCATGATGACCAATGGCCCCAGCGCCACGGTCGGTGAGATCCTGACCGTCGACCTGCCAAGGCCCAGAGACAGGGTCGCCCTGGCGGACGATCCCCACTACCACAAGCTGCGCCAGCAGGTGCTGCGCTTCCTCTACGAGAAGCAACGCAAGGTGACCCCCCTCAAGGCAGCCGGGCAGGTGCGCAGCAAGCTGCGCGCCTGAGCCCGCCGGATTCAAGGAAGAGAGACATGACAGACAAAGAGCAACAGTGGGTGGCAGAGGACGGCATGGACCTGCTCGGTCGCCAGAACAGTGGTTCCGCCGACACGGCCGACAAGCAACGGCTGCTGGTGGTGGGTAACGGCATGGTGGGTCATCACTTCGTCGAACAGCTGGTGGCGGCCGGTGGCCTGAGCCGGTTCGAGGTGACGGTATTTGGCGCCGAGCCGGACCCCGCCTACGACAGGGTGCACCTCTCCGAGGTATTCGGCGGCAAGGCGCCCCAGGCCCTGCGCATGGCGGATCCCGCCTGGTATGAAGAGCACGGCATAACGCTGCGACTGGGGGCCGAGGTGGAGGTGCTCGACCGGGCGGCCCGCACCCTGACGCTGGCCAACGGCGAGCAGTTCCCTTACGACCGTCTGGTGCTGGCGACCGGCTCGGTCCCCTTCGTGCCCCCCATCCCCGGTCATCAGCGGGAGGGCTGCTTCGTCTATCGCACCCTGGGAGATCTCGCCGCCATCCGCGATGCCTGCGCCCAGGCCCGCAGCGGCGTGGTCATCGGTGGCGGCCTGCTGGGGCTGGAGGCGGCCAACGCCCTGCGCCTGCTCGGCCTCAAGACCCAGGTGGTGGAGTTCGCCCCCAGGCTGATGCCGGTACAGCTCGACGAGAGCGGCGGCGCCGTGCTGCGGGACAAGATCCAGGCCCTCGGGGTCGAGGTGCTGGTGGAGAAAGCCACCGAGTGCATCGAGCAGGGGGAGCAGGCCCGTCATCGCCTGCGCTTCAAGGACGGCACTCACATTGAGACCGACGTGCTGCTGTTCTCCGCCGGTATTCGACCCGCCGACACCCTGGCCCGGCAATCCGGGCTGGAGGTCGGGGAGCGCGGCGGCATCTGCATCGACGACGGCTGCCACAGTTCGGATCCCGCCATCCTCGCCATCGGCGAGTGCGCGCTCTGGCAGGGGCGCATCTTCGGCCTGGTGGCTCCCGGCTACCAGATGGCCCGGGCCGCAGTGGCCAGTCTGTGCGGCGGCGAGACCCGCTTTATCGGGGCCGACATGTCCACCAAGCTCAAGCTGATGGGGGTGGACGTGGGCTCCATCGGCGATGCCCACGCCAACACCGCCGGCGCCCAGGAGTTGCTGCTGCTGGACAGGGTCAACGGCATCTACAAGAAGCTGGTGACCGACGGCGAGGGCAATCGCCTGCTCGGCGCCATCCTGGTGGGGGACGGGGCCGATTATGAGCGGCTGCTGCAGTACTACCAGAACGGGGTGGCGCTGCCCCAGCCGCCGCTCTCCCTGCTGGTGGGGGAGGTCGGGGCCGCCCCCGCGCCCCTGGTGCTGCCGGACAGCGCCATCCTCTGCTCCTGCCACAACGTCAGCAAGGGGGACGTGGTGGCCGCCGTTCGGGCGGGCAATCACGAGCTGTCGGCGGTGAAGAGCTGCACCAAGGCCGGCACGGGTTGCGGCGGTTGCAGCAACCTGCTCAAGCAAGTGGTGGATCAGACCCTGGCGGATCTTGGCGTCGAGGCGGACAAGGGGTTGTGCGAGCACTTCGCCTACGGCCGTCAAGAGCTCTATCACCTGGCCCGGGTCGGCGAGCTGAAGAGCTTCGAGGCGCTGCGGGACAAGCATGGCCAGGGGCTGGGGTGCGACATCTGCAAGCCGACGGTGGCCTCCATCCTGGCGTCCCTCTGGAACGAGCACGTGCTGGAGAAGCCCCACCGCGCGTTGCAGGATACCAACGACGCCTTCCTTGCGAACCTGCAAAAGGACGGCACCTATTCGGTGGTGCCGCGCATCCCGGGGGGGGAGATCACCCCGGAGGGGCTCATCACCATCGGCGAAGTGGCGCGCAAGTACGGCCTCTACACCAAGATCACGGGCGGCCAGCGCATCGACCTGTTCGGTGCCCGGGTCGACCAGCTGCCCGCCATCTGGGGCGAGCTGGTGGCAGCGGGCTTCGAGACCGGTCAGGCCTACGGCAAGTCGGTGCGCACCGTGAAGTCCTGTGTGGGCTCCACCTGGTGTCGCTACGGGGTGCAGGACTCCATGACCCTGACCCAGACCCTGGAGCACCGCTACAAGGGGCTGCGGGCGCCACACAAGCTGAAGTTTGCGGTCTCAGGCTGCACCCGGGAGTGCGCCGAGGCCCAGAGCAAGGACATCGGCGTCATCGCCACCGAGCGGGGCTGGAACCTCTATGTGTGTGGCAACGGCGGCATGCGGCCGCGCCACGCCGACCTCTTTGCCACGGATCTCGACGAGCAGACCCTGATCCGCTACATCGACCGGCTGCTGATGTTCTACGTGCGCACCGGGGACAGACTGCAACGTACCTCGGTCTGGATGGAGAACATGGAAGGGGGGCTCGACTACCTAAAGTCGGTGATCATCGAGGACAGGCTCGGCATCGGTGCCGAGCTGGAGGCCATGATGGAGGGGATAGTCGGCACCTGGCAGTGCGAGTGGAAGAGCACATTGGCGGATCCGGACAAGCTCAAGTTGTTCGAGGCCTTCGTCAACCGGCCCGAGGACGAGACGCCGCCGCGCCGTGAGGAGCGGGGGCAATGGGTGCCGGATATCGCTGTCAAGGAGGTGGTATGAGCGGGGGCAACGGGTTGCACGCCCGCCATCAGTATCAAGGAGGTGGTATGAAGGATGACAAGGACGATGCACAGCTCTGCGGGCAGTGGCACCGGGTATGCGAGCTGGCGGCGCTGCCGGAGCAGGCCGGGCGCAGCGCCTGGCTGGAGGGGCGGGTACTGGCGCTGTTTCGCCTCGGGGAGCATGTCTATGCCCTGGACGGGGTGGACCCCCTGGCCGGTGTCGCAGTGCTGGGGCGTGGTCTGGTGGGGGATGCGGGGGGGGAACCCGTGGTGGCCTCGCCGCTGTACAAGCAGCGCTACGCCCTGATGGACGGTCGCTGTCTGGACGATCCTGCCCTGAGCGTCGCCTGCTGGCCGGTGCGGCTGGAGGGGAGCGAGGTCTGGGTACAGCTGGGGTGAGTGGCCCATCTGAAAACCATGTTGTGATCGCCGGGCACTGCCCGGTGATTTTTTGTGCGCGACCCGACATTTCTTGTACGAGAGGATGGCGGGAAAACGTTTTTCGGAAATAATGGACAAACGTTTGCAACTGGATGTTTGTCTATGACGGAACGTGAGCAAGAGATCCTCGCCCTGCTGCGCCAGGATCCCATGATTGCCCAGCAGGAGCTGGCGGACAGGCTCGGCATCAGCCGCTCCGCGCTGGCGAGCCACATCTCCAGCTTGATGCGCCAGGGCTATGTGCAGGGGCGCGGTTATGTGCTGCGCGAAGGCCCCTACGCCGTAGTGATAGGCGGCGCCAACATGGATATCTGCGGCTGCAGCCACGACAACCTGCGCATCGGCGATTCCAACCCGGGCCGGGTACGCACCTCCGCCGGCGGGGTAGGGCGCAACATCGCCGAGAACCTGGCGCGCCTTGGCACCGACACCCGGCTGTTGACTGCGGTGGGCAACGATCAATACGGCCACCACCTGCTGGAGGTGAGCCAGCGCGCCGGGGTCGATGTGCGCCAGGTACTGGTGCTGGAGGGTCAATCGACCTCCTGCTATCTCAGCCTGCACGATGGCAGCGGCGAGATGAGCTGCGCCGTCAACGACATGGGGATCATCGAGCAGCTCACCCCGGCCCGGCTCACCCCCCTGAGCGGTTTTCTCGGAGCGGCCCGGCTCTGGGTGCTCGACACCAACCTTGCCACCCACACCCTGGACTGGCTGTTCGAGCGCCAGGGGGAGCACATCATCTTCGTGGACACCGTGTCGGTGGCCAAGGTGGAGAAAATCCGCCCCTGGCTGCACCGCATCCACACCCTCAAACCCAATCGCACCGAGGCGGAGCAGCTGTGCGGCTTCACCATCGGCGGGCCCGACACCTGGCCCATGGCGGCGGCCTGGTTCCACCGCGCCGGGGTGCAGCGGCTCTTCCTGAGCCTCGGCGATCAGGGGATCTTCTATAGCGACGGGGCCTGCCAGGGCCATCTGCCCGTGCTCGGCAGCCCGGTCGTCAACGTGACCGGCGGCGGCGATGCCTTCATGGCAGGGCTGGCCCACGCCTGGTTGCAGGAGCAGGGCATCATGGAGACAACCCGGTTCGCCCTCGGTTGCGCCGCCCTCACCGTCAATTGTTCCGATACCGTCTTTTCCGGCCTATCCAAGGCCGCCGTTGAACGCATGCTGGAGGAGTACCCATGTTGAACGCTTACCTCGATATCCAACCTGAAGTTGCCGCCGCGCTGGCTGCCGGCAAGCCGGTGGTGGCCCTGGAGTCCACCATCATCTCCCACGGCATGCCCTATCCCCAGAACGTGGAGACGGCGCGCCAGGTGGAGCAGGTGGTGCGGGACAACGGCGCCGTGCCGGCCACCATCGCCATCATCGATGGCCGCCTCAAGGTGGGTCTGGATGCGGGGGCCCTGGAGGCGCTGGGCCGTGCCGGGCACGCCGCCACCAAGTGCAGCCGCCGCGACATCCCCTTCGTGCTGGCCAACAAGGGGCTGGGGGCGACCACGGTGGCCTCCACCATGATAGTGGCCGCCATGGCCGGGATCCGCGTGTTCGCCACCGGCGGCATCGGCGGCGTGCATCGCGGCGCCCAGGAGACCTTCGACATCTCGGCTGACCTGCAGGAATTTGCCCAGACCCCGGTGGCCGTGGTCTGCGCCGGCGCCAAGTCGATCCTCGACATCGGTCTGACCCTGGAGTACCTGGAGACTCAGGGGGTGCCGGTGATCGGCTACCAGACCGAGGAGCTGCCCGCCTTCTACACCCGGGAGAGCGGCTTCAAGGTGGATTACCGCCTGGAGAGCCCGGCGGCCATTGCCGAGGCGCTGCGCCTGAAGTGGGAGCTGGGGCTGGCGGGGGGCGCCGTGGTGGCCAACCCGATCCCGACCCAGTTTGCCATGCCCAAGGCCGACATCGACGCCGCCATTGCCCAGGCACTGCGTGAGGCGGACGAGCAGGGGGTGAAGGGCAAGGCGTCCACCCCCTTCCTGCTGGCCCGGGTGTGCGAGCTGACCGGTGGCAACTCCCTGGCGGCCAACATTCAGCTGGTGCTGAACAACGCTGCCCTGGGTGCAAAGATTGCCGCCAGCCTGTAACCGGTAGTCCGGGCGTACGACTGACCGGTGGCAACTCCCTGGCGGCCAATATCCAGTTGGTGCTCAACAACGCCGCGCTGGGGGGGCGCATCGCTGCCAGCCTGTAAACACCTTTGCGAAAGATGCAAAAGAGGGCCAACAGGCCCTCTTTTTATTGCGCGAATCGGTGAGATAACCTCCTTATTCCAGCACCAGTCGCCCGTTGAGAGGTTGGACGGGGCGGTTGTTGGGGTGGTGCATCACCGCCTTGAAGGCATCGATCTGGGCCTGGCTGGCCTGGACCGGCTCCTTCATCACCAGCCAGCGCACTCCTTCCGAGCAGGGTGGGGTGGTCAGGGACCCGCTGAAGCGGTAGTAGTCGTGCTGGGCGGGCAGCAGTTGCTCTGCCGAGATGGGTTCCTTGAAGGCATGGATCTCCCCCGCCTTGGCTGGCAACACCTGCCAGGCCTGGCTCAGGGCCCCATTGGCCTGGCCCGGCTCGAACATCACGGCGACCACCGCCAGCTCCCCCTTGTCATTGGCATGGACCAGGTGACCCTCCAGGGGGTAGGACCTGCCTTCGATGAGGTTTTCGCTGGGGGCGTGGAAGTGGAACTGCTTGAGCTCGAAGTGCATGCCGTCGAGCTCAAGGGTGCTGCCGGGGGCATAGTTGACCTGCACCGTGTGGCCGTTGTTGACCAGCGTCTTGCCACCCGCCTGATAGTGGAACTGCAGGGGGGCCAGATCGGCCTTCACCAGACCCGAGAGGTTGACCGGCGACTGGTTGCTGCCGGCACACTGGCCATATTCCGGGGTCAGGCTGGCCCATTTCGCCGGGCCGGCCTCGCCGCTGTATTCCCAGTGTGTGGTGGCGGCAAAGGCGGCAGGGCAGAGCAGCAGGGCGCCAGCCAGCAGGGACTTTTTCATCATGCATCCTTATCCTGATTGAAAAGCACGGCCATTCCTGGCCTTCCGGCAGGAAGGCCTCATCAATGGCATCGTTGGAAACGCAGGGTACGCGGTGCCAGACCGGATTAATTGTTATGAAAGGTCTGTCGTCATCGTTATTTGAAGCGTGGCATGAGGCGGCGCCATGATGTATTCCGGCAACGGGGCTCGCTTATTCATGAAGGAGAAATCCTGCGGGCATTTTCGCAATGAACGGCCCCCTTTCATGGCGTCCCAAATAGATGACGGGCTGATTCTAGAGGGCTTTTCATGGCTCCGTTTGATCTCGAGCAAACAAGCGCGGACTAATTATCGGGCTTGAGGATCCCTTATTTCGCTGGGATTTGTTCGATATTCCCTGACCCGGTCAGGGGCGTGCGTGGCGGGAGCCGGGCGCTGCGCTGACAGAGTGCCTCGGAGTTGACCCCTTATCCCTCTGATAGTGCAGGAGAAATTCCCCCCTCATCACAGTGACGGCGGGATGGCAATCCCCCGGTTGGCGGCGCCTTGTTTGCGGTTTTGCCGTCCTCTTCACATTTCCGGATTGCTCGCTATTTGTGCGATTGCCTTACTCATCCGACCTGGTGTCAAATCACTCCGCCTAACACAAGGAGTGGCATAATAATGAATAATATCAATAAATTAGTTCTGGCTATCGGATTCACTCTCACCACCTTCCCGAGCCTGGCGGCGGGATTCCAGTGCGGGGAGCACGTTACCCTGGGGGTACCCGGTCAATCCAGTCAGCTGTTGTGCCGGGAGGGCTATGCCGCCGGGTACAACTACGACACCAAGGTCTCTGACTGGGTCTCTTACCGGATGACGGCCGCCAGCGCCCAGGGTCAGGTGCCGCGCAAGGATGCCTTCGCCGAGGACAAGGAGGTGCCGGTGCAGTTTCGCGCCACCCTGTCGGACTACAAGGGCTCGGGCTATGACCGCGGCCACCAGGCGCCGGCGGCGGACATGCGCTCCACCGCCAACACCATGAAGCAGAGCTTCCTGCTCACCAACATGACCCCGCAACTGCCAGCGCTCAACCAGGGGGCCTGGCGCATCCTGGAGGAGAAGACCCGGCAGTGGGCCATCACCTACAAGAGCGTGCAGGTGATCACCGGCCCCATCTTCACCCACTCCGATGGCGCCATCGGCAACGGCGTGACCGTGCCCCACGCCTACTACCGGGTGGTGATGGATCTGGCGGGCAAGCGGGCCATCGCCTTCATCCTGCCGCAAGAGAACGTCTCGGCCAGCAAGCTGGCGGACTATGTGGTGACGGTGGATGAGGTGGAGGAGCAGACCGGACTCGACTTCTTTACCGAGCTGCCTGACGAGGAGGAAGAGGCCATGGAGTCGCGGCTGTCGGCCATGTGGGGCGGTTAGCGCGTCCGGCAGGGGTAACAGGGGCCCAGGCCCCCGTTACCCACACGGGCCTCCGGCCATTGTCATGGCCCCTGGTACAGGGCCAGTACAGCTTGGGTCTGGCATCGGGCCCTTATCATGACTCCTTTTTTCAGGAGGCATCATGTCAGCGCTGTTTTCCCTTCACTCCTCGTCCACTCTTGCCCGCGCGTTGCGCATCTGCGTACCCATGGCGCTGCTGGGGGCTGCTGTTCCCCCGGCCATGGCCGACGAGGATATCCGCTTGGGGCAGACCATTCTGCTCGGGGTCGGCGATCATCCCGCCATCATTCCCATGCTCGCCTGCCGGCCGACCAAATCCATCATGGTCAAGGCAGGGCGGGAGTTGACCCTGGAGCGGGTCAAGGTGTTCTACGGCAACGATCGCAGCAAGACCCTCTATTTCGACAAGGTGTTGAAAGAGGATCAGGAGTCGGGGTGGCAATCCCTCGGCAGCCGACTCTGCATCAAGCGCATCGAGGTGTACGGCAATTCGGAAGGGAGCAGGGCAGGGGTCAAGGTGTATGGGCGCAAATGAGCGAAGGGCGGGGGAAATCCCCGCCCAGTGCTTATTTCTTCGGGCGGAACGGCTTGATGATGGCCTCGTCGCACTCGAGATAGGGCCCTTCCATCAGGTCGATGCAGTAGGGGATGGCGGGGAAGACCGCATCCAGGCACTCGCGGATCGATTTGGGCTTGCCCGGCAGGTTGACGATGAGCGAGCTGCCGCGCAGGCCGGCGGTCTGGCGCGACAGGATGGCGGTCGGCACGAACTTGAGGGACTCGGCCCGCATCAGCTCGCCAAAGCCCGGCATCATGCGATCGCACACCGCCTCGGTGGCCTCCGGGGTCACATCCCGCCTGGCCGGCCCTGTGCCCCCCGTGGTAACGACAAGGCAGCACTGCTCATCGTCCACCAGCCGAACCAGGGTCGCCTCAATCTGATCCTGCTCGTCGGGGATCACCTGATAGACGGGCTCCCATTCCGAGGTCAGGTAGGCGTTCAGGGTGTCGATGATGGCCTTGCCGGAGAGATCTTCGTAGATGCCTGCACTGGCGCGATCGCTGACGGTGACGATACCGATTCTTGCCTTGCTCATGGTCTGCCCTTGGTTGCCGCAATAAAGTGGTAAATAAAATAACATAATCAGTGAGATATGTTAAACCGCCGGATGAGGCAACGGGAGGGCATCGAGTCAGGGAGAGAGTCGAATGAAAAACAATTTTGAGAAAAGTCCGTTAATAAGGAATAAGGCCGAGAAAAATGACGCTGAAATTTTATAAAAAAACTGACGCAGGCCGGATTCGGTTAATTTCATGAATCATAAGGAATAAATGATTTTTTCCGCCAACGACGCGCAATTCGTGCCAAAAACCGGACTCCTGTGGCTCGGCGGTGAATGACCCAAAATCGCCACCATCCTATATAACCTTCCCTAGGGACAGTGAAATAGTGATGTGCCCGGCGTCGTTCCATTCCATGGGCGAGGTCCGGCCAGGAGGGTATATGGAGCTGCCTGATTTCGATACCCTGAAGTACTGGGCGCTGGCCGAGCCGGAGCGACTCGACGCGCTGCTGCACCAGCAGATAGAGACCCTGATCGCCCAGGTGGGGCCAGAGCGGCAACGTCGGTTGCGAGGTCTGCAATTTCGCATCGACTGCCAGCGCCGCCTGGCAAGAAACAACCTCGACAGCTGCATCCGGATAGCCAACATGATGCATGACTCCGTCTACGCCATGCGCCAGCACATTCTGGATCTGCAGAACGAATCCTGTCAGGAAATGGCAGAGCCCCCGCTGCCGGATAATGTGATAGCGTTTTCCAGTTATCTGAAACGGAAATAATTAAAGGCCCTGTTCAAGATATAAAAAAACAGGGTGTTTATTAATTTGTCTCACCCCTTCTCAAACAAGTTGTTAAGCAAGTTGGGTGAATTGTTTTTTATTTGCTGCAAATATTCCCCGGGCGGCTGAATAATAGTGACCAGTGCCCGCAGTCCGATAGAGATGGATGAAGGTGTATTTATTTTGGGGTAATATCCAGACACATTTCATCTTGCTATGACTCAAAGGGATCATGAGAAGCATCACACCAGGAAGGGTGCTGTCGCGAGAGCAGCAGACGGAGATCACCCGGATCATCGTCAAGGCGGGCCAGATGCTGGCCCAGTTTGGGGCGGAGAGCCGCATCATCGAGCAGACCACGGTCCGCCTGGGGATGGCGCTCGGGCTGGAGAGCGTCGAGATGGCCATCTCTTCCAGCGCCATCGTCCTCACCAGCCTCTACCAGGGCAGTTGCGTCACCACCACCCGCCGGGTGCGGGAGCACGGCATCAACATGCAGGTGGTGTGCGAAATCCAGCGCATCTGCATCATGACGGAAAAGTCGCTTATCGGCGCGCGCGAGGTACGTCAGCGCCTCGAGGCCATCACGCCGTTCCACTATCACCCCTGGCTGGTGGTGCCCATGGTGGGGCTCTCTTGCGGTGCCTTCAGCCTGCTGTTTGGCGGTGACTGGCCCATCTTCCTGGTGACCTGCTGCTCGGCCTCGGTCGCCATGCGGGTGCGCCAGCTCATTGCCCGCCATCACCACAGCCCCCTCATCAACTTTGCCGCCACCGGTTTCATCGCCACCCTGCTCGCCTCCAGCGCCACCTTCTTCGGCTGGGGCGAACAACCCTATCTCGCCATGGCCGCCAGCGTGTTGCTGCTGGTGCCGGGGTTCCCGCTCATCAATGCGGTCTCCGACATGGTGAAGGGTTACTTCAACATGGGGCTGGCCCGCTGGGGCACGGCGACACTGCTGACCATCAGCGCAGCCATAGGGATCATTCTCGCCATGTCGGTGACCGGCATCTGGGGGTGGAAGGTATGAAGATCTTTGACGTTGTATCGACCCTGTTGATCGGGGCAAACCGACTATCCATCAGCGCGCGGAACCATATCGGGATCATGCTCGCCATGTCGGTGACCGGCATCTGGGGGTGGAAGGTATGAAGATCTTTGACGTTGTATCGACCCTGTTGATCGGGGCAAACCGGCTATCCATCAGCGCGCGGAACCATATCGGGATCATGCGCGCCATGTCGGTGACCGGTATCTGGGGGTGGAAGGTATGATGGAACTGCTCTGGCTGCTGGCCAAGGATGCCTTCTGGTCGGCCATTCCGGCGGTGGGCTTTGCCATGCTGTTCAACGTGCCGCCACGGATGCTCAAATATTGCGCCATGGGGGGCGCGTTGGCCCACAGCCTGCGTACCCTGCTCATCCACTACGGCATGCCCATCGAGTGGGCCACCCTGGCAGCGGCGACCACGGTCGGCTTTGTCTGTGTCTACTGGTCGCGCCGCCTGCTGGCACCACGCCCGGTGTTCAGCGTCGCCTCCATCATCCCCATGATCCCGGGCAGCTACGCGTTCAAGACCATGATCGCCATCGTCGAGCTCAATATCTCCGGGGTGACCATGGAGCTGCTTCAGAGCGCGGTGGAGAACGGCCTCAAGGCGCTCTTTATCGTGGGGGCCTTGAGTTTCGGTTTGGCGATCCCCTCTCTGGTCGTGTACCGTAACCGCCCCATTATCTGACGACGGTGCGAGAGGTTGACCCCATGATGATTTCCATGATTGCCGCCATGGCCCAGGACAGGGTGATCGGCCTGGACAACCAGATGCCCTGGCATCTGCCAGCGGATCTGGCCCACTTCAAGCGGGTCACCCTGGGCAAGCCGGTGCTGATGGGGCGCAAGACCTTCGAGTCCATCGGACGACCGCTGCCCGGGCGCCGCAATCTGGTGATCAGCCGCAACCCCGACTACCGGGCCGACGGCGTGGAGGTCATCGACTCGGTGGAGGCCGCACTGGCGCTGCTGGCGGGCAGCGATGTGGCCGAGCTGATGGTGATCGGGGGGGGGCATCTCTACGGCCAGCTATTGCCACGGGCCGAGAGGCTCTATCTGACCCGCATCGATCTGGCGGTGGAGGGGGATACCCGCTTCCCGGCCTTTGACGAGGGCGACTGGTCCTGCATCGAGCGCGAGTCCCATCAGCCTGACGAGAAGAACCCCCATCCCTACTGTTTCGAGACCTGGCAGCGGCGCTGAGCCCTCTGATGCCATGAAGAGCCCCTTGCGACAGCCGGGGGCTTTTTTGTGCCCTGTTGCCGCAAAGAGAAGGGGGTTGAACCGACATGGCTGAAGGTGCCTGAAGCAATATCCGGAATGCGTGACATTAAAATGATTAGTTATGTAATGAATAAGCCATTCATCGCCCCGATGGGCACCGTCGTCCCCACCCTCTCTTTTCGCCTGCTGCTAACGCCCTTTAATCATTAATGAAATGTGCTGCAAGTGCATCGCTACTGTGGCGACCCTGTCTGTTATAGGCGTTTTTATCGTGATTTAATGGATTTTTATGAATGAAAATAACTAATAAAAATCAATGACTTAAATTTAATCCTTTTAAGGTGGCTTCAATTGATTCTTTTGTTTGGGCGCGAAATTGCTTAGTGTTAAAAGTAATTGGCTCACGTTCGACGGTTTGCCAGGCAAGGCGTCGGCCAAGAAAAAAGGACAATATGACAGTCAAACTCGAGGTCAAATCCCTCTACAAAATTTTCGGCGATCAGCCGGATAAAGCGTTCAAACTGCTGGCGAAAGGGCATGATCGCGCCAGCATCCTGAAAAAGACCGGACAGACCCTGGGGGTCCAGGATGTCAATCTGGCCATCAACGAAGGGGAAATCTTCGTGGTGATGGGCCTCTCCGGTTCGGGCAAGTCCACCCTGGTGCGTCTCTTCAACCGGCTGATCGAGCCGACCCGCGGCCAGGTGCTGATCGATGGCGAGGACATCGCCGCCATCTCGGAGCGCGAGCTGCGCCAGGTGCGTCGAAAGAAGATCAGCATGGTATTCCAGTCTTTCGCCCTGATGCCGCACCTGAGTGTGCTGGAAAATACCGCCTTCGGGCTGGAGCTGGCCGGTGTACCGCTGGCGGAGCGCCAGCAGAGCGCCCGTCAGGCGCTCCATCAGGTGGGGCTGGGACAGTGGATAGAGGCTTATCCGGATGCCCTCTCCGGCGGCATGAAGCAGCGGGTCGGGCTGGCCCGGGCCCTTGCCAATGACCCCGACATCCTGCTGATGGACGAAGCTTTCTCCGCGCTGGATCCCCTGATCCGCACCGAAATGCAGGATGAGCTGCTCAAGCTGCAGGCCAGTCAGCAGCGCACCATCGTCTTCATCTCCCACGATCTGGACGAGGCGATGCGCATCGGCGATCGCATCGCCATCATGCAGGATGGCCAGCTGGTGCAAGTGGGCACCCCGGACGAGATCCTGAACCAGCCCGCCAACGACTATGTGCGCGCCTTCTTTCGCGGGGTGGATCTGGCCCATGTGTTCAGCGCCCGCGACGTGGCCAGCCGCAAGCAGGTGCCCCTCATCAAGAAACACACCACCGACGGGCCGGGCAACGCTCTGCGCCAGCTCAAGGAGCTTGAGCGGGAGTTCGGTTACGTGGTGGATCGCAGCCGTCGCTTCCTCGGGGTCGTCTCGGTGGAGTCGCTCGGTCAGGCGGTCAGGGCCAAAGGCAGCCTGGAGCAGGCGCTGCTGGCGGACATTCAGCCCATTCTGGCGGACACCGCCCTCAATGAACTGATCAGCCAGGTGGCGGCAGCCCCCTGTCAGGTGCCCGTGGTCGAGGAGGATGGCACTTACCTCGGCCTCATCTCCAAGGCCAATCTGCTCAACACCCTGGACAGGAGTACTCCGGCATGAAGCTGATGAATCCCCATTTCTTGCTGAGCGGGCTGCTGGCCCTGGTGCTGCTGGCGAGCCCTTCCCTGCGGGCCGATGAGGTGGCGGCAGATCCCTGGAGCGCACCTGCGTCCACCGAGGTGTCCGATCCCTGGGGCAGTACCGACACCCAGGCCACCGACTGGCAGAACCAGATCGAAGCCGCCGACACCACAACCGCCATCGACTGGCTGGATCCTTTCCAGCAGGCGCTGGTGCCGCTGGATACCTGGGTGGAAGGGGGCATCGGCTGGCTGGTGGAGAACCTGCGGCCGCTGTTCCAGCTGATCCGCGCACCGGTGGAGCTGACCCTGAACGCCATGACCCATCTGCTGCAGACGGTGCCCTCCACCCTGATGATGGGGCTCCTGGCCCTGCTTGCCTGGCAACTGGTGAACGGCCGCATGGCGCTCGGCACGCTCGTATCTCTTGTGGGGATCGGGCTCATCGGGGCCTGGTCCGATGCCATGGTGACTCTGTCCCTGGTGTTGACCTCGCTGTTCTTCTGTGTGCTGCTGGGGTTGCCCACCGGCATCCTGCTGGCCCGCAGCGAGCGGCTCTCCACCTGGACCCGGCCGCTGCTGGATGCCATGCAGACCACCCCGGCGTTCGTCTACCTCATCCCCATCGTGATGCTGTTTGGCATCGGCAACGTGCCCGGGGTGGTGGTGACCGTCATCTTCGCCCTGCCGCCCATGATCCGGCTCACCATGCTGGGTATTCGCCAGGTGCCCACGGATCTGGTGGAGGCGGCCCACTCGTTCGGTGCCAGCCCCTCCCAGTTGCTGTTCAAGGTTCAGCTGCCGCTCGCCATGCCCACCATCATGGCCGGGGTCAACCAGACCCTGATGCTGGCGCTCTCCATGGTGGTGATCGCCTCCATGATCGCGGTGGGGGGCCTCGGCCAGATGGTGCTGCGCGGCATCGGCCGGCTCGACATGGGGCTCGCCTCCATCGGCGGCCTCGGCATCGTGCTGCTGGCCATCGTGCTCGACCGCCTCACCCAGGCGATGGGGCAACCGGATCGCACCCGTACCGGCCGCTGGTATCAGCATGGCCCCGCCGCCCTGCTGCTGCGCCTGGCCGGCCGTGACAAGAAAATCGATTACAAAGGAGTAAACGCATGAGACCGATCACCAAAGGATTGACCCTGGGCACATTGCTGCTGAGTGCCCAACTGCTGAGCCCGCTCGCCATGGCCAGCGCCGAGTTGCCGGGGGAGGGGGTTCGCGTTCAGCCCCTGCAGAGCTCCTTGCCGGAAGAGGCCTTCCAGAGCCTGCTGGTGAGCAAGCTGATGGCGCGTCTGGGTTACGATGTCCAGCCCGCCCAGGAGGTGGACTACAACGTGGCTTATGCCTCGGTGGCCCAGGGAGACGGCACCTTCCTCGCGTTCAACTGGGTGCCGCTGCAGGACAACAAGTACGAGCAGGCGGGGGGTGACAAGGTGTTCTTCCGTGAGGGCACCTATGTGGCCGGTGCCGCCCAGGGGTACCTCATCGACAAGAAGACCGCGACCCAATACGGCATCACCAACCTGGGCCAGCTCAAGGATCCCGAGGTGGCGGCGCTGTTTGACGGGGATGGCGACGGCAAGGCCGACCTCATTGGTTGCAACCCCGGCTGGGGCTGCGAGGGGGCGATCAACCATCACCTCGACGCCTTTGGTCTGACCCCCACGGTGGCCCACAAGCAGGGCAACTACGCGGCGCTGATCGCCGATACCCTGGCTCGCTACCAGGCCGGCAAGCCGGTGCTCTATTACACCTGGACCCCCTACTGGCTCAGCAGCGAACTGGTGCCGGGCAAGGATGTGGTGTGGCTGGAAGTCCCCGCCGACGCCCCGGATGCGGCCAAGACCCGTTTGCCGAACGGCAAGAACTACGGCTTTGCGGTGAACACCATGCATATCGTTGCCAACAAGCGGTTTGCCGAGGCCAATCCGGCCGCCGCCAAGCTCTTCTCCATCGTCAAGCTGCCGCTCAATGACATCAACGTGCAGAACGGCCTGATGAACAAGGGGCAGAACAAGCCGGCGGACGTGGAGCGTCATGCCGACGCCTGGCTCAAGGGCCACGAGGCACTGGTGAACGACTGGCTGAATCAGGCGCGCGCTGCCGCCATGTAATGAAGGGCGTTACATCACCCTTTTGCGCAAAGAAAAACGCCCGGCAGTTGCCGGGCGTTTTTTTGTGGGCGGGGCGCAGCACATGGCCGGGCAGGGGGATCAGATGCCGGAGCCGTCGCTCTCGCCACCTTCCTCATGCAGGCCGCACTCGCGCTTGAGGCCGAAGAAGCGGGTCTGCTCCTCGCTCATGCCGGGCTCCCACTTGGCGGTGGTGTGCACGTCGCCGACCGAGAGGTAGCCCTGCTCCCACAGCGGGTGGTAGGGGAGGTCGAACTCCTTGAAGTAGTAGAAGACGTCCTTGTTGCTCCAGTCGATCACCGGCAGGAACTTGAAGCGACCGCGCTGGATGGCCAGCACCGGCAGCTTGCCTCGGCTGCCGGACTGCTCACGGCGCAGGCCCGAGAACCAGGTGCGGGCACCCAGCTCGTTCAGGGCGCGGTCCATGGGCTCCACCTTGTTGAGCTGGTTGTAGCGGGTGATCCCCTCCACCCCCTGCTCCCACAGGAGGCCGAAGCGGGCCTCCTGCCAGGCCGGGCTGAGTTCGGCCCGGTAGATCTTGAGGTTGAGCGCGAGACGCTCGGTCAGTTCGTCGATGAAACGGTAGGTCTCGGGGAAGAGGTACCCGGTGTCGGTCAGCACCACGGGCACGTCGGCCCGCTCGCGGCTCACCAGGTGCAGCATGAGCGCCGCCTGGATGCCGAAACTCGACGACAGCACATGCTCCCCCGGCAGGTTGGCCAGGGCCCAGCGCACCCGCTCGGGGGCGCTCATGGCGTCCAGCTCCCGGTTGAGGGGGGCCAGCGCCTCGACCTGCTCCTCCCGGCCCAGGGCCAGCAGGGCGTCGAGGTCGAGCCGGCCGTCGGCGGTGCGCGCCAGCCGGGCTGTATCAGTCTGTTCAGGCTGCATAGAAGTCCCTCGCGGAGTCGATAACCGGGGCGATGATGCCGGCGCGAATGACAAAATCGCCGAAGCACTCGTCCGGGTTGCGATCCTTGGCCCAGCGGCCGATCAGGGCGTCCAGTTCGGCCAGGATCTGCGGCTCGGTGATGTTCTCCAGGTGCAGGCGCGGGATGCGGGTCCCCTCGAGGTTGCCCCCCAGGTGCAGGTTGTAGCGACCCGGCGCCTTGCCCACCAGACCCACTTCCGCCAGCATGGCGCGGCCGCAGCCGTTGGGGCAGCCGGTGACCCGGAAGATGATGGCGTCATCCGCCAGGCCGTGCTTGGCCAGCAGCCCCTCGATGTCGGTGACGAAGGCAGGCAGCATGCGCTCGGCCTCGGCCATTGCCAGGGGGCAGGTGGGCAGGGCCACACAGGCCATGGACTGCTTGCGCTGCTCGCTCACGCCGTCATCCAGCAGACCGTACTGGCGCGCCAGCGCTTCGATGCGTGCCTTCTCGCCGGCAGGCACGCCCGCGATGATGAGGTTCTGGTTGGCGGTGAGGCGGAAGTCCCCCTGATGCACCTTGGCGATCTCCAGCATGCCGGTCTTGAGGGGCTTGCCCGGGAAGTCCAGCAGGCGGCCGTTCTCGATAAACAGGGTCAGGTGGTGCTTGCCGTCGATCCCCTCCACCCAGCCGAAGCGATCGCCACGACTGGTGAATTCATAGGGGTGAACCGGCCCGAACTGGATGCCGGCGCGGTTCTCCACCTCGGCCTTGAAGGCCTCGACCCCCACCCGTTCAAGGGTGTACTTGGTCTTGGCGTTCTTGCGGTTGACCCGGTTGCCCCAGTCGCGCTGGGTGCTGACCACGGCGGCCGCCACCTCCAGCACGTGGGAGAGCGGAATGAAGCCAAAGTCGCTCGCCTTGCGCGGGTAGGTGGTGGTGTCGCCGTGGGTCATGGCGAGACCGCCCCCCACCAGCACGTTGAAGCCCACCAGCTTGCCGTGATCGGCAATGGCCACGAAGTTGAGATCGTTGGCGTGGATGTCCACATCGTTGTGGGGCGGGATGACCACGGTTGTCTTGAATTTGCGCGGCAGGTAGTTGGAGCCCAGGATCGGCTCCTCGTCACCCCCCAGCTTCTCGCCATCCAGCCAGATCTCCACGTAGGCGCGGGTCTTGGGCAGCAGGTGCTCGGAGATCTTCTTGGCCCACTCGTAGGCCTCCTGGTGCAACTCGGACTCCACCGGGTTGCTGGTGCAGAGCACGTTGCGGTTCACGTCCCCCGCGGTGGCGATGGAGTCGATACCTGTGCTGTTGAGGGTCTGGTGCATCAGCTTGATGTCGCGCTTCAGTACCCCGTGGAACTGGAAGGTCTGGCGGGTGGTCAGGCGGATGCTGCCGTACATGCTGTGTTCTTCGGCGAACTTGTCGATCACCTGCCACTGGGCCGGGGTGATGATGCCGCCGGGCAGGCGGGCGCGCAGCATGACGTTGTGCAGGGGCTCCAGCTTCTGGGCGGCGCGCTCCGGGCGGATGTCGCGGTCATCCTGCTGATACATGCCGTGGAAGCGGATCAGCTGGAAGTTGTCGCCGTTGAAGCCGCCGGTGAGCGGGTCCTGCAGATCTTCGGCGATGGTGCCGCGCAGGAAGTTGCTCTCGCGCTTGAGGCGTTCGTTGTCAGCCAGCGGCCCTTCGACCGGTCCCGGAATAAGTTGTTTGCTCATCAATAGACATCCCTTTGATAACGTTTGGCACGACGCAATTCGCTCAGATACTCTTCTGCTTCCTCACGGCTCTTGTGGCCGTGTTCCGCAATCACTTCCAGCAGGGCTTCCTGCACATCCTTCGCCATGTGGTTGGCGTCGCCACACACATAGAAGTGAGCGCCTGCTTCCAGCCACTGGTAGAGCTCAAGCCCTGCCTCGCGCAGGCGGTCCTGCACATAAATCTTGTTGGCCTGATCCCGGCTGAAGGCCAGGGAGATCTTGGACAGCAGGCCCGATTTCACATAACGCTGCCACTCCACCTGATAGAGGAAGTCCTGGGTGAAGTGGGGGTTGCCGAAGAAGAGCCAGTTCTTGCCCTCTGCCCCCTGTGCTTCCCGCTCCTGCAGGAAGGCGCGGAACGGGGCAATGCCAGTGCCCGGGCCCACCATGATGACGGGGGTGTCGGGATTGGCGGGCAGTCGGAAGTTGTCGTTGTGCTCCACGAACACCCGGACCTCGGCATCTTCCGGCAGACGGTCCGCCAGATAGGAGGAGGCGCCGCCGCTTCGCACTGTGCCATCTTCTTGCGGGTAGCGCACCACGCCGACGGTCAGGTGCACCTCTTCTTCCACCTCGCTCTGGGCGGAGGCGATGGAGTAGAGGCGGGGGGTGAGGGGGCGCAGCAGTGCGATCAGTTGATCGGCACTCAAGGAAGCCGGGAAGCGTTTCAGTACGTCCACCACTTGAGCAGAGGCGACCAGGGCGTTGACCTGGGCCTTGTCACCGGCCAGATCTTTGAGCGCCGCGTTGTCCGTGATCTCGGCGAGGCCAGTGATCAGGCCCCCGTGCAGCCGGGTCAGTTCGTAGTGACGGGTCAGCGCCTCGCGCAGGCTGCCATGGGGGGTGGCCTCGTCACCGGTGAGACCGGCCAGGGCCAGCACTTCCCCCACGAGATCGGCGTCGTTGTCGAACCAGATGCCGAGCGCATCCCCCGGTTGATAGGTGATGCCGGACTCTTCCAGGTTGATCTCGATATGACGGATGTCCTTGGTGGAGTCGCGGCCGGTGATCTTCTGGTTCACCGAGAGTCTGGCGGGGAAGGGGTTCTCCTTGTTGTACTGGCTGTGGCCGACGGCGGCCTGCACCGAGCCCGCCAAGCTGGCTGTCGCGGCGCCGGCAGAGAGGGTGGCGGCGACCGCCGAAACGGCCTGCTCGCCCCAGGTCTTAGCGGCATCCTGATAATCCACATCGAGGCTAGCTAGCTCATGGATGCGCTCGGCCCCTGCCTTGGCGAGGAAACCATCGAAATCCTTGCCGGTCTGGCAGAAGAACTCATAGGAGCTGTCACCCAGCCCCAGCACGGCAAATTTGAGGCCCTCGAGTTTGCCAATCTTGCCTTTTTTAAGCTGCTCGAACAGATCGACGGCGCTCTCGGGGGGCTCCCCCTCCCCGTAAGTGCTCACTACCACCAGCAGGTGGCTCTCTTTCTTGAGCTGCTTGGGTTTGTAGTCCGCCATGGAGGTGAGGGTCACCGGCAGGCCGCGGGCCTCGGCCTGGGCCTTGATGGCGCTGGCCACGCCCTTGGCATTCCCGGTCTGGGAGCCGTAGAGAATGGTCAGGCTGCCGCCGGGAGCCGCGACTTCTGCGCCTGCGCTCGCCACGGGCTGGACGCCCGCCTGGGAGAGGCCGTAGAGATAACCGCTGACCCAGGCCAGTTGCTGGGTATTGAGGGTGGTGAGAACTTGGTTGAGCTGGCGCTGCTGTTCGTCAGAGAGCGGGCTCAGGGTGGGGGCTGTCAATGGCATCACACATGTCTTCCATGGTCTGATTTTTGGTCAGGGTAAGGGGTGTAATGAATAACAACAAAGAATAAAAATATCTTCTTTATGCGATTTATGAATTTATAAAGCCAAAATCCATCTCAGCCCCGGGGGGGCCCGTGATATAAAAATGGCCTTGCCGAGCCCCCTGTCCCGGGGATCTCTCATGCCCCAAGGAGCAAGCATGTCCCGTCTCTATCATGTCAACGCCTTCAGCCATCACCCCTTCGGAGGCAACCCCGCCGTGGTGGTGCTGGGGGAAGCGCGGCCCGACGCCGAGCTGCAGGCCATGGCAGCGGAGTTCAACCTCTCTGAGAGCGCCTTTCTGACCCAACTGGGGGAGGGGCATTACGGGTTGCGCTGGTTCACCCCGCAAGTGGAGGTGGACTTGTGCGGCCATGGCACCCTGGCGGCGGCCCATGTGCTGTGGCAGACGGGGGCGGTGGCCGAAGATCAGCCCATCCGCTTCGCGACCCGCAGCGGCGAGCTGGTGGCCCGGCGGGAAGGGGAGTGGATCTGGCTCGATTTTCCGCGCATTGCCCTGGCGCCGCTCATTCTGGATCCGGCCTATGGGGCTGCCCTCGGCTGCCAGCCGCTGCAAACCCTGGCGGCCGGGGCCAAGTTCCTGCTTGAGCTCGGTAGCGAGGAAGAGGTTCGCGCGCTCACCCCCGATTTTCACGCCCTGCGGGCGCTGCCGGGCCGGGGGATCATGGTGACTGCGCCGTCGAGAGATCAGGGTCATGACTTCGTCTCCCGCTATTTCGCCCCCTGGGTCGGGGTGGACGAGGATCCGGTGACCGGCTCCAACCACTGCGCCCTGGTGCCCTTCTGGGCCGAGCGGCTCGGCAAACGGCAATTGCGGGCCCGCCAGATCTCGGCCCGGGGCGGGGACCTCAGGCTGGAATTGCAGGAGGAGCGGGTGCTGATGGCGGGCCGGGCACTGACCCTGTGGCAGGGGGAGTGGCTGCTGCCGCCTGGCGTACCAGCGGACCGATGACCGCTCGTCACTGTGTGAGTTCTGCATAAAAAAACGCCCCGCAATTGCGGGGCGTTTTGATTGCCATGGACGGCAGCGTTTTGCTGCGGCCCTGTTTCTGCGGCTCTTACTTTTGTGGACGCAAGGCCGGGAACAGAATGACGTCGCGGATGGTGTGGCTGTTGGTGAACAGCATCACCAGACGGTCGATGCCGATACCTTGACCGGCGGTCGGCGGCAGACCGTGTTCCAGCGCGGTGACGAAGTCGGCGTCGTAGAACATGGCTTCGTCGTCCCCTGCGGCTTTCTGGTCAACCTGGGCCTGGAAGCGCTCGGCCTGATCTTCCGCATCGTTCAGCTCGGAGAAGCCGTTGGCCAGCTCGCGGCCGCCGATGAAGAACTCGAAGCGGTCGGTGACGTCCGGGTTCTGGTCGTTGCGACGGGCCAGCGGGGAGACGGCGGCCGGGTACTCGGTGATGAAGGTCGGTTGCAGCAGCATGTGTTCCACGGTCTCTTCGAAGATCGCGGTGATCACGTGGCCCAGCTCCCAGCTCTTCATCAGCTCGATCTTCAGACCCTTGGCGACGGCGGTGGCCTTCTCCAGGGTGGCCAGATCGTCACGGGTGACACCCGGGTTGTACTTCAGGATGGAGTCCACCATGGAGAGGCGCTGGAACGGCTGACCGAAATCGATGGTCAGGCCCTCTTCGCCCTCTTTGGCGTAACGGATCCTGGTGTCGCCCAGGATGTCCTGTGCCAGGGTGCGCAGCATCTCTTCGGTGAGATCCATCAGATCGATGTAATCGGCGTAGGCCATATAGAACTCGAGCATGGTGAACTCGGGGTTATGGCGAACGGAGATGCCTTCGTTGCGGAAGTTGCGGTTGATCTCGTAGACACGCTCGAAACCACCGACCACCAGACGCTTCAGATAGAGTTCCGGAGCGATACGCAGGTACATGTCGATGTCCAGCGCATTGTGGTGGGTGATGAAGGGACGTGCGGAGGCGCCACCCGGGATGACTTGCATCATGGGGGTTTCCACTTCCATGAAGCGCTTGTCATTCAGGAACTTGCGAATGCCGGCCACCACCTTGGTGCGGGTCACGAAGGTCTTGCGGGACTCTTCGTTGGCGATCAGGTCCAGGTAACGCTGGCGGCAGCGGGCTTCCTGGTCGGTCAGACCCTTGTGCTTCTCGGGCAGCGGGCGCAGGGCCTTGGTCAGCAGGCGGATGGTGGAGACGTGTACGGAGAGCTCACCGGCGTTGGTGCGGAACAGGGTGCCCTCGACACCGACGATGTCCCCCAGATCCCACTTCTTGAACTGCTCGTTGTAGAAGCCTTCCGGCAGGTCGTCACGGGTCACGTAGATCTGGATCTTGCCAGCCATGTCCTGCAGGGTCGCGAAAGACGCCTTGCCCATGATCCGGCGGGTCATGATGCGACCGGCAATCTTCACCTGTTTACCCAGGGCGACCAGCTCGTCATTGCTCTTGTCGCCGAATTCGGCGTGCAGATCGCCGGAGAGGCTGTCACGACGGAAGTCGTTGGGGAAGGGGTTGCCCTGGGCGCGCAAGGCGGCCAGCTTGGAGCGACGCTCAAGCATCTCGTTGTTCAGTTCGAGAGTCTGGTCGACTTCCGGGGTGGTGGTTTGTTCAGACATGGTGATTCCTGCTGCTCTGTTTACAGGCCTGATTTCAGGCTGGCTTCGATAAACTTGTCCAAGTCGCCGTCGAGTACCGATTGGGTATTGCGGGTTTCGACGCCGGTGCGCAGATCCTTGATACGGGAATCATCCAGTACGTAGGAGCGGATCTGGCTGCCCCAGCCGATGTCGGACTTGGTCTCTTCGAGGGCTTGCTTCTCAGCGTTCTGCTTTTGAATTTCCAGCTCGTAGAGCTTGGCCTTCAACTGCTTCATACACTGATCTTTGTTCTTGTGCTGGGAACGGTCGTTCTGGCACTGCACCACCACGCCGGTCGGCACGTGGGTGATACGCACCGCGGACTCGGTCCGGTTGACGTGCTGACCACCGGCACCGGAGGCGCGGTAGACGTCGATGCGAAGATCAGCCGGGTTGATCTCGATCTCGATGTCATCATCGATCTCGGGGTAGACGAACACGGAGCAGAACGAGGTGTGGCGACGGCCGCCGGAATCGAACGGCGACTTGCGTACCAGACGGTGCACGCCGGTCTCGGTGCGCAGCCAGCCGAAGGCATACTCGCCGGTGAACTTGATGGTGGCGGACTTGATGCCGGCCACGTCGCCCTCGGAGCATTCGATGAGCTCGGGCTTGTAGCCGTGGGCATCGCCCCAGCGCAGGTACATGCGCAGCACCATGTTGGCCCAGTCCTGGGCCTCGGTGCCACCGGAACCGGACTGGATGTCGATGTAGCAGTCGGAACCGTCGTGCTGACCGGAGAACATGCGACGGAACTCGAGATCCACCAGCTTGGCCTCCAGCTCGTCCGCTTCGACCACGGCTTCGTTGAAGGTCTCTTCGTCTTCGCCTTCGACGGCCAGGCTGACCAGCATCTCGACGTCATCGACGCCCTGGGTCAGGGTATCGATGGTGCTGACGACGTTCTCCAGGGAGACGCGCTCCTTGCCCAGCGCCTGTGCGCGCTCGGGTTCGTTCCAGACATCCGGCTGTTCCAGCTCGGCATTGACCTCTTCTAGACGCTCTTTCTTGGCGTCATAGTCAAAGGTACCCCCTAAGCAGCTCGGTCCTCTCAGACAGCTCCTTAAGCTTGTTTAATACAGGATTGACTTCAAACATCGTGAAAACTCTCGGGGTCGATGTGATTTAAAAACGGGATATTCTAGCCAATTGCAGAAGGAATAAACAGGGTTGGCTGGCCCCGCTCTTTTTCCTGCTCCAATTTTCCGCAGCATTTTTAAAATTTCCGCGTAAAATATCGTCACTCACGCCATTCTCCGCTTCAGTTTTGCGCAGATTGGCCGCTAACAACACACAGTGCCACGCACTCCCGATTGATCCTGTTCCCGACCCCCACAAGAAGAAAACACGATGAAAAACCTATCACTCAAGCAGAAGATACTGTTGTCTGTGGTCATCGCCTTGTCACTGGTGATCCTGCTGCTCTCCTGGCAGAGCTACACCAGCCAGAAGTCCATGCTGCTGCAAGGCAGTCAGGAACAGGTGCAGCGCCTTGGCAGCCAGCAGGCCGCCAGCGTCAGCGACTGGCTTGCCGCCCGTCGTGACGTCATCCAGGCCCTTGGCAACAAGGCCGGTGCCGAGCCCCTCAACGCCCTGCAACAGGCCCAGGTGTCCGGCCGTTTCCAGCTCACCTATTTCGGTGAGGGCAGCGGCAAGATGAACGACTCCGACCCCTCCATCAACCGCGACGGTTACGATCCCCGCTCCCGTGGCTGGTATCAGGAAGCCATGGCCAAGGGCGGCATGATCGTCACCAAACCCTACCTTGACGTGGCCTACAACATTCTGGTGGTGACCCTGGCCCAGCCTGCCCAGGGCGGCGTGGTGGGGGGGGATCTCTCCATTGCCTCCCTGGTGGATGACATCACCAAGATGAAGCTGCCAGCGGACGGCTTCGCCATCCTGATGCACAAGGATGGCACCGTCATCGCCTACAAGGATGCGGCCAAGGCGATGAAGCCGGCCAGCGAGATCGACAACGATCTGACCAATGCCCTGATCGATCAGAGCAAGGCGAGCAACAGTCTGGTGCCTGCTTTCTTCGACAACGAGGGGCGTGACAAGCTGCTGTGGGCGACGGACATTCCGGACACCGACTGGGAGCTGGTGCTGGTACTGGACAAGAGCACCCTGGAGGCGCCGCTCTCCTCCCTGCTGATGACCCAGCTCGGCCTGGCCCTGTTGGTGCTGGTGGGCAGCATTCTCGCCATCTCCTGGCTGGTCAGCCTGCTGCTCGGTCCCCTCACCAAGGTGTCCCAGGCCCTGGCCCGCATCGCCGACGGTAACGGCGATCTGACCCAGCGCATCAAGATCGACGCCAATGACGAAGTGGGCCAGCTCGCCGGCAGCTTCAACCGCTTCGTGGGCAGCCAGCATCAGCTCATCGCCAACATCCGTCAGCTTGCCAACGAGCTGAACGCTGATGCCGAACGCAGTCTGGTGACCAACCAGGCCGCGGTGGAAGAGCTGCAGCGCCAGCAACAGGAGGTGACCATGGTTGCCACTGCCGTTACCGAGATGGCGAGTGCCACCATGGAGATCGCGGGCAACGCCGAGAACACCGCTGCCGCCGCCCAGCAATCCGCCCAGAGCAGTGAACAGGGCAAGATCCTGGTGAACCAGACTCGCCAGTCCATCAACAACCTGGCCGAGGAAGTGGGGCAGGCGACCGGTGTCATCGGTGAGCTGAGCCGTCACGCCCAGGCCATCTCCGGCATCCTCTCCACCATCCAGGGCATCGCCGAGCAGACCAACCTGCTGGCGCTGAACGCGGCCATTGAAGCGGCCCGTGCCGGTGAACAGGGTCGCGGTTTCGCCGTGGTGGCGGACGAGGTGCGGGTGCTGTCGCGCCGTACCCAGGATTCCACCCAGGAGATCCAGTCCACCATCGAAACCCTGCAACAGACCACGGCCCGCGCGGTGAGCCTGATGCAGACCAGCCAGGGGTTGGCGGACAACAGCGTGAAAGATGCCGACGCTGCCGCTGCGGCCCTGGAGGAGATCACCCAGGCCGTCAGCCTCATCTCCGACATGGCGGGCCAGATCGCCACCGCCGCCGAGGAGCAGACCCAGGTGACCGGTGAAATCACCCAGAA
This sequence comes from Aeromonas sp. R2-1, assembly GCF_040908425.1. Taxonomy (NCBI): domain Bacteria; kingdom Pseudomonadati; phylum Pseudomonadota; class Gammaproteobacteria; order Aeromonadales; family Aeromonadaceae; genus Aeromonas; species Aeromonas sp. R2-1. The sequence goes on from NZ_JBFODR010000042.1 coordinate 72,156, forward strand.
CACCACCGCCATCAAGGATGTGAGCGACGAGATCACCGCTTCCGCCATGCGCGACCTGGATCAGGCGCACAACCTCAAGGGGCGTGCCACCAATCTGAACCAGCAGGTGTCGACCTTTATTTTGTAAGGAAGGTCAGGGCGCAATCTGAACCAGCAGGTGTCGACCTTTATTTTGTAAGGAAGGTCAGGGCGCAATCTGAACCAGCAGGTGTCGACCTTTATTTTGTAAGGAAGGTCAGGGCGCAATCTGAACCAGCAGGTGTCGACCTTTATTTTGTAAGGAAGGTCAGGGCGCAATCTGAACCAGCAGGTGTCGACCTTTATTTTGTAAGGAAGGTCAGGCCACAATTTGAACCAGCAGGTATCGACCATCCTCCTGTAAGTTCTGACACGCGGCGATCAAGGCCGCCATGATAAAGCCCCGCACTCTGCCGAGTGCGGGGCTTTTTGTTTAGGTGTTTCCCAGCGGGCACCCATGAAGGATGGGATTCAGTGCTCCTGGCGAGCAGAAATGACAGAGCCCACCGCAAGGTGGGCTCTGTCATACGGGGCCTGCGTCCGGGATCACAGGAAGGGCAGGGCCAGGAACAGCTTGATCACCACGGCGTTGATGATGTCGATGAAGAAGGCACCGACCATGGGCACCACCAGGAAGGCCAGGTGGGAGGGGCCAAAGCGCTGGGTGATGGCCTGCATGTTGGCAATGGCAGTGGGGGTGGCGCCGAGGCCGAAGCCGCAGTGACCCGCCGCCAGCACGGCCGCATCATAGTTGCGCCCCATGACCCGGAAGGTGACGAAGATGGCGTAGAGCGCCATCGCTACCGTCTGTACGGCCAGCAGGATGAAGATGGGCAGGGCCAGGCTTGCCAGCTCCCACAGCTTGAGGCTCATCAGCGCCATGGCGAGGAAGAGCGACAGGCTGACGTTGCCGAGCAGGGAGACCTCACGGTCGCTCACTTCGTGCCAGTTGAGCAGGGTGAGCAGGTTGCGCAGTAGCACGCCGACGAACAGCACGCAGACGAAGATCGGCAACTCGAAGACGCCGCCCTTGAGGTAGAGGGCCAGCATTTCGCCCCCTTTCAGGCTGATGGCGATGAGTGCCAGGGTCTCGATCAGGCTGAAGGTGGTGAGCGGGCGCTCCATGTCCGGCATCTCGAAGCCCTGGGGGGCGCCGTCACGGTTGTGCTCCTCACCGGGCACCTGCACTTTCTTCACCAGATAACGGGCCACCGGGCCGCCGATGAGGCCCCCCAGCACCAGGCCGAAGGTGGCACAGGCAATCGCCAGCTCGGCGGCGGATTGCACGCCGTATTTCTCGGTGAAGATGGAGCCCCAGGCCGCCCCGGTGCCGTGGCCGCCGGAGAGGGTGATGGAGCCGGCCAGCAGCCCCATGTGGGGATCCAGCCCCAGCAGGGTGGCCAGACCCACCCCCAGGGTGTTCTGCACCAGCAGCAGGCCGGTGACCACCAGCAGGAAGGTGGCCACCGCCTTGCCGCCGCGCTTGAGGCTGCCCAGATCGGCGGAGAGGCCGATGGAGGCGAAGAAGGTCAGCATCAGGGCCGTCTGCAGGCTGGTATCAAATTGCAGTTCGATCTGCAGGGTGGAACGCAGCACCAGCAGCACCAGGGCAACCACCAGGCCACCGGCCACGGGTTTGGGGATGTTGAAAGTGCGCAGGGGTCCTATCTTGTTGACCAGCAGGCGGCCAAGCAGCAGCACCAGGGTCGCGGCGACCAGGGTGGCGTAGGCATCAAGTTGTAGCATTCAGTGCTCCCATGTTGATCGGCTGTGTCTTTGGCGAGAAAGACTCACGGATCCAGCCGGGATGAAACAGAGTGGCGAACGCGCCAGTGACAGAGGGGCCGCAGCCCCGTCCCTCTGCAAAAGAGGGGGTCGACACGAGCCCGTGTTCGTCGGGCGTCCAGATGAGATTTGTGAAAAATCCGCCGGATACTAGCAAAAAACACCAAGTACATCCACATATGTCACATTAATGATTAAAACATGGTGTTAACATGGCATTTAAAACTGCCTCGCCGAGTGTGCTCCGGATCGCAACAATGCTGCTGCGGCTGTCATTTGCAGCGGCACTCTTTATAATTCGCCCGGTTCCGCCCCCACGGGAGGACACAGACCCTCAAGAGGTCTGCGGATGACCGATATTGAGCCCGCCCGCACCATCTGAAGGACGGGGGCTGTATCGGTTGAGCCCTGTTTGATTTGCCGGTTTCCAGTCCAGAGAGAGGAGAGGGTGTGAAGAAGTCCATCTACATTGCCTACACAGGCGGCACCATAGGGATGCAGCGTTCCGACCACGGTTATGTACCGATGGCGGGCTTCATGGAGGACTGTCTGGCACGGATGCCCGAGTTCCATCGACCGGAAATGCCCGATTACCATATTCACGAATATGCCCCCCTCATCGACTCTTCCGACATGACGCCAGCAGACTGGCAGCGCATCGCCGAGGATATCAAGGGCAACTACGACAAGTACGACGGTTTCGTCATTCTGCACGGCACCGACACCATGTCGTTCACCGCGTCTGCGCTCTCCTTCATGCTCGAAGATCTGCACAAGCCGGTCATCATCACCGGCTCCCAGATCCCCCTGGCCGAGCTGCGCTCGGACGGTCAGCAGAACCTGCTCAACGCCCTCTATATCGCGGCCAACTACCCGATCCACGAGGTGACGCTCTTCTTCAACAACCAGCTCTATCGCGGCAACCGCAGCAAGAAGGTGCATGCCGACGGCTTCCACGCCTTCGACTCGCCCAACTACCCGCCCCTGCTCAATGCCGGTATCGCCATCTCCCTGGAGGCAGGTGAGCTGGGCGTGCCGTGCGATCGCCCCCTGGTGCTGCACGACATCACCCCCCAGCCCATCGGGGTGGTGACCCTCTACCCGGGGATATCGGCGGAGGTGATAGCGAACATCCTGCAACAGCCGGTGCGTGCGCTGATCCTGCTCTCCTTCGGGGTGGGCAATGCGCCCCAGAACCCGGCCATGCTGGCGCTGCTCTCAGAGGCATCTGCCCGGGGCGTCATCATCGTCAACCTGAGCCAGTGCCTGCACGGCAAGGTCAACATGGGGGGTTATGCCACCGGCAACGCCCTCTCCCGTGCGGGAGTCATCTCGGGCTTTGACATGACCGCCGAGGCGGCGCTCACCAAGCTGCACTTCCTGCTGAGCCAGGATCTGCCGGCGCCGCGCATCCGCGAGCTGATGCAGCAGTCCCTGCGGGGTGAACTGACCCCCTGACTTTCCCTCCCACCCTAACCCTCTCCCAGCGGGAGAGGGGATAGATCGAGGTGGCGAGGTTTGCCATGAAGATCGCCGGCAGGTGGCACGCTGACTGCTCGCAGGTGCGTGCCAGCTCCCTTCTCCCCTGGTGGGAGAAGGGCCGGGGATGAGTCATCCTGCATAGAGAGGAAAAAAAGAGGGGAGCCATAATGGCTCCCCTCTTTCATTTCGTTACCGCGATAGGTGACGTGCGGCCTGCCTCAGTGGCTAAGGTCGACCCGCACTATCTCTTCCTCGTCGCGATACTGACGCTTGAGCTCGCTCTTGCTCTTCATCACGATCTCGCCGTCACGGCCGATGTTCATGTGCTCGGGGTTCTCAAGGTGCATCGCCTGCCAGGCCATCACGGCCTGCAGGGAGGTGGCCTTCTGCTCCTCGGTGAGGGGCTTGCCATCCGGCCATTTGCCGAGCTCGACCGCAGTCTTGAGTCGTTCGTACACCTCTTTGGGCATCTGCGCTATCGCTTGTTGAAACGTCACTTGCTGAGACGACATCCGGCCTCTCCTTGAAAATTGAGCCATGAACACGGGTTCAGGCGGGCAGATCCTGTCGGACTATACCGGTAGATCCTGGCGGACTACGCCAGCCATCTGCTCCATCACCCGGACTACCTGACAACTGTACCCGAACTCGTTGTCATACCACACGTAGAGCACGCAGTGATCCCCCTCGGCGATGGTGGCCTGGGAGTCGACGATGCCCGCAAAACGGGAGCCCACCATGTCGGAGGAGACCAGCTCGGTGCTGGCACTGAAGTCGATCTGGCGATGCAGGGCCGAGCTCAGTGCCATCTGCTGCAGATAGGCGTTGAGGCTCTCCCGATCGGTGGTCTGCTCCAGCGACAGGTTGATGATGGCCAGGGACACGTTGGGTGTGGGCACCCGGATGGCGTTGCCGGTCAACTTGCCCTTGAGCTCCGGCAGCGCCTTGGCCACCGCCTTGGCGGCGCCGGTGCTGGTCATCACCATGTTGAGGGCTGCGCTGCGACCGCGGCGCTCGCCCTTGTGATAGTTGTCGATGAGGTTCTGATCGTTGGTATAGGAGTGGACCGTCTCCACGTGGCCGTGGCGGATGCCGTACTTGTCCTGCATCACCTTGAGCACCGGGGTGATGGCGTTGGTGGTGCAGGAGGCGGCGGAGACTATCTTGTCATCCGGACCTATCACCTCGTGGTTGACCCCGAACACCACGTTCTTCATCTCCCCCTTGCCGGGGGCGGTCAGCAGCACCCGGGCGGCGCCGCGGGCCTTGAGGTGCTCGGACAGGCCCGCCTCGTCACGCCAGACGCCGGTGTTGTCGACGATCAGCGCATTGTCGATGCCGTAGGCGGTGTAGTCGATGTCGGCCGGGCTGTTGGCGTAGATCACCTGGATGAAGGTGCCATTGGCGATGATGGCGCTGCGATCACTATCCACTTCGATGGAGCCATTGAAGGGGCCGTGCACCGAATCGCGGCGCAGCAGACTGGCACGCTTCTCCAGATCCCCGTCGCGACCGCCGCGCACCACGATGGCGCGCAGGCGCAGGGAGTTGGCGGCGCCGGTGCGCTCGATGAGCAGACGGGCCAGCAGGCGGCCGATGCGGCCGAAGCCGTAGAGCACCACGTCGGTCGGGGCGGGCACGGCACTGCGGTTCAGGGCTGGTGCCAGCTTGGCACGCAGATAGTCCTCGATGCCGGCTTCATCCTGGTGATCCTGCCAGTAGCCCACGGCCAGTTTGCCGAGATCGACTTCGGCGGCGGTGGGGTTCAGGGCGACGATGGCGCGCAGGAGAGGGAAGCTTTGCTGGATGGGCAGCGGGGTGCCCTGGTGGCGGCGAACGACCCGGTGGGCCTTGAGGATATCGATGGTGGAGGCGTTTTGCAGCGGGCGTCCGTAGAGGGTGATCTCTATCCCTTGCTGTCGGTAGAGGCGACCTATCAAGGGTTGCATGGCTTCGGCGAGCTCCTGGCTCTCCTGCCACGTCTGCAAGTAGTGCTCGTGGGTCATTAACCAGATCCTTTTATTTCACGTTGTTGAAGCAAGTTGCCTAGGCAAATTGAAATTCGTCGAAGGCAGATCAGTGTAGGGCTGATGGTTTCGTTATATTATTCTGCAATCGCGGCCTTATACGGCGCGCGCATTGTAATGGATATGTAGCCTGTTTGCTAGTTGGCGGTGGCCGGTGCGGGTTGCGATTGTTATCAACCAGATGTGAACCATGACCCTATTCTCACAGCGTCCGTTACTGCTTTCCCTCGCTTGTTGCCTGACGTTGACGGCCTGCGACGACGACAGGATCCACAACATCTGCTCCCAATATCCCGCCCTGTGCGCGGACCTGGTGGACGACGGCTGGTGTCGCTATGAGCGCAGCGACGTCATTCGCGGTCGTTACTATCTCCAGGAAGAGGGGACGGACAGGCGCAAGTACGAGCTGATGCGCGGCCTGGAGCGTTATCTGCAGTGCGCCGAGCACTCCACCAACATCGAGTACAAGCGGGCCAGGGAGCAGAAGAGCCCCAGAGTGGAAGGGATGCTGGCCGCCGGCCGTCAACTGGAGCAACTGGATGCGCAGACCCGGGGTTCCCAGGATCCCTACCTGCTGCTCTGGCACTGGACCAACAACACCAGTCCCGAGGCCCGCGCCAGCTTCCTCGCGCAGGAGGGGACGCCGAGCCTCGAGGAGCCCGAGCTGCAACTGGCGCTCGGCGGCATCTATGCCAAGAGCGAGCCCGAGAAGGCCATCAGGCTGATGCACCATGCGCTCTCCCTCTATCGGGAGGGGGACAAGGTCAACAGCCGGATCCTCACCGCCCTCAGCACCCTCTACATGGGGCAGAAGCGATTTGATCAGGCCTATCTGTGGGGCAAGGTGAGCGAGTCATTCCAGGAGAGCCCCGAGGTCTCCGCCACCCGGCTCGGCATTTACCATGCCATCGGCAAGGAGGAGCAGGAGACGCTGGACGACCAGGCGGCCACCATCGTCGACGCACTCAGGCAGGGGAGCTACCGCACACCATGAATCCGACCCTGACAGAGGTCCGGGAGTGGGCCCATCCCTTCGATATCCGCCTCGTCCACGGCCAGATCCGCGGCGAGGACAGGGTGCTTGAACGGGCCACGGTGAGGGCCGTGGTGATGCGTGGTGATCGACTGCTGCTGGTGCACTCCCGCGTCAACGGGGATCTCATGTTCCCCGGTGGCGGCATCGAGCACGGGGAGGCGCACGATGCGGCCTTGGCCCGGGAGCTGCGGGAAGAGTGTGGCGCCGAGCTGGTGGCCGTGGGCCCCCTGCTGGGAGAGACCCGGGAGTATCGTGCCGCGCGCGAGCCGGATTACGATGCCTACTGCATCCGATCGTCCTATTACCTCTGCCGGGTCGGGGAGGACTGGAGTGCGCCGCGCCCCCAGCCCTACGAGATCCGCCTCGGCTTCACGCCGGGCTGGTTCCCCCTGGCCGAGGCCCTGCAGACCAACAAGACCCAGCTGGCGGGTCCCTGTCCCCAGTGGACGGCGCGAGAGACCCGGGTGCTGGCAGAGTTGCACCGCTGGCAAGCGTCCGGCTTGCTGACCTGACAAGGCCGCTTGCCCCATAAAAAAACCGCCTGTCGGCGGTTTTTTTATGGCTGTCCCCGGCGTCAGGGGAGACAGACCGGGCAGAAGGCGTAGGTGCCCTGGGGATCGTTGAAGCGGGTCAGCGGGTCCAGACCGCGGTTCATCTCCAGCAGCGCCTTGCCAAGCCCGGTGGGCAGCCAGCTTTGCAGGTGCGGGGCCAGCGCCTGGGCGCTGCTGTCAAACAGCTCGCGCAGGAACTTGTCCCTGGCCGACTCTTCCGGTGCGATGGGGGTGACCTGCCAGCTCTTGAGGTTGGCGAGATCGGCGGCCGCCTTGAGGGCGTCATCCAGATTGCCGAACTCGTCCACCAGCCCCAGTGCCTTGGCATCCTGCCCGGTCCAGACCCGGCCTTCGGCGGCTTTTTCCGCCTCTTCCGGGCTAAGGCCCCGGCCCTTGCCCACCAGGCCGACAAAGCGCTGATAGGTGTCTTCCACGCTCAGTTGAATGGCTTCACCCACGTGATCCGGCAGGGCACGGGTCAGCCCGACCCCCACGAAGTCGGTGGTGCCGACGCCGTCGGTGTGTACCCCGTACTGGGAGAGCGCCTTGTCGATGGTGGCGAACATGCCGAACACCCCGATGGAACCGGTGAGGGTGGTGGGGGAGGCGAAGATCTTGTCCGCATCGGCGGAGATCCAGTAGCCACCGGAGGCGGCGTAGCTGCCCATGGAGATGACCACCGGCTTGCCCGCCTGTTTCAGGGCCAGCAATTCGGCGCGGATCTGCTCGGCGGCGAAGGCGCTGCCGCCGGGGCTGTCCACTCGCAGCACCACGGCTTTCACCTGATCGTCACGGCGGGCCTCGGCCAGCAGATCGGCAAGGCTGTCGCCGCCGATGGTGCCGGCAGGCTGGACGCCATCCATGATGGCGCCGCTGGCGGTGATGAGGCCTACCTCATCCTTGCCGCTCTGGGGGTACTGTTCCGGGATGGCGGCCAGATACTCTTTCAAGCCCACGCCCTTCCAGCCGTGGTCATCGGCCTCGCCCACTTCCTTGATCACCGCCTGGGTCATTTCGTCGCGGGTGGCGAGTTGATCCACCAGACCGTTGTCGAGGGCGTAGCTGGCCGCATTGCCACCGGCCTTGCGCAGCAGTTCGAGGAAGTGATCCTTGTTCGGTGCCACGGCATCAGGTTCGATCTCCCGCTGCTCCGCCACGTCGGCCACATAGGATTGCCACAGCTGATCCAGCCAGCGCTGGTTCGCCTCCTTGCTCTCGGGGGACATCTCGTCCCGGGTGTAGGGCTCGACGAAGGACTTGTAGGTGCCGACCTTGAAGACGTGCGGGGTGATATTGAGCTTCTCCAGTGCCGACTTGAAATAGGTCTGGTAGACACCCAGCCCCTCGATCAGCACGGCACCACTCTGGTTGAGCAGCACGTGGTCGGCGTGGGCAGCGAGCAGATAGGCCCCCTGGCTGTAGTAGTCCGCCATGGCGATGACCGGCTTGCCGCTCTCCTTGAAGGCGTCGATGGCGGCCGTCACCTCCTGCAGTTTGGAGAGGCTGGCCCCTTGCAGACCCTGGGGCTTGATCACCAGCGCCTTGATGCGATCGTCATTCCCCGCGCTCTTGATGGCCCACAGCAGATCGGAGAGGACGATTTCGCTTGGCTGCTCGTCCCCCTTGTCCATCTGCCTGAGCAGTTGCACCGTGGGATCGGTCTGGGTGCGCTGTTCTACCAGCACACCGGAGAGATTGAGGGTGAGCGCCCCTTCGATGGGGGTGCTTGGGGTCTCGCTCTGGCTGACGCTGAAGACAATGACCAGCACGACGAGAAGAAACAGCAGGTTGACCAGCATCAAGCGGGTAAAGTTGAGCAGGCGCCAGAGGCTGCGAAAGAGCCATCCCAGACCTTTGAAAATAGACATAGCTGCGTTGTCGCCCTGTTAATGGGTTGAGAGCAGCCATTATTAACCAGTTGCGCAGCCAATTGCCATTTCCCCTTGAGTCGACTGCCTCCCCGCCACTTCGGAACACGGCTGTTCGCTGAAAAAATGTCCAAACATTTGTTTGAAAAAGAGTTTTCGATTCTTTACTCTAGCTCCCGTTTGATAACAAAAAATTAACTGAAAGGCCCGATGAGCCGGCCCCATCTCCACCCACCCCCTTCTTTTTACTGCCCGTCACCCGAGGCAGCCAGGAAGGCTGGAGCATGACCCCGTGCACATCGACCTCGACAAGGAGTGCATCATGAGCCGTTATCCCACGCTGCTGACCCCCCTCGATCTGGGTTTTACCCAGTTGCGCAACCGCGTACTGATGGGGTCCATGCACACCGGGCTCGAGGAGGAAAAGGGGGGCTTTGACAAGCTGGCCGCCTTCTATGGTGAGCGGGCCCGTGGCGGGGTCGGTCTCATCGTGACCGGCGGCATCGCCCCCAATTTGCGGGGGCGGCTGGTGCCCCACGGCTCCCAGCTGAGCTTTCCCTGGCAGGTAGCCAAACACCGCAAGGTGACCGAGGCAGTGCACCAGGAAGGGGGCAAGATAGCGCTGCAGATCCTTCATGCGGGCCGCTACGCCTACCATCCGTTCAGCCTGGCGCCGAGCGCCCTCAAGGCTCCCATCTCCCCGTTCAAGCCGCGGGCCATGAGCGAGCGGCAGATCCGCGGCACCATTCGCGACTTCGCCGCCACTGCGGCGCTGGCCAAGGCGGCCGGTTATGACGGGGTCGAGGTGATGGGGTCGGAAGGCTATCTCATCAACCAGTTCATCTGCGAACGCACCAACAAGCGCACCGATGGCTGGGGCGGCAGCAGCGAAAACCGCATGCGCTTCCCGGTGGAGATTGTCCGCGCCATGCGGGAGCGGGTGGGCACGGATTTCATCATCATCTTCCGCCTCTCCATGCTGGATCTGGTGGAGCAGGGCTCCTCCCTTGAGGAAGTGATCGCCCTTGGCCGGGCACTGGAGCAGGTGGGGGTCACCCTCATCAACACCGGTATCGGCTGGCACGAGGCGCGCATTCCCACCATCGCCACCAGCGTGCCGCGCGGTGCCTTCAGCTGGGTGACCGCCGAGCTGAAAAAGCACCTCAAGGTGCCCCTCATCACCACTAACCGCATCAACACCCCCGAGGTGGCGGAGCGCATCCTGGCGGGGGGGGAGGCGGACATGGTCTCCATGGCGCGCCCCTTCCTGGCGGACCCCGAGTTCGTCATCAAGGCGGCTGAAGACAGGGCGGACGAGATCAACACCTGCATCGCCTGCAACCAGGCCTGCCTCGACCACGTGTTCAAGCAAAAGCGTGCCTCCTGCCTGGTCAATCCCCGCGCCTGTTTCGAGACCGAGTTGACGTTTGGCCGGGTGCCCCAGCCCAAGAAGCTGGCGGTGGTGGGGGCGGGTCCTGCGGGGCTGGCGTTTGCCTGCTACGCCGCCGAGCGGGGCCATCAGGTGAGCCTGTTCGATCAGGCGAGCGAAATCGGCGGCCAGTTCAACTTTGCCAAGCAGATCCCGGGCAAGGAGGAGTTTCACGAGACCCTGCGCTACTTCGCCAAACGGCTGGAGAAGTGCGGCGTCGAGCTCTATCTTGGCCAGCGCCAGAGTGCCGAGAGCCTGCTGGGCGGCGGTTTTGACGAGGTGATCCTCGCCACCGGCATCCGCCCGCGCACTCCCAACATTCCGGGTATCGAGCACCCCAAGGTGATGAGCTACCTCGATGTCTTGCGTGATCATAAGCCGGTGGGTGAGAAGGTGGCGGTGATCGGCGCCGGCGGCATCGGCTTTGACGTGGCCGAATACCTGGTGGAGAAGAGAGGATCGCCGGATGCCGCAAGTCATCGCGATCACTGGCTCAAGGAGTGGGGCATCGACAAGCAGCTCGGCGAGCGCGGCGGCCTGACTACCCCCGAAATCGATGCCCCCGAGCGCCAGATCTGGTTGCTCCAGCGCAAGGAGAGCAAGGTGGGCGACGGCCTTGGCAAGACCACCGGCTGGATCCATCGCACCGTGCTCAAGAATCGCAAGGTGCAGATGCTCTCCGGCGTCCAGTACCTGCGTATCGACGATGCCGGGCTTCACATCCAGGTGGGCGACCAGCAGCAGTGCCTGCCGGTGGATCAGGTGATCATCTGTGCCGGACAGGAGCCCCTCAAGGAGTTGCAGGCCGGTCTGCAGGCCGCTGGCAAGCCGGTGCACATCATCGGCGGTGCCGACGTGGCCGCCGAGCTGGATGCCAAACGCGCCATCCGGCAAGGGGCGGAGCTGGCTGCCGTCATCTAGCCTCCCGGCCCTTTCGTATCCTGACAAACCCCTGAACCTCAGGGGTTTTCTTCATCTGGTGCTGTGCTAAGGTAGCGCCATCATCGCCTTTGACAAGGAACTGCCCCATGGATGCCCTCCATTTGTTACTCAATCGCCACTCCTGTGGTCGTCTGGCCGAGCCTGCCCCGAGTGGCGAAGTGCTTGAAAATATCCTCAAGGCCGGGCTGCGGGCGCCGGATCACGGCACCCTGACCCCCTGGCAGTTCATCCTGTTTGAAGGGGAGGGGCGTAAGCGTCTGGGGACATTGCTGGCCGATGCCGCCCATGCCCGTGGCGAGGATGCGGACAGTGTCGAGAAGTGCCGCGCCGCGCCACTGCGTGCTCCCCTGGTGATCGCGGTGGCGACCCGTTATCAGGCGCACCCCAAGGTACCGAAACTGGAGCAGGAGCTCTCTGCCGGTTGCGCCCTGATGGCGATGCAGATGGCGGCCCAGGCCCAGGGCTTCAACGGCATCTGGCGCTCCGGCTGGTTCATCTTCGACGAGCAGATCCATGGTGCACTGGGGCTGGCACCGGAGGATCAACTGGTGGGCTTCCTCTACCTTGGCACCCCCATGCTGGAGGCCCGCAAGCTGCGCGAGTTGCCCATCCAGGACTTCGTGCGCAGCTTCTGAAGCACAGAACGCCAAAAGCCCTGATTATTCAGGGCTTTTTTGTTTTCTGACAAAGCCGTCAGGCTGTACTGATAAATGCGCACTTGCCAAGAGGGTAGAAGGGGGTTGGCCGGACATTTTTTGAATTGTGAGAGATTCTTCTCACTCCTGGTTTATTACGCTATGTAAAACGTTTGCGCCACGTTATTATCCCACTGCCAGTTTAGAAGGTGACCCCTTCTAATTTTCTGCGATGAGAGTCGCAATTCCGTAGCACCTTTTTAGAGCCCAACGTCTTGATGACATTGGGCTTCATTTTTTGTAGGGCTGGCACGTCAACGTTCTTTCTCCTCTGCCTCTCCTCTGCCTCTTCTCTACCTCACCCGGCCCCTTTGTGGCGATCTTTTGCACAGTCATTGATGTGGCCTCGATTGGAATCAGGGTCAGGGTCAAATATCCTGCATTTGCAGGTGAAATCCGGCCCGGGATCCGCCAGCATCGGCAGAGACAAGAGAGCCAGAGGCTTCCCTTCGACGTCGACTGTCCGCACCTTTGCCATCCGGAGGCCATATGTGGTTCAACCGCAAGCTTGAAAAAGAGAATCAACAGCTCAGGGAGGCGATGCTTCTCAAAGAGCAGCAGCACCAGCGCGAGCTGGCCGAATTGCGTGCCACCATCGGTGAATACGAGCACATGCAGCGCACCAGCCGGGAACGTGGCGATCTCTTCAATCAGGTGATCTCCTGCCAGAACCAGGGAGGTGAGATGCTGCAGAGCGTGCGGGAAGCGCTGGCTGGCAGTGCCGAGCACCTGATGGCGGAAAAGGGCGCGCTCTGCGAGCTGGATCAGCTCTTTGCCCAGACCCGGGGCGCCATCACCCGTCTCTCCGATCGCGCCCATGCCATCACGGATGAGGCGGCTCGCAGCCTCGCAGCCGTCCATCAGCTCGATGCCAGCACATCCGCCATCAACCAGTTCGTGACCGCCATCCAGGGCATTTCGGATCAGACCAACCTGCTGGCACTCAATGCGGCCATCGAGGCGGCCAGGGCCGGTGAGGCTGGCCGTGGATTCGCCGTGGTCGCCGATGAGGTGCGTCAGCTGGCGAGCAAGGCCCATGAGGCCAGCAGCCAGATCGAGGTGCTGGTCAGACAGATAGTGGCCCAGGCGCAGGAGATCAAGTCCATCATCGATGACAACCAGGCCAGTGCCGCCGAGGTGGCGACCTCCTCCTCCCAGATCGATGTGGTGGTGACCCAGGTGCTGGCACAATCAGGCCGGATGCAGCAGGTGATCCACAGTGCGGCCTCCACCTCCTTCCTCAATACCACCAAGCTGGATCACGCCGTCTGGAAGAACACCATCTATCGGCTCATCGATCAGCAGCATTTTCACGAGCCGGTGAGCGACCACGCTCAGTGTAGGCTGGGTAAATGGTATTTCGAGGGGCAGGGTGCGGAGCTCTTCGCCCACAAGCCGGGCTTTCGTGAACTGGACGGGCCCCACAAGCGGGTCCACGAGAGCGGCAAGGCCGCCCTGCACGCGCGCGAGCAGGGCGATATCAAAGGGATGGTCGAGCAGCTCAAGACCATGGAAAACGCCAGCATGCAGGTGGTGCACTGTATCGACCGCTTGCTGGAAAGCGCCTGAGCGAGCCTCGGGCCTTCCGCTCAACTTTTGACTGGCAGCAGCCGTGCCGGGTTGCCTGCCACCCTGGCACCGGCCGGTACATCTCTTGTCACGACCGAGCCCGCACCCACGACGGCTTCCCGCCCTATGGTGACGCCGGGAAGCAGGATGGCGCCGCCGCCAATCCAGACCCTGTCTTCGATGGTGACCGGCAGCGCCGTCTCAACCCCCTGAATACGCTCATCGGCGTCCAGCGCATGGGCGGCGGTGTAGATCTGCACGTTCGGCCCAATCATCACCTCGGCACCGATGTGAATGGGGGCATTGTCCAGCAGGGTGGCCCCCATGTTGATGTAGCTGCCCTTGCCAAGGTGGATGTGGCGGCCATAGGTGCAGTAGAGGGGCGGGCAGATGAAGGCACCCTGTGCCAGGTCGCCGACGATCTGCTGCAGCAGCGCCAGCTGTTCATCCTCCTCGTCGCTGCGATTGAAGCGGCGGTACAGGCGGGCCGTCTCCCGGCGCAACAGATCCAGCTCTGGCGCCATGCAGTTGTAGGGCTGGCTGGCGATCATCTTCTCGTATTCGGTCATGACTGGGCCTCGATGGGGTGGAGGAAGAGAGGATAAGCCATCGGGAGGCAGAGAAGCGTGAGGCTCTCCCCAGAGTGGGCAGAAGGAGAATGGGCGTCCGGAAATGGCAAGGGCACCCTGGGGTGCCCTTGCCGTTCAGCGACCTAAGTGTTGCCGCTGTGGCCTGTTGCTTGTCAGCCGAGTGTGCGGCTGATGGGTTGGCAACTGCCGTGGCCTGTTGCTTATCAGCCGAGTGTGTGGCTGATGGGTTGGCAGCCACCGTGGCTTGTTGCTTATCAGCCGAGTGTGCGGCCAGCCACCGTGGCTTGTTGTTTATCAGCCGAATTTGCGGCCGGAGAGGCGGCACCACTCTTCCTTCACCGCAGTCGGGTCCATTTCGAACCACTGGCCATAGATGGTCTCCAGCTCTGGCGCCTGGCTTTCCAGCACGCCTGAGAGGGCCATCAGGCTGCCCGCCTTGCCGTGACCGGCGATGAGGGGGGCGAGTTCCCGCAGCGGGCCGGCCAGGATGTTGGCGACCACCACGTCCGCTTCGACGTCTTGCGGCTGATCCGCCGGCAGGTAGAGTTCAATCTGGTCGGCTACGCCATTTCGCTCGGCGTTGTCACGGCTGGCCTGGATGGCTTGCGGATCTATGTCGATGCCGATGACCCGGGCAGCCCCCAGTTTCAGGGCGGCGATGCCGAGGATGCCGGAGCCGCAACCAAAGTCGACCACGGTTTTGCCGGCCAGATCCAGCCCGTCCAGCCACTGCAGGCAGAGCGCCGTGGTGGGGTGGGTACCGGTGCCGAAGGCCAGGCCCGGGTCCAGCATGACGTTGACCGCATCGGGGTTCGGCACGTCGCGCCAGCTCGGGCAGATCCAGAGCCGCTCGCCGAACTGCATGGGGTGGAAGTGATCCATCCACTCGCGCACCCAGTCCTTGTCTTCCAGCTGTTCGACCTTGTAGCCCACGTCTTCGCCGAAGATCTGCTGGAAGAAGGCGATGGTGGGAGCCGGATCGGTTTCGGCATCGAACAGTCCCATTACTTCGGTCTCGCCCCAGAGCGGGGTTTCACCGGGCATGGGCTCATAGACGGGCACATCCTTGGCATCCATAAAGGTCACCGCCTGGGCCCCACGCCCCAGCAGCATGTTGCTCACCTTGTCTGCGGTCTTGGCAGTGGCGTTGATTCGAATTTGTATCCAGGGCATGGCGTCGGCTCTTCATAAATGTGAAACCGCGGGATTCTATCATCATGGGCCCGTGCTGTCGTGGTTTGACCATGGCCTCATGGGGAAGGGAGGTAACTCTGCCAAGTTGGCACGGTTAATGTATTCCTTCATGGGTGACGGGAAGCAACTTGTTCCCGCTGAATGCTTTGCTCTATGAAGTTCCGTCATCTTTTTTCAGCCACCTTCGGGTGGCTTTTTTTATGCCGGTGCGCTGAAAAGCGGTTAATTGGGAGGGAAAGGCAGAGATTGGCACGCTATCTGCAAAGTTACAGATGTCCTGCATAAGGATATGTGTGTGATTGTTACCCCAACGTTCAGGTTTTTAGGGCCATCCCGACGGGATGGCCTCTTTTTTATGGTTTTTTCGGGGGAGATGCCCCGTCAGGGACAAAGGTCACCTGCGGGGCTGTGCACTCTTGGGGCTTGTCACTGGTGATTTCACCCCATGATGGTGCATTTATTTACCTACAAGGGAATAGGCTGGACGGTAAGGCCCGCTTGGGCTGTGCCTCAGCGATGGAAGCCGCTCATGTCGATCACCAGCTTGCCCACCATGCGACCCGCTTCCAGCTCGGCATGAGCCCGGGCCAGGGTGAGGGGCGTCAGTTCGGGCACCACCTTGCTGAGGGTGGTCTTGAGCACCCCTTCATCGATCAGGGCCGCGACCCGGCCGAGCAGGTTGTGCTGCTCTATCATGTCCGGGGTCTGGAACAGGGAGCGGGTAAACATGAACTCCTGGCTGAAGGTGACGCTCTTGGGTTTGAGCAGACCCAGATCCCAGGGGTCACTGGACTCGGCGATGGTGCAGATGTGGCCAAACGGACGGATGAGGCTGGCCATGGTGTTCCAGTGCTGCTCGGTGGCGTTGGTGCAGAAGATGGCATCCGCCTCGTTGATGCCGAGAGCCTTGAGCTCCGCCTGCAGATGGTGATGGCTCACCACCTGGTGGGCCCCCATGTCCAGGCACCACTCCCGTGTTTCGGGGCGCGATGCGGTGGCGATCACCTCCATGCCGGTGAGCTGGCGGGCGAGCTGGATGGCGATGGAACCGACTCCGCCGGCGCCCCCGATAATCAGCAGTCGCCCGGTGCTTTCGCGGGTGAGGCTCATGCGCTCGAACAGGGTTTCCCAGGCGGTGATGGCGGTGAGCGGCAGGGCGGCGGCTTCCAGATCGGTCAGGGTGACTGGGGCGATGGCGGCGATGCGCTCGTCCACCAGTTGCAGGGCGCTGTTGCTGCCCGGGCGGCTGATGTCGCCGGCATACCAGACCCTGTCACCGGCCTTGAACAGGGTGACGTCGCTACCGACGGCGATCACCTCGCCCACGGCGTCCCAGCCCAGTACGCGGGGGCTGCTTTCGACCTTGTCCTTGGGGGCGCGTACCTTGGTGTCGACCGGATTGATGGAGGTGGCGTTGACCCGTACCAGCAGATCCCGCGGGCCCGGTGTCGGATCGGGCAGATCGCTCTCGATGAAGCAGTGGGGGTGGTTGCTTGGCAGATAGTGAGTCAGGGCGATGGCTTTCATGGCTTTTCCTTTCAAATAGCAGTGTTCGGGATTGCCACTCACTCTAGTCTGGATAATTATCAAGATTAAGATGGGTAATTGGTAAAGACTGTTTGAATAAATGAACAATGTCGAACTGGAGTTGATGGGGCTGTTCGCCACCGTGGTGGAGCAGGGGAGCTTCACCGGGGCGGCCGAGGTGCTCGGCATGCCCAAGTCCTCGGTGAGCCAGAAGATCTCGCGCCTCGAATCCCGGCTCGGGGTGAGGTTGCTGCAACGCACCACCCGCAGGCTCAGCCTGACGCCCCAGGGGGAGGTCTATGTGACCCATTGTCAGGAGCTGCTGGCACTGGCGCGTAGTGCCAACCTGGCGATGGCGCGGTTGCGCGCGGCTCCTGGAGGGCGGGTGCGGATCACTGCTCCCGAAGCCACGGGAACCTTGCTGCTTGGCCGGATACTGGCCGAATTTCGCGCCCTCTACCCCGAGGTGGTGCTGGAGCTGACCCTTTGCGATGAACAGCTTGATCTGGTGGGGGAAGGTTACGATCTGGCGCTGCGGGCGGCGCCGCTGAAAGATTCCAGCCTCATCTGCCGGCGCATCGGCCAGGTGGCGCGCCATCTGGTGGCATCTCCCGGTTACCTGGCTGCCAACGGGACGCCGCTCCAGCTCTCAGAGCTGGCCGGACACGCCTGCCTGGTACATGGCTCCTTGCCGGTGTGGCCATTGCAGGAGGGGGGCTGGCGCCCTCGCGGGGCCTGCCAGAGCAACAGCCTGCTGGCGCTGCGGGAGCTGGCACTCCATGACGGGGGGATTGCCCTGCTGCCGGCCCATGTCTGCGGCGACGATCTGGCGGCGGGGCGACTGCTCAAGGTGCTGCCGGATCTCCTGGTCCCGGTGAACCCCTTCTATCTCATCTACCCGAGCCGGGAACACCTGGCCCCCGCCCTTCGCAGCCTGATGGACTTCGTGGCCGAGCGTCTTCCCTTCGCCTGATCACTGGTGCTGGCCAAGGGGAGCCTGAGCCGGTTCGAGACCGAGCGGGACCGACTGGCGTTCCGCCAGCATGCGGATCTGCCCTTCGATGAGGCCGGCATGGGGGCCGAGCACCAGCACCAGCTGATGTTCGTTCAGCACGACCCAGGAGAGGCAGCCCAGTCTGGCCAGGCAGGATTGATCCACCAGGGCCATGTCGCGAACCCGCAGGCTGAGGCGGGTCAGGCAGACGCTCATGGCCTGCAGGTTGTCCATGCCCCCCAGCATCTTGAGGTACTGGATAGCCAGCATCTGGGGATCGGTGGGGGCCACGGTCGCGAGCCGGGAGAGATCCTCGGCGATGGGCTTGCCCGGCAGACTGAGGGGAGCGTGTTCCAGCAGCCGGGAGAAGAGCAGGGCATAGACGACGAAGAAGAGGATGCCCAGGGGGATGAGCCAGAAGCTGTGCAGACCGGCGTGGTAGCTCAGCACCAGGTCCAGCAATCCGGCGGAAAAGTAGCTGCCCACCTGGATGTCGAGCCCGCTGCAGATGGCCAGCGACAGCCCGGTCAGCAGGGCATGGGCCAGAAACAGCCAGGGTGCGGTGAAGGCAAACAGAAACTCGATGGGCTCCGTGATGCCCACCAGTGCCGAGGTGAGCGCCAGGGTGAGCAGCAACCCTCCCTGGGGCAGTTGCTGCATCCGCTGGCGATGGATCCAGATGGCAAAACAGGCACCGGGCAGGCCGAACATGATGACCGGATAGAGCCCGGCCACATAGCCTTCATGCAGCGGCTGGGCGGTCGAGAGGGCTTGCAGGTTGCTCTCCCCGAGCCCGATGAGGCTGCCCAGCACCTGGTGCAGGCCGAGGGGGATCAGCAGTCGGTTCAGCACGCCGTAGCAGAAGGCGCCAAATGGCGTGGTGAGCAGATCGGAGGCGAGCAGGGTGAGCCCCTGTTCCAGCAGCGGCCAGAGGATGGAGAGGGGGATCACCAGCAGCAGGCAGGCCAGCGCCGAGAGCAGCATGCCCGGCAGATCTTCCTGCAGGGGGCGCAACCAGCCCGGCAGCCGCAGAGCGCGGGACCGGGAGCAGACCATGGCGGTGACCAGCCCGGCCAGCAGGCCGCAGATCATGTCCGCATGCAGCCCGGGCACCAGGGTGCCCAGCGCCGAGCTCAGCAGCAGGAAGTTGACCGCACCGGCGAGCGCCTGGGCTCCTTGCCCCTGGCGACTCAACCCGAAGGCGATGGCCACCGCATAGATGAGCGGCATCTGGCTGAAGAGGGCGCGACCGGCGAGGGAGAGCACGGCGAGATCCAGCACGTCCGGTTGGCCGAGCCGGTGGAGCAGGGCGGCCAGGGGCAGGATGGAGACGGGCAGCAACAGGGCATAGCCGAGGCGCTGCAGGGACTGGGTCAGGATCTTTCTGGCGTTCTGGACTGGCATGGGGGCACGGTATTTGTGACGTGGCGCACATTTTACCCGTGAGCCCCCATTTGGGAATAGGCGAGCCTTCCTTTATTGATCCTTTTCTTAATTTTGATCAAACAATCGACGGACACGCTGATCCGGGGCAGGAGTGAGCAGGCTGACCAGGACAAAGGCCGCCAGGCCAAGGGCCAGGCTCGGGACGATGGCGTGCAGACCGGCCACCTTGATCCCCCACTGGCTCAAGGTACCGTAACAGAGGATGCCGCAGACCATGCTGGCCAGGGCTCCCGGGCCGTTGGCCCTGGACCAGTAGAGGCCGAGCACCAGGGGCCAGAGGAAGACCGCCTGCAGGCCGCCGAAGGCGAGCAGGTTGAGCCAGATGATCATCTCGGGGGGCTGGAGCGCCGCCAGCAGCACCAGGGTACCCAGGATCAGGGTGCAGAGCAGGGAGAGGCGCGGCACCCGGACCTCCAGCTTCTCCTGCCTGGGGTTGAGGTAATTGAGGTAGAGATCTTTCACCAGGGTGGCGGAGGCCTGGATCAGCTGGGAGTCGATAGTAGACATGATGGCCGCCATGGGGGCCGCCAGGAAGACCCCGGCCAGCCAGGGGGGGAGCACCTCCATCATCAGGGAGGGCATGATCTTGTCCGGGCTGTCCATGCCGGGCAGGATGGCGCGGCCCAGTGCCCCGGCCAGGTGCATGCCGAACATCAGCAGGGCGCAGACGATGGTGCCGATGAGGATGCCCCGGTGCAGCGCTTTGCTGTCCCGGTAGCCAAAGCAGCGCAGCGCCGAGTGGGGCAAGCCCACCACCCCGATGCAGACCAGCACCCAGAAGCTCAGCATGAAGGGCTGGGTCAGCATGTCGCCGGCCCCCTGGGGGCTCACCAGCTTGGGATCTATCTCCTTGAGCTGGTGGACAAGATTCGGCAACCCGTCACCGGCGATGAGGATGCCCGCCAGCAGGGCGCCAGTGCCGATGAGCATGACGATGCCCTGCAGGGCATCCGTCATCACCACGGCGCGAAAGCCGCCGATCACCGTGTAGAGCAGCACGCAACTGGCAAACAGGAAGAGCCCCTGCTGATAGCTGAGGCCGGTCGCCGTTTCCAGCAGGCGGGCGCCGCCGATGAACTGCACCACCATGGTGGCGATGAAGGCGAGGATGATGGTGACCGAACCCAGCACGACCACCGCCCTGCTCTGGTAGCGGGCCCACAGCATGTCGTTGATGGTCACCGCGTTGACCCGGCGGGCGATGATGGCGAACTTCTTGCCAAGCACCCCCAGGGTGAGCCAGACGGTGGGCAGCTGGATCATCGCCAGCAACACCCAGCCGAGGCCGACCTTGTAGGCGGCACCCGGCCCGCCGATGAAGGACGATGCAGAGGTATAAGTGGCCACCAGGGTCATGGCGAGCACCAGCCCCCCCATGCTGCGGTTGCCGATGAAGTACTCCTGCATGAAGTTGCCGCCGGTCCGGTGGCGACTGGCCCAGAAACCGACCCCCAGTACCAGCACCAGGTAGATGCAGAGCGGCAGCATCAGCTCAAGATTCATGGGGTGGTACCTCGCTATCCAGGGGAATATCGACGAACAGGCGATCCACCATGAGGGCGCAGAGGCCGATGAACAGCAGGGGCATCAGGATGCAACTGAGCAGGAACCAGAGAGGCAGGTCCCACAGCTCGAGATCCTCGGGGATGAAATACGCCGAGCCATACCAGGCGACAAAGTAGAGCAGGGTCAGCAGCAGGCAGAAGGCTGCTTCCCGACGGGCGAGTGCGAAACGGTTCACTGTGGCCTCCGACGAGTGAGCGGGGCGCAAGAATAACAAAAAAGGGCCATGTCGCCATGGCCCTTTTTTACGTTGGCGATCCGGGTGGATCGCGCAATTTCCCGATGAAAGGGGTCTTTGCAGACCCGACTTCTTGTGCAGGTGGTGGCCGCTCTGTGCTGCCACCGTGCTCAATGGGTCGGGCCTCAAGCCATTACAGACCCGGCTTCTTGTGCAGGTAGTGGCTGCTCATGCGGCCACCTTGCTCAATGGGTCGGGCCTCAAGCCATTACAGACCCAACTTCTTGTGCAGGTAGTGGATGTTAGTGCCACCGTGCTGGAAGTTTTCGTCCTTCATGATCTCTTTTTGCAGGGCGATGTTGGTCTTGATCCCTTCCACCACCAGCTCGTCGAGGGAGTGGCGCATGCGGGCGATGGCCACGTCGCGGTTCTCCCCGTAGCAGATCAGCTTGCCGATCATGGAATCGTAGTAGGGGGGGACCTTGTAACCCGCATAGATGTGGGATTCCCAGCGCACGCCCAGGCCGCCCGGCGCGTGGAAGCGCTGGATGAGACCAGGAGAGGGCAGGAAGGTGGCCGGATCTTCGGCATTGATCCGGCACTCGATGGCATGGCCACGGATGCGGATGTCCTGCTGGGTGATCGACAGGGGCTGACCGGCGGCAATGCGCAGCTGCTCCTTGATGAGGTCGACGCCGG
Source organism: Aeromonas sp. R2-1 (assembly GCF_040908425.1). Lineage (NCBI taxonomy): Bacteria > Pseudomonadati > Pseudomonadota > Gammaproteobacteria > Aeromonadales > Aeromonadaceae > Aeromonas > Aeromonas sp. R2-1. The sequence continues at coordinate 93,749 of NZ_JBFODR010000042.1, forward strand.
TGACCATCTCGGTGACCGGATGTTCCACCTGGATACGGGTGTTCATCTCGATGAAATAGAACTCGCCGTTCTCGTACAGGAACTCGAAGGTACCCGCACCGCGGTAGCCGATCTCGAGACAGGCGCGCACACAGCGCTCACCGATGAACTTGCGCATCTCCTCGGTGATGCCGGGGGCCGGCGCCTCTTCCACGACCTTCTGGTGACGGCGCTGCATGGAGCAGTCCCGCTCACCCAGATAGAGGGCGGTACCCTGACCGTCAGCCAGCACCTGGATCTCGATGTGGCGCGGGTTCTCCAGGTACTTCTCCATGTAGACCATGTCGTTCTTGAAGAACTGGCCCGCTTCGGATTTGGTCAGCGCGATGGCGGAGGCCAGTTCGGCCTCGTTGCGCACCACGCGCATGCCGCGACCACCACCGCCACCGGCGGCCTTGATGATCACCGGATACCCGATCCGCTTGGCGATGGCGGCGTTGCGCTTGGCATCGTTGTCCACCGGGCCGTCGGAGCCGGGTACGCAGGGCACGCCCGCCTTCTTCATCGCCTCGATGGCGGAGACCTTGTCACCCATCAGGCGAATGGTCTCGGCGCGCGGGCCGATGAAGATGAAGCCGGATTTCTCGACCACTTCGGCGAAGTCGGCATTCTCGGAGAGGAAGCCGTAGCCCGGGTGGATGGCGACGGCACCGGTCACCTCGGCGGCGGCGATGATGGCCGGCACATTGAGGTAGGACTCACCGCTGGCAGGTTTGCCGATGCAGATGGTTTCGTCCGCCAGGAGCACATGCTTGAGCTCCCGATCGGCAGTGGAGTGAACGGCCACTGTCTTGATCCCGAGCTCTTTGCAGGCGCGCAGGATCCGCAGGGCAATTTCACCGCGGTTGGCGATGACTACTTTGTCCAACATGGGTGGCATTTTCCCTTATTCGATGATGAACAGCGGCTCGTCAAACTCGACGGCCTGACCATTTTCAACCAGGATCGCTTTGATCACGCCGGCCTTGTCAGACTCGATTTGGTTCATCATTTTCATGGCTTCGACGATGCACAGGGTGTCGCCGACATTGACGTGCTGACCGACTTCCACGAACGGCTTGGCTTCCGGGCTGGAGGAGCGGTAGAAGGAGCCCACCATGGGGGAGCGCATCAGATGACCGCTCGGGGCGGCATCGGCAGCAGGTGCAGCGGCTGCTGCCGGAGCAGCGGCAACCGGTGCGGCAACCTGAGCTGCGGCCTGGGGCATGATCATCTGCGGGGCAACGCTAACCTGGCCGGAGAAATTACGGCTGATGCGAACGGACTCTTCCCCTTCGGAGATTTCCAGCTCGGCGATGCCGGACTCTTCAACCAGTTCAATCAGCTTCTTGATTTTGCGGATATCCATTAGCATTCTCTTTCTTCTTTATCTGATCAGTGATTATCAAGCCGCGCGCAACTGATGCACGGCCGCGGTTAAAGCGAATTGGTAACCATCGGCACCCAACCCGCAGATCACCCCCTTGGCGACATCAGACAGATAGGAGTGATGACGGAAGGGCTCCCTGGCATGAACGTTTGACAGGTGAACCTCGATAAAGGGGATGGCCACACCCAGCAGGGCATCGCGCAGGGCAACGCTGGTATGGGTGAAGGCGGCGGGATTGATGATGATGAAATCCACCTGGCCCATGGCCTGATGGATTCGGCCGATCAGCTCGTGCTCGGCATTGGATTGCAGATGTTCCAGGGTGACACCGAGTTCGCTGGCGCTGCGCGTCAGATCGGCGACGATCTCATCGAGCGTCTTGCTGCCGTAGATTCCCGGTTCCCGCTTGCCCAGCAGATTCAGATTGGGGCCGTTAAGCAGGAGGATTCGGTGATGTTGCGACATATTGAGTACATCCTCGATGATTATGCTGCTATCTATCAGCTATCTTTGGACTACCAAAAATCTAGCCAATTTTTGCACAAATCGGTGTGCCCTGACACACAGATTTCGCAATTATATTGATTTCGTGAAAATTAGCAGCATTTTACTGGTCTAATCTCTACATCTGGCTATTTATTGGCCTGGTTTGCCCGCAAGCCCTGCCTGCCACCGAACTCTGCTCTGTCCGGATCCCGAAGACAACAAAGCCGGCACGTGGCCGGCTCTGTTGACGTGGGGAAGAGACTCACGCCGCTTCCGACTTCTCGCGGATCAGCTTGTCCACGACCCCCGGATCCGCCAGGGTGGAGATATCCCCCAGGCTGTCGGTTTCGCCGGTGGCGATCTTGCGCAATATGCGCCGCATGATCTTGCCGGAACGGGTCTTGGGCAGCCCTTCTGCCCAGTGGATCACGTCCGGGGTCGCGATGGCGCCAATCTCCTTGCGCACCCACTCCTTCACTTCCTTGTGCAGCTCGCGGCTCGGCTCTTCCCCGGCGATCAGGGTGACATAGGCGTAGATGCCCTGTCCCTTGATCTCGTGGGGAACGCCCACCACCGCCGCTTCGGCGATCTTCGGATGGGCCACCAGAGCGGACTCGATTTCGGCGGTGCCCATGCGGTGGCCGGAGACGTTGAGTACATCATCCACCCGGCCGGTGATCCAGTAGTAGCCGTCCTCGTCGCGACGGGCACCGTCGCCGGTGAAGTAGCGACCCGGGAAGGTGGAGAAGTAGGTCTGCTCGAAGCGCTCGTGATCGCCGAACACGGTACGCATCTGGCCGGGCCAGGAGTCGGTGATCACCAGGTTGCCCTCGGTGGCGCCTTCCAGTGGCTCACCCAGGTTGTCCACCAGAGCAGGCTGTACTCCGAAGAAGGGACGAGTGGCCGAGCCGGGCTTGAGCGCGGTGACGCCGGGCAGCGGAGTGATGAGGATGCCGCCGGTCTCGGTCTGCCACCAGGTGTCGACGATGGGGCAGCGCTCGTCGCCGATGGTGCGGTAGTACCACTCCCAGGCTTCCGGGTTGATGGGTTCACCCACCGACCCCATGATGCGCAGGCTGGTGCGGGAAGTGCCTTCGACAGCCTCCTTGCCCTTGGCCATCAGTGCGCGAATGGCGGTGGGGGCGGTATAGAGGATGGTGACCTGGTGTTTGTCCACCACCTGACTCATGCGGTTGGTGGCCGGGTAATTGGGCACCCCTTCGAACATGACGGTGGTGGCGCCGTTGGCCAGCGGCCCGTAGACCAGATAGGAGTGACCGGTGACCCAACCCACGTCGGCGGTACACCAGTAGATGTCCTCTTCGTGGTAGTCGAACACGTATTTGAAGGTGAGGGCGGCATAGACCAGATAGCCGCCCGTGGTGTGCAGCACACCCTTGGGCTTGCCGGTGGAGCCGGAGGTGTAGAGCACGAACAGGGGATCTTCGGCGCCCATGGCTTCGGGCGGACAATCCGGGCTGGCGGCGTTGACCGCATCATGCCACCAGATGTCTCTGTGCTCGTGCCAGGCCACGTTGCCACCGGTGCGCTTGAGGACGATCACCTTGCTGACCTTGGTATCCGGGTGGGTAAGGGCCTCATCCACGTTCTTCTTGAGGGGGATGGGGCGACCGCCTCGCAACCCCTCATCGGCGGTGATGACGACGGAGGCGCCGGAGTCGATGATGCGGCCCGAGAGCGCCTCCGGCGAGAAGCCGCCGAAGACGATGCTGTGCACGGCCCCGATGCGGGTACAGGCCAGCATGGCGATGGCCGCCTCCGGCACCATGGGCATATAAAGGCAGACCATGTGGCCACGCTTGACCCCCTGGGCTTTGAGCACGTTGGCAAACTTGCACACTTCGGCGTGCAGTTCGCGATAGGTGATCTTGCGATCTTCAGCTGGGTTGTCCCCTTCCCAGATGATGGCGACCTTGTCGCCGCGCTCGCTCAGATGACGATCCAGGCAGTTGGCCGAGACGTTGAGCAGACCATCCTCATACCACTTGATGGAGACGTGGCCCGGATCGTAGGAGGTGTTCTTGACGCGGGTGTAGGGGGTCATCCAGTCAAGGATCTTGCCCTGCTCCCCCCAGAAGGCGTCCGGATCCTGCACCGACGCTTGATACATGGCTTCATAACCTTCCTTGTCCAGCAGGGCGCCGTTGCCGATGTGGGCCTTGACCGGGTAGACCTTGCTCTCGCTCATCTCTCACTCCTGTGAATACATTTTCTTAATGATTGAGTAACAACTTATACCTTTGGTTCCCGAGGGCAATTAGACTTTTGGATAGCGACGAAGTTAGCAGGTGAGAAGACACGTTGAGGGCAAAGAAGGGAGCCATGGGCTCCCTTCTTTGCTTGCGTGGTGGCGCGGCCAAGGCTCAATGGCGGAGGGGGAGCAGGGGAGGCAGGCTGGGTTCTGGCAGGGGATGGCTGAACAGGTAGCCCTGTCCCTCTTCGCAACGCAGGGATTGCAGGAACTGGCGCTGAGGCTGGGTTTCTATCCCTTCCGCCGTGACGGCCATGCCGAGGGAGCTGGCCAGTTGGACTATGGTACGGCACAGCTCGCGGCTGTGCTTGTCGTCGGGCAACGCCTGGACGAAGGCCCTGTCTATCTTGATGCGATCGATGGGCAGGCTCCTGAGCAGGCTCAGGGAGGAGAAACCGGTGCCGAAGTCGTCGATGGCGATCTGTACCCCCAGCGCCTTGAGACGGGTGAAGAGCCGCAGACTGTGATCCACGCTCTGGATGATGCTCTCGGTCACCTCGATCTCCAGCCGCTCGGCAGGAAAACCGGTCTCGGCCAGAATGGCTGTCACCCGCTCCACGTAGTCGTGGGAGCGCATCTCCCTGACCGACACATTGACCGAGAGCCGGGGCACGGCGAGCCCTTCGGTTAGCCACTGCTGCCCTTGCCGGCAGGCGGTGCGCATCACCCATTCGCCCAGTGGTTCGATGAGACCGCACTCCTCTGCCACCGGAATGAAACGGTCCGGGGATATCATGCCAAGGCTGGGATGCTGCCAGCGGATCAGGGCCTCCAGGCCGCTGAGATGACCATCCGCCAGATCCGTCATGGGTTGGTAGAGCAGGCGAAACTCTTGCTGCTCAATGGCCTTGAGCAGTCCCTGCTCCAGCAGCATCCGCTCCCTGGTCTGTGCCGTCATGTCGGGGGAGTGGAACAGATAGCCGTTGCGGCCACGGCGCTTGGCTTCATGCATGGCGTTGTCCGCCGCGCTGATAAGGCTGTCCGGGGTCTGGCCATGCTCCGGATAGAGGGAGACGCCGATGCTGGCGGAGAGCCTCACCCGCTCCTGGCCGATGTCGGCGGGATCGTGCAGCCTGCGTTGCAACCCCTCGATGAGACCCAGCAGATCCTGGGTGTCTCTGATGGCGGGCAGCAACACCAGAAATTCGTCTGCCCCCAGCCGGATGGCGATGTCTCCGGGGCGCAGGCAGTGGCGAATGCGGTCTGCCGACAGCTTGAGCAGCAGATCGCCGGCACTGTGCCCCAGGTTGTCGTTGATGAGCTTGAAGCCGTCGAGATCGATGAACAGCAGCGCCAGGACGTGGCGGTTCACCCTGGCCGTCTCTATCTCCAGGGTGAGGCGCTCTTGCAGCAGATGGCGATTGCCGAGATCGGTGAGAGGATCGTAATAGGAGAGGTGCTGCAAGCGGGCTTCGGCCTGATAGAGACGCAGTGCATGAAGGTGGGTCATCTCCTGCAGGCCGGGGGACGCGGGTGCGTCGAGGTGGGTGCTTGTCTGTACGGACTCCCTCATCACGAGGAAGATGCCGCTGAAGGTGCCCTCCTCATCCAGCACGGAGCTGACGCTCACTTGCCAGCGTGCCGGGGAGGCCGCGCGGGAGAGACCGACCGTCTCCACCTCAAATGCGCATCGGGGGGGACCTTGTCGCAGTTGCTGAAACAGCGGGAGCAGCTGGGGAGTCTGGGCAGGGACAATGTCGAACAGCGTCTTGCCCGGGTGCTCTGCCCGCGCGAGGCCGGTCAGTTCGGCAAAGCGTCCGTTGACGTCGCGACACCTGAACTCGTGATCGAAGACCCCAATCCCGACGGGCGCCTGGGCGAACAGCTGTTGCAACTCGTAGGGAGAGAGCGGGCCTGACAAATGCCGTGTCGGAACCGATTCGGGCAGCACTTTTTCCATGGAGGCTCCTGAATTGATTGCTTTGTCATTAGGACGACTGTGTCAGTATGGCAGGAAGTGTCAGGAGAGAAAGAAAGTGTGAGAAGGGTGTGAAATCAACGAGATGTCAGCCTTTCTGGCGGCCAAATGCCTGGATCCCGCGAACAAATACCAGCCAGCCCACCAGATGAAACGGCAACGCCATGGCGTAGAGCACCAGCCAGTGGCTCTCGGTGCCGCTGCTGTTGATGAAATCTGCCCAGGCGGCGAGCAGGGCCAGCATGCCCGCTATCTGGAAACGGCGACGCAGCACCACTTCCACCCCGAGATTGGCGAGGTAGAGGGTCAGCAGGATGCCGGCAAAGCCGGTGAGCTGGGCGGTGCCGTAGAGCGCGCGGTCCGGGTTGAACAGCAGCGTCACGAGGGGAGTGAGACCCTGATCCAGCGGGATCAGGGCCAGCAGCCAGCATGCGATAAGAAGCAGGGCTGTCTTCATGCCGGGCTCAGTCGGCGGACGGTGCCGGTTTGACCAGGGAGAGGTAGTTGGCGTCCATCTTGAGGAAGACCCCCAGCAGGCGGGCACTGGCACCGTAGAAGCCAAACGTGTCGGCGGCCCGGCAGGCCTGCTCGAAGCGCTCGAACCAGCCCAGCAGGTGACCGTGCAGCAGGGACTCCTGCTCGCCAAGCCACGCCTCGCGCTGGTCGGCGGTGGTCGACTCGGCGGCGCGGATGATGAGGCTGCCCATCAGATCCAGCTCGATGGCCAGATGATCGGCAGGCTCATTGTACTTGTCGCTGACATTGATGCCGAGGCGAGCGAGGCGTGCCTGCATCTCGGTCATGGGGGCCTGCATCAGCTGCTTGCCTTCGCCCCGGTAGAGGGATTCGTAGGGCAGGGCACCCTGCCCGGGAGCGCTCAGGAACAGGCCGGCGAAGTCGGCGGCCAGCGCCGTCTGGCGCTCGGGGCGCACCAGCAGGCGGGCGATGGCGTCGTTGAGCTCGGCCACGGCTTCGCGCATGGGGTCGAGAGTAGAGAGGCTCTTCAAGAAGCTGCGCACGTCATAGGTGTCGTATTCAGCGATCTGTGCATCACTGAGTTCGGCAGCAAACAGGGTGGAAAACCACCAGTAAAGCTCGGCCCGGCGTTCGCTGGTCGCCATGAATTCCTGCATTTTTCCTCCGTGGATGACAATCGGGAGCCTTGATGGCCCCCGATTCTAACGACTTTAAAAATAAAGGAAACTCATGGGGCCTTTTGGCCGGATAGCGCCAGGAGAGGGGGGCGCTATCGCGGGATCACCGTGGGCGACGAGGAGACCGACCTACTCCTCGACGCGATAGAGCACCTGCTTGCAACGGGGGCAGATGTGCTGGCGGCGGTAATCCATCTGGTGCACTAGGCCGACCTCCCGCTGCTGATGATGACCGCAATGGATGCAGAAGATGAGATCCCCGTCGGCGGCGCCGGGATGGGCCGCCAGGTACTGCTCCCGGGTGGGAAGTGTCTCCCAGTTGGCGGTGCAGGCACCCTTGCGGCTGGCGGTGTAGTAGACCCAGTAGAAGAGAGCGAAGACCGCGACAATCACGAACAGCATCAGATGATCCATCATGGCGTTTCCCCTTGTGTTCCGGGATGGCAGGGAGCGACACCCGCTCGTGCAGATGTCCCATGGCCTAAAGATGTTATCTGTTAGTAAATGCTATATCCATGATCTGGCTCTGGTTTCTATCGCCTTGCCCGGGAAGCGGGGACGATCGCTGGAGCCGGATTGCGGGTGTGTGGAGGTCGGGGGGATGAGCGAAGCCAGGGGGCGGGATTCGAAATTTGCGACGTATTTTACATTTTATAAACAATTTTTTGGGTGGTTGGACTGTCTCTTTGATCCAGCTCACGTTACAATGCGCGGGCCCACTTCACCTATCGCGCAAACGATTTTCAGGAGATAAACGGATGTTGAAACGTGACATGACCATCGCCGGCTATGATCCAGAGCTGTGGCAGGCCATCACAGACGAGACCCGTCGTCAGGAAGAGCACATCGAGCTGATTGCGTCCGAGAACTACACCAGCCCCCGCGTCATGGAAGCCCAGGGCTCCCAGTTGACCAACAAGTACGCCGAAGGCTACCCGGCCAAGCGTTACTACGGCGGTTGCGAGTATGTGGATGTGGTTGAAACCCTGGCCATCGAGCGCGCCAAAGAGCTGTTCGGTGCCACCTACGCCAACGTGCAGCCGCACTCCGGCTCCCAGGCCAACAGCGCCGTCTACATGGCCCTGCTGCAACCGGGCGACACCGTGCTCGGCATGAACCTGGCCCACGGCGGTCACCTGACCCACGGCTCCCCCGTCAACTTCTCCGGCAAGCTGTACAACATCATCCCCTACGGCATCGACGAGTCCGGCAAGATCGACTACGACGAGATGGAGCGCCTGGCCGTTGAGCACAAGCCGAAGATGATGATCGGCGGCTTCTCCGCCTACTCCGGCATCGTCGACTGGGCCCGCATGCGCGAAATCGCCGACAAGATCGGTGCTTACCTGTTCGTGGACATGGCCCACGTGGCCGGTCTGATTGCCGCCGGCGTCTACCCGAACCCGGTGCCCCATGCTCACGTGGTCACCTCCACCACTCACAAGACCCTGGCCGGTCCGCGCGGTGGTCTGATCCTCTCCGCCGCCGACGACGAAGATCTGTACAAGAAGCTGAACTCCGCCGTCTTCCCGGGTGGTCAGGGCGGCCCGCTGATGCACGTCATCGCCGGCAAGGCTGTGGCCTTCAAGGAAGCGCTGGAGCCCGAGTTCAAGACCTACCAGGCCCAGGTCGTGAAGAACGCCAAGGCCATGGCGGCGACCTTTATCGAGCGCGGCTACAAGATCGTCTCCGGCGGTACCGACAACCATCTGATGCTGGTTGACCTGATCGGTCGCGAGCTGACTGGCAAAGATGCCGATGCAGCCCTCGGCAAGGCCAACATCACCGTCAACAAGAACTCCGTACCGAACGACCCGCGTTCCCCGTTCGTGACCTCCGGCGTGCGTATCGGCACCCCGGCCATCACCCGCCGCGGCTTCAAGGAAGCCGAGTCCATCCAGTTGGCCAACTGGATCTGCGACGTGCTGGACAGCCACGACAACGAAGAAGTGCTGGCGACCGTGCGCGAGAAGGTGCTGGACATCTGCCGCCGCTTCCCGGTCTACGCATAATCAGCCTGACCTTCAGGTTGAAGACCAATGCCACCTTCGGGTGGCATTGTTTTTTTGCAGCGTCTGGCAAGATGAGACAGAGGTGACCATGTGCAATGACATGGAAGAGGACGTGCTGGAGGCGTCACTGCGGCAGACGGTTCGCGCCCAGTACCACTTTCGCGCCAGCGAACAGGGGCTGCTGGCCTGGGATGTGCGCCGTTTGATCCGGCTGAGCCGCAACCTGCCGGTGCAGGCGGTGGCACTCGGCGAGATTGCCGAGCTTGACCGCGACCACTGGTACGGCCATGGCGACGCCACGCCCACGGTGCGCAGCGTGGTGGCGCATTGCCAGCTCATGATGGCGGCGGATCTCGCCTATCCCATCCTGCTGGACAGCGCCGGTCGGGTGATGGATGGCATGCACCGGGTGGGCAAGGCGCTGATGCTGGGCCACAGCCATGTGGCTGCTCGCCGGTTCGCGGCGGATCCTGCCCCCGATTACCAGGATTGCGACCCCGAGGCGTTGCCCTATGACGACTGAGTCCTGCCCGAAGGTCTGGCTGGTTGTCCCTTGTTTTCATGGGCTTTTACCGGCTCTGGATGGCCGTGTTACACTGGCCGGCCTAGCGCCAGCCCCCGGGGCCCGCGCCCATTTTCATCCACGCCGGAGGTCAGATGCATTGCCCTTTCTGTAGTGCCGTTGATACCAAGGTGATCGATTCCCGTCTGGTGGCCGAGGGCCATCAGGTGCGCCGCCGTCGCGAATGCCTGCTCTGTCACGAGCGTTTTACCACCTTCGAAATGGCCGAACTGGTCATGCCCCGCGTCATCAAGTCCAACGGCTCCCGCGAGCCCTTCAACGAAGACAAGCTGCGGGCCGGCATTCTGCGGGCGCTGGAGAAGCGGCCGGTGAGCATGGAGGCCATCGAGAAGGCGGTCAACCACATCAAGTCCCGCCTGCGGGCCACCGGCGAGCGTGAAGTCGCCTCCCAATTAGTGGGCAATCTGGTGATGGATGAGCTCAAGAGCCTGGACAAGGTGGCCTACATCCGCTTTGCCTCCGTCTACCGCAGCTTTGAAGACATTCGCGAATTCGGGGAAGAGATCGCCAAGCTGGAGAAGTAACGCCGGCCTGTCGCTCCCTATGTGAATAAGAGAGGGGCTGCCGTTGCGGCAGCGCCAGTTGTTACACCAGTGAGACATCCAGATAGCGCATCGTTGCACTGGTGAAAGAGTATGAGGGCGTGCGGCCGCATCCTGCGATGTGTGTGTCCGTCGCCATGGCGTCAGATGCCATGGCCGATCTGCCCGAGAAGGCGTGCGGCAAGCGCGTACACCCTATTTTCTTGTCCCATCGGATGGCCGTGCCACCGGGGACAGGTTGCTGGACACAGGAGCCCGGATGTTTAGTCAAGACGATTACCAATGGATGAGCCGGGCCCTCGAACTGGCCCGGCGCGGCCGTTACACCACGGCCCCCAACCCCTGCGTCGGCGCCGTGCTGGTGAAGGCCGGCGTGGTGGTGGGGGAGGGCTGGCACAAGCGGGCCGGTGAGCCCCATGCCGAGGTCTATGCTCTGCACGCGGCAGGGGAAGAGGCCCGCGGTGCCACCGCCTATGTGACCCTGGAGCCCTGCTCCCATCACGGTCGCACGCCCCCCTGCGCCGAGGCACTCATCAAGGCCGGGGTGACCCGGGTGGTCGCCGCCATGGTGGATCCCAATCCCCAGGTGGGCGGGCGTGGCCTGCGGATGCTCTCCGAGGCGGGGATCAAGACCGATTTCGGCCTGCTGGCCGCAGAAGCCGAGGCCCTCAATCCCGGTTTCTTCAAGCGGATGCGCACCGCGTTTCCGCTGGTGACGGTCAAGCTGGGGGCGAGCCTGGATGGTCGCACCGCCATGGCGAGTGGCGAGAGCCAGTGGATCACCTCTCCGGAGGCGCGCCGGGACGTGCAGCGGCTGCGGGCCCGTCACGATGCGGTCCTCTCCAGCGCCGAAACCGTGCTGGCGGATGGCGCCTCCCTCACCGTGCGCTGGGACGAGCTGCCCCCCTCGGTCAAGGCGGTCTATCCCAAAGAGACCCTGCGCCAGCCGCTGCGGGTCATCGTGGATTCGCAAAACCGGCTCACCCCGGATCTGCCCCTGTTCCAGAGCGAGAGCCCGGTACTGCTGGCCCGCCACAAGGCATCCGGTGAGTGGCCCGCCTGGGTGCAGCAGCTGGAGGTGCCGCTGCTGGATGGCAAGCTGGATCTGGTCAGCCTCTTCATGCTGCTGGCCAAACAGAACGTCAACTCGGTACTGGTGGAGGCGGGGCCACGGCTGTGCGGCGCCCTGCTGGAGAAGGGGCTGGTGGACGAGCTGGTGCTCTATCAGGCGCCCAAACTGATGGGGGATGAGGGGCGCGGCCTGTTCCATCTGCCGGGGCTGACCCGGCTGTTCCAGGCCCCCAAACTCAACCTCAAGGATGTGCGCATGCTTGGCCAGGATATTCGCATCACTGCGAAAATAGCCTGATTTTTCAATGTTCACGGGGGCATCCATCGCCCCCGTCATCAGCAAGGTGATCTGCATGTTTACCGGAATTATCGAAGCGGTGGGAACCCTGGCCGAGCTGCGTCGCCAGGGGGAGGACATGGCCCTCACCGTGCACGCGCCGACCCTGGACTTCAGTGACGTCAAGCTGGGCGACTCCATCGCCACCAACGGCGTCTGTCTCACCGTGGTGGCGCTCGGGGATCACAGCTATACCGCCGACGTCTCCCTGGAGACCCTCTCCCGCACCGGTTTTTCTGCCGCCAAGGTGGGGGATCCGGTCAACCTCGAAAAGGCGCTGATGCCCACCTCCCGCCTCGGCGGCCACCTGGTCTCCGGCCACGTGGACGGCATCGGCGAGGTGAAGAGCAAATCGTCCAGCGGCCGCGCCATCGAATACTGGATCAAGGCGCCGGGGGAGCTCTCCCGCTACATCGCCGAGAAGGGGTCGATTGCGGTGGATGGCATCAGCCTCACCGTCAATGCGGTTCAGGGGGATCTCTTCCGGCTGACCATCGTGCCCCACACCGCCCAGGAGACCACCATCGCCCGCTGGAAACCCGGCTACCGGGTCAACCTCGAGGTCGACCAGATAGCCCGCTATCTGGAGCGGCTGATGACGGGCAAGCGCGAGCAGAGCAGTGCCTCTACCCTGACCCTGGAAAAGCTGGCCCAGTCCGGATTCTTGTGAGCCGTTTTGACGGGAAAACGCGGTTCTGTGATCCCGCGCGGATTGAAACGGGGCCGCGTGCCCCCATCTAGAGCACAATACGCAGTATCAAGTCGAGCCGACTGGCTCAATCCCCAAGCATGTTGATGGAGTAGCCCATGGCGCTGAGCACGACCCAGGAAATCATTGCCGATATCAAGGCTGGCAAGATGGTGATCCTGATGGATGACGAAGACAGGGAGAACGAAGGGGACCTGATCATGGCCGCCTCCTGTGTCCGCCCGGAAGACATCAACTTCATGGCGCGCTACGGTCGTGGCCTCATCTGCCTGACCCTGACCCGGGATCGCTGCAAGCAGCTGGCGCTGCCGCTGATGGTCGATCGCAACAATGCCCAGTTCTCCACCGCCTTCACCGTCTCCATCGAGGCGGCGGAAGGGGTGACCACCGGCATCTCCGCCGCCGACCGCGCCGTCACCGTGCAGGCCGCGGTGGCGCCCCATGCCAAGGCCGCCGATCTGGTGCAGCCCGGCCACATCTTCCCGCTGATGGCGCAGGATGGCGGTGTGCTGACCCGCGCCGGCCACACCGAAGCGGGCTGCGATCTGGCCCGGCTGGCCGGCTTCGAGCCAGCCTCCGTCATCGTCGAGATCCTCAACGAAGACGGCACCATGGCCCGGCGCCCGGATCTCGAGATTTTTGCCGAGCAGCACGGCATCAAGCTCGGCACCATTGCCGACCTTATCGAATACCGCAACCAGCACGAGACCACGGTAGAGAAGGTGGCCGAGTGCAAGTTGCCCACCGAATACGGCGAGTTCGACCTCGTCACCTTCCGCGACACCATCGACAACCAGGTGCACTTCGCCCTGAAGAAAGGGGACGTGAAGGCCGACCAGCCGACCCTGGTACGGGTGCACCTGCACGACGTGCTGAGCGATCTGCTGCTCACCGACCGCCACAGCGCCCGCAGCTGGCCGCTGCCCAAATCCATGGCCCGCATCGCCGACGAGGGCGGGGTGCTGGTGATCCTGGGGGCGGAAGCCCATGGCGCCGAGCTGCTGGCCAGGGTCAAGGGTTTTGAAGCCGCCGACAAGGGGCTGGCACCGGAAGGGGCCAAGTGGCAGGGCACCTCGCGCCGGGTCGGCGTCGGTTCCCAGATCCTCAAGGCGCTGGGGGTCGGCAAGATGCGCCTGTTGAGCTCCCCCAAGAAGTACCATGCCCTCGGTGGCTTTGGTCTGGAAGTGGTGGAGTACGTCGGCGAGTAAGCGCTGCGTACGGTTGAATTCATCACCATGGCCGCCCGTTGCGGCCATGGTTTTTTGTCGCGGCTCTGTTGTGCTAGAATGCGTGCACTTTTGAGCCCGGCCCCTAATTGATTGCACAGAGACAGGATTTCCAATGAAGATTATCGAAGGAAATATCGCCGCTCCCGAGGCGCGTGTTGCTATTGTCGTTGCCCGTTTCAACAGCTTCATCAATGACAGCCTGGTGAACGGCGCGCTGGACGTGCTGAAGCGTCAAGGTCAGGTCCAGGAGAGCAATCTGACCCTGGTGCGCGTACCGGGGGCCGTCGAAATTCCCCTGGCGGCCAAGAAGCTGGCCAAGAGCGGTCAATACGACGCCATCGTCGCACTCGGCACCGTCATCCGCGGCGGTACCTACCACTTCGAACTGGTAGCGAGCGAGAACGGCAAGGGTCTGGCCCAGGTAATGATGGAATACGACATTCCCGTTGCCTTCGGCGTGCTGACCACCGAAAACATTGAACAAGCCATCGAACGCGCCGGTACCAAGGCGGGTAACAAGGGTGCAGAGGCTGCACTGAGCGCGCTCGAAATGATCAACGTCCTGAAACAACTGGACGTGTAACGAGGAGAAATGCATTGAAACCGTCCGAGCGCCGTAAGGCCCGCCATTGCGCCACCCAGGCCATCTACCAGTGGCAGATGACCCAGGCCAACGTGGGCGACATCGAAGAGCAGTTCAAGATCGATCAGGACACCAAGGGTGTGGACCTGAACTATTTCCGCGATCTGCTGTTCGGGGTTGCGGTCCACTGCAACGAGCTGGACAAGGTGTTCGCGCCTTTCCTCTCCCGTCCGCTGGAAGAAGTGGACATGGTGGACAAGGCGATCCTGCGTCTGGCGACCTACGAGCTGACCCGTCGTGAAGATGTGCCGCCGCGCGTGGTGATCAACGAAGCGATCGAGCTGGCCAAAGCCTTCGCCGCCGATGACAGCCACAAGTTTGTCAACGGCGTCCTGGACAAGGTGATCAAGACGCTGCCCAAGCGCTGATCCTGCTGTCCGTCAGCAATTAAGAGAGGAGCCAGCTTATTGCTGGCTTTTTACTGTATGGGTGAATTTGAGCTGATTGAGAAGTACTTCAAGGTCCCCCACGCCCGCAAGGACGTGGTGATGGGCCCTGGAGATGACTGTGCCCTGCTGACCCTGCCCCCCGACGCCCAGTTGGCGGTGAGCACGGACACCCTGGTGAGCGGCGTGCACTTCTTCCCCGACATGGATCCGGTGGATCTCGGCTACAAGGCGCTGGCGGTCAATCTCTCCGATCTGGCCGCCATGGGGGCCGAGCCGCGCTGGGTCTCCCTGGCCCTGACCCTGCCCGCCATCAACGAGCGCTGGGTCGCCGGTTTCGCCGAAGGGTTCCTCGAGCTCGCCGAGTACTACAACGTGGCGCTGGTGGGGGGAGACATGACCCGCGGGCCCCTCTCCATCACCGTCTCGGTGAAAGGATCGGTCCCGGCAGGTCGCGCCCTGATGCGCAGCGGCGCCAAGGCCGGTGATGGGGTCTACGTGACCGGTACCCTGGGAGATGCCGCCCTGGCGCTCTCCCACCTGCTGGGCAAGCGCACCCTCAACGAGAACCAGCTGGCGGCCGTGCTGCCGCGCCTCGACCATCCCCATCCCCGCATCCTGGCCGGTCAGGCCCTGCGCGGGCTGGCAAGCAGCGCCCTGGATCTCTCCGACGGCCTGGCGTCCGATCTCGGCCACATCCTCAAGGCGTCCGGCGTGCGGGCCCAGATCGATCTCAATCTGCTGCCCCTCTCCCCCGTGTTGCAGGATGCGGTGCCGGTCATGGATGCCTGGCAGCTGGCCCTGGCCGGGGGCGACGACTACGAGCTCTGCTTCACCGTGCCCCAGGAGCATCACGGTGCCCTGGACACGGCGCTGGCCAATTGTGGCGTGAAGTTCACCCGCATCGGTCGCATCCTGGCCGGGGAGCCTGGCATCGACTACCTGCAGGACGAACAACCCGTCGAACTGCACCTCAAGGGCTGGGATCACTTCGCATGATGTCTTTCAAGATAAAGCCCGAGCTGACGCGGCTGAACCTTAAAAACCCGCTCCACTTTCTGGCGGTGGGCTTTGGCTCCGGCCTCTCCCCCAAGGCGCCGGGCACCATGGGGACCCTGGCAGCCATCCCGCTCTATCTCTTGGTGAGCGGGCTGCCGACCTCCTGGTTCATCGCCCTGCTGGTGGTGGGTTTCGTGGCGGGCATCCGCATCTGCCAGAGCGCCACCGACGCCATCGGGATGCCGGATCACGGGGCCATCGTCTGGGACGAGGTCATCGGATTCGGGGTCACCATGATTGCGGCCCCGGCCGGCTGGGAGTGGGTGCTGGCGGGCTTCGTGCTGTTTCGCCTGTTCGACGTGCTCAAGCCCTGGCCCATCTCCTGGTTCGATCGCCGCATTCACGGCGGGCTTGGCATCATGCTGGACGATCTCATCGCCGGCCTGTTCGCCCTGGCCTGCATGCAACTGCTTGCCCACTGGTGAGGGGAGGCGGCTCCCAAACGCCCTCTCGCTGTTTTTTCACTCCTCTCCACTTGCAAAGAGGTCGGATATACCGCACACGCAGGCCCTGAGGGGCCTGCGTTTTTTTGTATGCAATCCCTCCCGGCTTGCCGTGCCGGCGGGCCTGTGGCCCAGGTTGATCCTTCTGCATTGTCCCTATTTAGCTCTGCCTATTTTTCCTTACTCCGGATATGCTGCCGTCAAAAAATCATTTCACATAAATATTCACTACTCATTCGAAGCTGGTCAGCATAATGCTGATAGTGAATAAGATTGTTTGTTGCTATTTTGTTGAAACATAATTGGTTGATGGTCTCGCATTGCCAGCGTAATCTCTAGTAATGTGACTTTTATCGACATTTTAACCCCAGGGTGCCGGCATTCTCTGGGCAAAGTATTGCGAAATTGTATAACTGGATCATTTACACCCGCGGGCAAACCGACTAACTTACTCGCGGGTTATTCCAAAAAAATGCAAAAAACCCGCCCGGATCGCTGGTTTGGCTGCCTCATGGATTGAGCGTTAATTACACAACAACGGCTCTCGAGCAGTACCAAGGCACAACCAGCATCTGCGGCTGATTTACGGACGAATTATTTGGGACGGATGTCCCCCGCAGAGGTAACCATGTCCTTGCTTGAAGTCAAAAACTTGCGGATCGAGTACCCCTCCCGCTACGGGGTGCTTGCCGCGGTCAAGGATCTCTCTTTTTCTGTTGAAAAGGGCGAGATCGTCGGCGTCGTCGGTGAGTCCGGCGCTGGCAAATCCACCATCGGCAACGCCGTCATCGATCTGTTGAGCCCGCCCGGTCGCATCGCCCGTGGTGACATCTACCTCAACGGCGAGCTCATCTCCGGCAAGAGCCAGAACGAGATGCGGGCCATTCGCGGCTCGCGCATCGGTTTCATCTTCCAGGATCCCATGACCTCCCTCAACCCGCTGTTCACCGTGGAGCAGCAGCTGGTGGAGACCATCCTCGCCAACACCGACCTGTCTCGCGAGGCGGCCTTTGCCAAGGCCCTCGAGCTGATGGGGGCGGTGGGGATCCCGAACCCGGACGTGCGCATCAAGCAGTATCCTCACCAGTTCTCCGGTGGCATGCGCCAGCGGGTGGTGATCGCCATCGCCCTCTCCGGGGATCCCGAGCTCATCATCGCCGATGAGCCGACCACGGCGCTGGACGTCTCCATCCAGGATCAGATCCTCCAGCTCATCCGCAACCTGTGCAAAGAGCGCCAGGTAGGCTGCATGCTGGTGACCCATGACATGGGGGTGGTCTCCAACGTCACCGACAAGGTGGCGGTGATGTACCGCGGCGATCTGGTGGAGTTCGGCACCACCGAACAGGTGCTGGGCCGCCCCAATCACCCCTATACCCGCAGCCTCATCTCGGCGGTGCCCCGCTCGGATGTGAAGCTGGTGCGCTTCCCCCTGGTCTCCTATATCGAGGATGCCGGTGCGGCGGATACCAGCATCGATCTCAAGACCCACTGGCTCGGCCAGAGTCAGGACGAGCGCACCTATGAAGGCGCGCTGCTGCGGGTGGAGAACGTGGATCTGAAGTTCGTCACCAAGGATTCCATCTTCCCGAGCCGCCGCCAGTACGTGCGCGCCTGCAACAACATCAGCTTCGAGATCTTCGAGGGTGAGACTTTCGGTCTGGTGGGGGAGTCGGGCTCCGGCAAATCCACCATCGCCCGTGCCATCACCGGGCTCTATCCGCCCGACACCGGCAAGATTGTCTTCGAGGGGATCGATCTCACCGCCCTGAAAGGGGAGCACGAGCGTCGTCCCCTGCGCCGCCAGATGCAGATGGTGTTCCAGAACCCGTACTCTTCGATGAACCCGCGCATGAAGGTGCGTGACATCATCGCCGAGCCGATCCGCTTCCACCGCCTCGCCGAGAGCGAGCGGCAGATAGAGCAGATCGTCGGGGACCTGCTGGATCACGTGGGTCTGGGCCGCGGCGCCGGGGTCAAGTATCCCCACGAGTTCTCCGGTGGCCAGCGCCAGCGCATCTCCATTGCCCGCGCCCTGGCGACCCGCCCGCGCTTCCTCATCTGCGACGAGCCGACCTCGGCGCTGGATGTCTCGGTGCAGGCCCAGATCCTCAACCTGCTCAAAGACTTGCAACAGGAGCTTGGGCTCACCATGCTGTTCATCAGTCACGATCTGCCGGTCATCCGCCAGATGTGCGACCGCATCGGTGTGATGCAGCACGGTCATCTGGTGGAAGTGGCCGAGACCGAGAAACTGTTCACTAATGCCGAGCATGAGTACAGCCGCAAGCTGATCTCCCTCATGCCGGAATTCAAGGGAATGTCCCGCGAGGGGCTGGAGATCGCAAGCTAGGAAAGCCGAGTCAGGAAAAAGGCTTCGCCGATCTGTTTGTCAAAAAAAGTGTCAATAAAAAGCCAAAAGCATGGAGAAAGACATGAAGAAAGGATTATCCAAGATCGCCATGGCGCTGTTCGCCGCTGGTCTCGCGTTCAACGTTTCTGCTGCCGACATCAAGGTCGCCGTCGCGTCCGACGCCACCTCTCTGGACCCGCAGGAGCAGCTCTCCGGTCAGACCCTGGAGATGTCTCACCTGGTGTTCGACCCCCTGATGCGTTACACCCAGGATCTGCAGTTCGAGCCGCGTCTGGCCGAGAAGTATGAGCGCATCGACGACAAGACCGTCCGTTTCCACCTGCGCAAGGGTGTGAAGTTCCACTCCGGCAACGACTTCACCGCCGATGACGTGGTATGGACCGTCAACCGTCTGAAGGCCTCCCCGGACTTCAAGGCGATCTTCGACCCCATCGCCGAAGCCAAGAAGGTGGATGATTTCACCGTGGATCTCGTCACCGCCAAGCCGTTCCCGCTGGTGCTGCAGACCGTCACCTACATCTTCCCGATGGACTCCAAGTTCTATAGCGGCAAGACCGAGGCGGGCAAGGACAAGGCCGAGATCGTGAAGAACGGTGACTCCTTCGCCTCCACCAATGTCTCCGGTACCGGTCCGTTCAGCGTCAAGTTCCGCGAGCAGGGCGTGAAGTTGGAATACGTGCGCAACGCCAACTACTGGGACAAGGCCTCCAAGGGCAACGTCGAAAACCTGACCGTGGTACCGATCAAGGAAGACGCCACCCGTGTTGCAGCCCTGCTGGGCGGCGACGTGGACATGATCTACCCGGTTGCCCCGAACGATCTGGAGCGCGTGAAGAACGGCAAGGATTCCCAGCTGGTCACCCTGTCCGGTACTCGTGCCATCATCATCGAGCTGAACCAGAACACCAACCCGGCGCTGAAAGACAAGCGCGTGCGTCAGGCGATCAACTACGCCATCAACCAGGTGGGCATCGTCGACAAGATCAACAAGGGCTTCGGTACCCCGGCCGGCCAGCTGAGCCCGAAAGGCTACGCAGGCTACAACGAGGCGCTCAAGCCCCAGTATGATCTGGCCAAGGCCAAGGAGCTGATGAAGGAAGCCGGTTACGAGAAGGGCTTCAAGATGAGCTTCATCTCCCCGGCTGCCCGCTACGTCAACGACGTCAAGATTGCCCAGGCTGTCTCCGCCATGCTGTCCAAGATCAACATCAAGGTGGATCTGAAGACCATGCCGGTGGCCCAGTACTGGCCGGAGTTTGACAAGTGCGCCGCTGACATGCAGCTGATCGGCTGGCACTCCGACACCGAAGACAGTGCGAACTTCTTCGAGTTCCTGACCTTCACCAAGGATGCCAAGACCGGCATGGGTCAGTACAACTGCGGCGGTTATGCCAACGCAGAAGCTGACAAGATGGTGATGGAAGCCAACACCGAGACCGATCCTGCCAAGCGTGCCGCCATCCTGCAGAAGGTGGAAGCCATGCTGATCGACGACGCTGCCTATGTGCCGCTGCACTGGGAAGACCTGGCCTATGGCGCCAAGAAGAACGTCGACATCAAGCCGGTGGTCAACGTGATGAACTTCCCTTATCTGGGTGACCTGGTGGTCAACAAGTAAGCGAAGCGTTTAAGGAAGGACCCGGCGGGGCACCCATGGTTGCCCCGCCATTAACAGAAGCCTGTGCCAAGACACAGGCCACGTAGAAGGACAAGCATGTTTACATTCCTGCTGAAACGGTTCTATCAGGCCGTGATAGTGATGTTCGTCATCAGCCTGGTCGCCTTCTCCATCCAGGACAACCTGGGGGATCCGCTGCGCGAGCTGGTGGGACAATCCGTCTCCGAGTCCGTGCGCCAGGAGCTGCGCGACAAGATGGGACTCAATGATCCCTTCCTCGTGAAATACAGCCGCTTCTTGAAGAACGCGGTACACGGGGATCTGGGCACTTCCTATTTCTTCAAGCGACCAGCCCTCGAGGTTATCCTCGACAAGCTGGTGGCTACCCTTGAGCTGGTGTTTGCCGCCGCGCTCATCATCGTCGTGGTCTCCATTCCGCTGGGGGTTTATTCGGCGATAAGACCGCGCAGCATCCTCACCAAGTTCATCATGGCGGTGAGCAGCATCGGCATCTCGATCCCGGTCTTCCTGACCGCCATCATGCTGATGTACCTCTTCTCCATCCAGCTGGGCTGGCTGCCGGCCTATGGCCGTGGCGAGACCTACAACCTGCTGGGCTGGGAGTCGGGCTTCTTCACCTGGGACGGTATCCTGCACCTGGTGCTGCCTGCGGTCTCCCTCTCCTCCATCATGCTGCCGCTGTTCATCCGGCTGGTGCGCTCGGAGATGCTGGAGCAGCTCTCCTCCGAGTACGTCAAGTTTGCCCGTGCCAAGGGGCTGGACAACAACAAGGTCTACTACCAGCACGCCCTGAAGAACACCATGCTGCCGGTCATCACGGTGGGCGGTGTGCAGATCGGGACCATGGTGGCCTACACCATCCTGACCGAGAGCGTGTTCCAGTGGCCGGGGACCGGCTTCCTGTTCCTTGAGGCGATCCACCGGGTCGATACGCCGCTGATCACCGCCTACGTCATCTTCGTCGGCCTCATTTTCGTGGTGACCAATACCCTGGTCGACCTGCTCTACGGGTTGATCAACCCGACCGTCAACCTGACCGCCAAGGGGTAAGCACATGAGTAACGCAGTGACTGCGAGCCCGAGTCGTTGGGCACGTTTCAAAAATTCCGACATCGTCTACTACTTCCTGCGGGACAAGGTAGCCATGTTCAGCTTTGCGGTGTTTGTGGTCTTCGTGCTGGCGGCTCTGCTGGCACCCTGGATCGCACCGCACAACGTCTATGACCAGACCAGCTTCGATCTGATGGATGCGGAGCTGCCCCCCTCCTGGCTGGAAGGGGGCGAGGCCCGCTTCTGGCTCGGGACCGACAACCAGGGACGCGACATCTGGAGCACCATCCTCTATGGCGCCCGCATCTCGCTGACCATTGGTCTGTTCGCGGTGGGGCTGCAGCTGGTGCTCGGTATCGTCATCGGTCTGATGGCCGGTTACTTTGGTGGTCGCATCGACAACCTGCTGATGCGCTTTGCCGATGTGCAGCTGTCGTTCTCCACCATGATGGTGGCGATCATCATCTCCGCCATCTTCCAGGCGACCTTTGGCTCCGAGTTCTACTCGAAGTTCGCCATCCTGATGCTGGTGGTGATCATCGGTATCGCCGAGTGGCCCCAGTATGCCCGGACGGTGCGCGCCTCCGTGCTGGCGGAGAAGAAGAAGGAGTATGTGGAAGCGGCTCAGGTGATGGGGTTCCGCGCCCCGCGCATCATGTTCCGCCACATTCTGCCGAACTGCCTGTCACCCATCCTGGTCATCTCCACCGTGCAGGTGGCGAACGCCATCATGAGCGAGGCGGCCCTCTCCTTCCTGGGTCTGGGGATGCCGGTGGATCAACCGTCCCTGGGGTCGCTCATCAGCGTGGGCTTCAACTACATCTTCTCCGGGTCCTGGTGGATCACCGCCTTCCCGGGTCTCTGCCTGGTGGTGCTGGTGCTGGTGATCAACCTGCTGGGTGACTGGCTGCGGGATGTGTTCAACCCGAAGATCTACAAGGGCTGATAAACCTCTCCACGAACTGGCTGCGAGGCCGTGATCAAGGTTCATGTGCTGCTCGCTTATGTGGAATCAAGGAGTGCTCATGTATGTCTCGGTTCCTGAGCGGCTTGTAACCTTGTTGACGGCCTTCTCGCGACAGTATCTGAACAGGGTTGGTCTGGCACAGTGAATAACAAAAAAGGGCGCCATCAGGCGCCCTTTTTTGTTGCTTGCGATAACCCTTGTCAGGCCTGCAGCCAGCTCTCGATGCGGGTCTGAATGCCCACGCTGTCCAGCCCCAGCAGGGCGTAGATCTCATCCTGGGTGCCCTGCTCGATGAAGCGGTCCGGCAGGCCGAGGTTGAGCACCGGTTTGCACTGCTTGCAGCCCATCAGCAGCTCGTTCACCGCAGAGCCTGCACCGCCCATGACGGCGTTGTCCTCGAGGGTGACGAACTGATCGTGGGAGGCGGCCAGAGAGAGCACCAGCGCCTCGTCCATGGGTTTGACGAAGCGCATGTCCACCAGGGTAGCATCCAGCGCCTCGGCGGCTGTTCTGGCCTGTTGCAGCAGGGTGCCGAACGCCAGGATGGCGGTCCCCTTGCCCTCACGAACGACACGTCCCTTGCCGAGGGGCAGGGCCTGCATCTCGCTCTCGGCCTGGATACCGGTGCCGCTGCCACGAGGGTAGCGCACCGCCGCTGGCCCGTTGCACAGATAGCCGGTGTAGAGCATCTGGCGGCACTCGTTCTCGTCGGACGGGGTCATTACCACCATGTTGGGCACGGTGCGCAGGAAGCTGATGTCGAACGCCCCCTGATGGGTCGGGCCGTCGGCCCCCACCAGACCGGCCCGGTCGATGGCGAAGAGCACCGGCAGGTTCTGCAGCGCCACGTCGTGGATAAGCTGGTCATAGGCCCGCTGCAGGAAGCTCGAATAGATGGCGACCACGGGTTTCTGGTCGGCGATGGCGAGACCGGCGGCGAAGGTGACCGCATGTTGCTCGGCGATGGCCACGTCGAAGTAGCGATCCGGATATTGCTGGCTGAATTTCACCAGACCGGAGCCTTCGCGCATGGCGGGGGTGATGCCGACCACGCGCTCGTCCTTGGCGGCGATGTCGCACAGCCACTGACCGAAGATGGCGGAGAAGGTGGGTTTGCCACCGGCGCTCTTGGGCAGGGCACAGTCATCCGGGTTGAATTTGGGGACGGCGTGATAGCCAATGGGATCTTTTTCCGCTGGCTCGTAGCCCTTGCCCTTCTTGGTCTTGACGTGCAGCAGCTGGGGACCCTTGAGATTGCGCATGTTGCGCAGGGTTTCGACCAGGGCATGGATGTCGTGACCGTCGATGGGGCCGATGTAGTTGAAGCCGAACTCCTCGAACAGGGTGCCAGGAACCACCATGCCCTTGAGGTGCTCCTCGGCCCGCTTGGCGAGCTCCTTGACCGGCGGCAGCCCCGCCAGCACCTTCTTGCCCCCCTCGCGAATGGTGGTGTAGAGCTTGCCGGACATCAGCCTGGCGAGGTGATTGTTCAGGGCCCCCACGTTCTCGGAGATGGACATCTCGTTGTCGTTGAGCACCACCAGCATGTCCTTGTGGACGTCGCCGGCGTGATTGAGGGCCTCGAAGGCCATGCCGGCGGTGATGGCGCCGTCACCGATAACCGCGACCACCTTGCGGCCAAGCCCTTCACTCTCGGCCGCCACCGCCATGCCGAGCGCCGCCCCGATGGAGGTGCTGGAGTGACCCACGCTGAGCACGTCGTACTCGCTCTCTTCCCGCCAGGGGAAGGGGTGCAGGCCATCTTTCTGGCGAATGGTGTGAATGCGCTCCCGTCGTCCGGTCAGGATCTTGTGGGGATAGGCCTGGTGGCCCACGTCCCACACCAGCCGATCGAAGGGGGTGTTGTAGACATAGTGCAGGGCGACCGTCAGCTCGACGGTGCCAAGGCCGGAGGCGAAGTGGCCGCTGGAGCGGCTCACCGAGCGCAGCAGATACTCGCGCAGCTCGTTGCACACCACGGGCAGCCGCTCGAAGGGGAGGGATCGCAAATCGACCGGCGTGTCTGCGAGGGCCAGGTTGGGGAAATCGCTAATATCAACGCTCATATTGTTACTGTTATCCAGCGTTTAGTGGGTTCGCTCGATGATGTAATCGGCAAACGCTTCCAGAATGTCGGTATTGTAGGGCAAGGATTGCAGGGCTGTTAAGGCCTTGTCATGCAGTTCGCGAGCCAGCTCACGGGCATTGTCGAGTCCGAGCAGGGCCGGATAGGTACTCTTTTCCAGCGCCAGATCCGAGCCTTGCGGCTTGCCCAGGGTGGCAGTATCGCCCGTGATGTCGAGGATGTCGTCCTGCACCTGGAAGGCGAGTCCGATGGCGGCGGCATAGGTTTGCAGGGCGGTGAGGGTGGCGGGTTCCACGTCAGCCTTGCACAGGGCGCCGAGGGTCACGGCGCACTCGATGAGGGCCCCGGTCTTGTGGCGGTGCACCTGCTCCAGCTCGGCGAGGCTGATCCGGCGCCCTTCGGCGTCCAGATCCAGTGCCTGACCGCCACACATGCCGAGATAGCCGGACGCGCGAGCCAGGGCACTCAGCATCCGCACCCGGTTGGCCATCAATGTATCGGGCATGGGGTGGTCGGCCAGAATGGAAAACGCCAGGGTCTGCAGGGCATCGCCCGCCAGGATGGCTGTGCCTTCATCGAAGGCCTTGTGTACGGTGGGCTGACCACGACGCAGGTCGTCGTCGTCCATGGCGGGCAAGTCGTCGTGCAGGAGGGAGTATGCGTGAATGCACTCCACGGCGGCGGCGGGGCCATCCAGCAGTTCGCTCTTGACGCCCAGCATCTCGCCGACGGCATAGACCAGGAAGGGGCGCACCCGCTTTCCGCCGAGCAGCAGGCCGTATTTCATCGCGTCCCGCAGGCGTGGCGCCATGGTGGGCAGGGCGTCAAGCTGTGCCGAGAGGCAGTCGTCGATGCGGCGCCGATGCAGGCGGGAGAAATCGTCCAGGGTCACTCACTCCTCTCCTTGTTCTGCTCGAAAGGGGACCGCTTGCTCGCTGCCATCGGCCTGGGTCAGGAGGATCTGGATCTTCTGCTCGGCCTGTTCCAGCTTCTGCTGGCCGGCGCGCACCAGATGGATGCCCTGTTCGAATTGTTTGAGTGCCTCCTCGAGGGGGAGCGAGCCCTGTTCGAGTTGATGCACTATGGTTTCCAGCTCTTCCAGGGTGGCATCAAAACTCAGACGGTCGATTTTTTTACTGGCCATGTCCATCCTCGGGGATTGAAAAAAACGGCTCATCTTAACATCGACCGGCCACAGGGGGGAGGCAGAAAAACGCGGCGTCCTCAAACTATCCTGACCCTGGCCGATAAGAACGGGCATGCAACCACGCATTGCCGATCGGCGATTGCGGTGTACCGGGCTTGCTGCCGGGGACGCAATAGCAGAAAATTCAACGCAATATAATGAGACGGCACGTTCGGCGACAGGAGTAGGGATGTGGATTTAGGGAGTCTGATAGGCTTAGTGCTGGGGTTCGGGGTCGTGGTGTACGGCATGTTGCTGGGCGGCCCCATGAGCATGTATGTGGACATGCCATCGGTCTACATCACCATACTGGGGTCCGTGTTCATCTGCATGATGAAGTTCAACCTCGGTCAGTTTCTGATGGCCTTCAAGGTCGCGGGCAAGGCCTTCATGTACAAGGGGGACAAGCTCGACGATCTCATCACCAAGGCGGTGGAACTGGCGGATGCGGCCCGCAAGGGGGGCTTTCTGGCCCTGGAGGCGGCGGAGATCCCCAATACCTTCATGAAGAAGGGCATCGACATGCTGGTGGACGGCCATGATGCCGACGTGGTGCGTGCGGTGATGGAGAAGGACATCGAACTGACGTCCGAGCGTCACGCCACGGCCATCAAGGTGTTCCGCTCCCTGGGGGATCTCGGTCCGGCCATGGGCATGATCGGTACCCTGGTGGGGTTGGTGGCCATGCTGGCCAACATGAGCGACCCCAAATCCATCGGTCCGGCCATGGCGGTGGCCTTGCTGACGACCCTGTATGGCGCCATCGAGGCCAACATGATTGCCATCCCCATCGCGGACAAGCTGGAACTGCGCAGCGGCGAGGAACAGTTGAGTCGCACCCTGATCCTCGACGCCATCATGGGGATCCAGGATGGACAGAACCCGAGGGTGATCCAGGCCATGTTGCAGAACTACCTGAATCAGTCCAAACGCAACAACGGGACCGAATAGGAGCGCGCAGATGGCAAAGTGCAAGTGCCCGCCTCCCGGATTGCCCGGTTACATGGGAACCTTCGCGGATCTCATGTCCCTGCTGATGTGCTTCTTCGTGCTCTTGCTCTCCTTTGCCGAGATGGATGTGCAGAAGTTCAAGCAGATCGCCGGTTCCATGGAGAAGGCGTTCGGGGTGCAGAACATCCTGGAGGTCAAGGATATCCCCAAGGGAACCTCCGTCATCGCCCAAGAGTTTCGTCCTGGTCGCCCCGAGCCGACGCCTATTGACACCATCATGCAGCAGACCATCGACATGACCCAGACCGAGCTGGATTTCCAGCCTGGGGATGCGGACAAGGCGGGTGGACATGACAAGACCGAAGGCCAGCAGAGCGGTGGCGATACCGCCCAGGAAGCCCAGAAGGCGCAGGAACAGTCCAACACTCTAGCCAAGGCTCTGGCGGAGCAGATGCAGGCCCAGATCCAGGATGGGGCCATCGAGATAGAGGCGCTGGGCCAGCAGATCATCATTCGCATTCGCGAGAAAGCGGCGTTCCCGGCGGGATCCGCCTTCCTGCAACCCCAGTTCTGGCCGGTGATCCGCAAGGTGGCTGCACTGCTCAAGGATGTGCCGGGGGAGATCACCGTCTCCGGCCACACCGACAATGTGGCCACCGAGGACGAGTTGTTCCAGTCCAACTGGGAGCTTTCATCCCAGCGGGCGGTGGCGGTTGCCCACCAGATGATCAAGGTGCCCGGTTTTGACGGCAATCGTCTGGTGGTGCAAGGGATGGCGGATTCCCAGCCGCTGGTGCCCAACAACAGCCCGGAGAATCGGCGCATGAACCGACGTGTCGAGATCGCCATCATGCAGGGCAAACCGACGGTGTCGGCTCCGCTTGGCGTCTCGGAATCCAAGTAACGCTGGCCCAAAGCGGGATCCCGCTCGCAGGGGCTGACATGGATTTTGTGGCGGCTTCATATTAAGATGCCCCATCCGAACCGACAGCTGCGGCTCTCTTTTGATTGCCGCAGCTTCTCTTTATAAAGCAACCCAGGTTTCGACTATGAATCATACTCCGATGACTGTTCGCGGCGCTGAAAAGCTGCGTCAAGAGCTCGATTATCTCAAGACCGAGCTGCGTCCCCAGATTATCGAAGCGATTGCTGATGCCCGTGAACATGGCGATCTGAAAGAAAATGCCGAATACCATGCCGCCCGCGAGCAGCAGGGTTTCTGTGAAGGCCGCATTCAGGAAATCGAAGGCAAGCTCTCCAATGCCCAGATTATCGATGTCACCAAGATTGCCAACAATGGCCGCGTCATCTTCGGCGCAACTGTGACCCTGCTCAAAAGTGAAACGGAAGAGGAAGTGGTCTACCGCATCGTGGGAGACGACGAGGCAGACATCAAGCAGAACATGATCTCCGTGAACTCCCCCATTGCCCGCGCCCTGATCGGCAAGGAAGTGGATGACGTTGCCATCGTCAAGACGCCGGGTGGCGATGTGGAGTACGAGATCCTGGAAGTTGCCTATCTCTGATTGAACGGCGGGGAAAGAGACAGGGGAGCCGGGCTCCCCTGTTGTCTTTAGTCACCCTGATAGGCCTGGACGAAGGCGTCCTGGTGGCGCTGGAAGAGCCAGTCCCGCAATTGTTCCTGATCCTCCTTGCCCAGTCGGAACTGGACGGCCCAGTCATGGTGATGTTGATTGGCATCCACGTGCCTGATGAGGGTGCCTGTCATGGCCAGGGGAGGGAGATCCTCGATGCGAAGGTATCCGCCAAGTGGATCTCCCTTGGCAGAGGAGTCCGGCAAGCCGGCCACGATGAGACCGCCAAGGGAGAGGCTGTATACCTCGTACTCCGCGTCTTCGGTGCAGAGCACGGCCTTTTCGTCGAGTCGCCAGGCGCGCAGATGGGGCGAACCCAGCTCGGTAATGGTCGGCGCGGCGATGCGCAGCTCGGTGTGGCCCTCCTCTGCCTGGGTGCAGTGGAGCGGGAAACGCAATTGGTAGCCGGCGATGCGGGCTTCGAGTGTCAGAGGCTTGGCTCGCTGCAACAGGCTTTGGAGAGGAAGGGGCAGGGTGCCGCGCAGGTATTGGCTGGTGGCAATGTCTTCATCGTTTCCCAGGTCCCGCAGCATGGCCAGTTCTTCATCGGTGAGGAGCTGATGCTTGTCCATAGTGGGTGTCCGCGACTATTCATCGCAGGTTAAGGGCCTGACCACTATTTTGGCAAGCGACTTGGGAAGAAGGGAAATGAAGGAAAGAGCGAATGCTCTTTCCTGTTACTTGCGCGGCAACTGGATCTTGGGCTCTTTGGCCTGACGGTAGATGGTCAGTACATGGCCCATGCTCTGTACCTTGATGGCGCCGGTCTCGCGAACGATGGCATCCATCACCAGCTGTTTCATCTCACGATCTTCAGACGCAACCTTAACCTTGATCAGCTCATGGTGGTTCAGGGCCAGATCGATCTCGGCCAGCACCCCTTCGGTCAGACCGTGTTGTCCCAGCAGGACGACCGGCTTCAGACTGTGGGCCAGGCCCTTGAGATACTGTTTCTGTTTATTGTTGAGAATCATGGCAATTTCTTCATAAGTCAGGGTTGAAAGGGGCGTATTCTACCCCCACTTAGCCCTTAATACTAATAACCCTTGTGGTTTTTTAAAGTCGACAATCATGACCCAGAAAAAACGTTCCCCCAGTTCAACCCGCTGGTTAAAAGAACATTTCGACGACCAATACGTCAAGAAAGCCCAGAAGTTGGGACTGCGCTCTCGCGCCGTTTTCAAGATCGATGAGATCCAGGGCAAAGACCGGCTGCTCAAGCCGGGGATGACGGTAGTGGACCTGGGGGCTGCTCCCGGTGGCTGGTCCCAATTTGCCATCGACCAGGTTGGTGACAAGGGGCGCGTCATTGCGTGCGATATTTTGCCGATGGATTCCATTGCCGGTGTCGATTTCCTGCAAGGGGACTTTCGGGAGGAAACTGTACTCGGCGCCTTGCTGGAGCGAGTCGGCCCCGACAAGGTGGATGTCGTCATGTCGGACATGGCGCCCAACATGAGCGGGACCCAGCAGGTGGATCAGGCCCGTGCCATGTACCTGGTGGAACTGGCGCTGGACATGTGCAATCAGGTCCTGAGCAGTAATGGCAGTTTTGTAGTCAAGGTGTTCCAGGGGGAGGGGTTTGATGCCTATCTCAATGAAATACGTAGACTTTTCTCTGTCGTCAAGATTCGAAAACCAGACTCGTCCCGTGCCCGTTCACGAGAAGTCTACATTGTGGCTACCGGTTTTAAACTGTAGTACCCTAACCCTCATCGTTAACTGTCAGTCTGCGAGGTCATTGATTTGAGTGACATGGCGAAAAACCTAATCCTGTGGCTGGTCATCGCCGTCGTGCTGATGTCGGTGTTCAATAGCTTCAGCCCCAGCGATACCACCAGTCGCCAGCTGGACTATTCCAGCTTCGTGAAAGAAGTGACCCAGGAGCAGATCCGTGAAGTGCGGATGGATGGCAAGGTCATCAATGGCGTCAAGCGCACCGGTGAACGTTTCACCACCATCATTCCTGCGCCGGATCCCCAACTGCTCAACGACATGCTCAACCATAACGTCAAGGTGATGGGTGAGAAGCCGGAAGAACCGTCCCTGATCACGTCCATCTTCATCTCCTGGTTCCCGATGCTGTTGTTGATCGGTGTCTGGGTCTTCTTCATGCGTCAGATGCAGGGCGGTGGCGGCAAGGGTGCCATGTCGTTCGGCAAGAGCAAGGCTCGCCTGATGAGCGAAGATCAGATCAAGACTACCTTCGCCGACGTAGCCGGTTGTGACGAGGCAAAGGAAGAGGTCAAGGAGCTGGTCGACTATCTGCGTGACCCGACCAAATTCCAGAAGCTGGGTGGCAAGATCCCGACCGGCGTCCTGCTGGTAGGTCCTCCTGGTACCGGTAAGACCCTGCTGGCCAAAGCCATTGCAGGCGAGGCCAAGGTGCCGTTCTTCACCATTTCAGGTTCGGACTTCGTGGAAATGTTCGTGGGTGTCGGTGCCTCCCGGGTGCGTGACATGTTCGAACAGGCCAAGAAATCCTCCCCCTGCATCATCTTCATTGATGAGATCGATGCGGTCGGTCGCCAGCGTGGCGCCGGTCTGGGTGGTGGTCACGACGAACGTGAGCAGACCCTGAACCAGATGCTGGTTGAAATGGATGGTTTCGAAGGCAACGAAGGCATCATCGTCATCGCCGCCACCAACCGTCCCGACGTACTGGATCCTGCGCTGCTGCGTCCGGGTCGTTTCGACCGCCAGGTCGTGGTCGGCTTGCCGGATGTTCGCGGTCGTGAGCAGATCCTGAAAGTGCATATGCGCAAGGTACCGCTGGCGGATGACGTCAATCCGGCGCTGATTGCCCGTGGTACCCCTGGTTTCTCCGGTGCCGATCTGGCCAACCTGGTGAACGAGGCTGCCCTCTTCTCTGCTCGCGAGAGCCGCCGAGTGGTCTCCATGCTGGAGTTCGAAAAGGCGAAGGACAAGATCATGATGGGGGCGGAACGTCGCTCCATGGTGATGAAAGAGTCCGAGAAGGAGATGACGGCCTATCACGAAGCAGGTCACGCCATTATTGGTCGCGTGGTGCCGGATCATGATCCTGTCTACAAGGTCTCCATCATTCCGCGCGGTCGTGCGCTGGGTGTGACCATGTACTTGCCGGAGCAGGACCGCTGGAGCCACTCCAAGCAGCATCTGGAGTCCATGATCTCCAGCCTGTATGGTGGTCGTCTGGCGGAAGAGTTGATCTACGGTGCCGAGAAGGTGTCGACCGGTGCATCCAACGACATCGAACGTGCGACCGACATTGCCCGCAAGATGGTCACCCAGTGGGGCATGTCCGAGCGTCTCGGCCCCATGCTTTACGCAGAAGAGGACGGTGAAGTCTTCCTCGGCCGCAGCATGGCCAAGGCCAAGCACATGTCTGACGATACCGCCCGCATCATCGATGCCGAGGTCAAGCAGGTCATTGATCGCAACTACGATCGTGCCAAGCAGATCCTGCTGGACAACATGGATGTGCTGCACACAATGAAAGATGCGCTGATGAAGTACGAAACCATCGATGCCAAGCAGATCGATGATCTGATGGCGCGTCGCGAAGTGCGTGCTCCCAGCAACTGGCATGATGAGCACGGTGACACCCCGCAAGGTGGTGCCAGCGTGAACAACGGGCCGGAGGCCAAGGCGCCGGCTGAAGAGGGCAATGCACCTCTGAGCGACATCGACAAGGCGAACGATGTCCCGGCCAAATAAGTTGCCATGATACAAACCCCGGGCTTGCCCGGGGTTTTTCTTTGCACGAAGAGTTTGCCGCTCTTGTTGGAGGTAGTTGAAGCAATGCAGTTAATCAGTAAGGGACGTACCCTTTCTCTCGACCGTCCCCATGTCATGGGCATTCTCAATGTGACGCCGGACTCCTTTTCAGATGGTGGCCGCTTCAAGCAGATCGATCTGGCGTTGGGTCATGCCCGCGACATGGTGGCCGATGGGGCCACCCTTATCGATATAGGTGGCGAGTCGACCCGCCCGGGCGCCCCCGACGTGAGCGAGCAGGAGGAGCTGGACAGGGTCATCCCCGTGGTGGAGCGCATGGTCGCCGAGCTGGATGTGATGATCTCCCTCGATACCTCCAAGGCGATTGTCATGCGGGAGGGTTGTGCTGCAGGTGGTCACCTCATCAATGATGTCCGCGCTCTGCAAGAGCCGGGAGCGCTGGGCGCGGCGGCCGAGGCTGGCGTACCGGTATGCCTCATGCACATGCAGGGGCAGCCCCGTACCATGCAGGTGGAGCCGCACTATGACGATTTGCTGGGGGAGGTGAGAGCCTTCTTTGACGAGCGGATTGCCGCTTGTCTGGGGGCTGGTATCCCGCGTGAGCATCTGGTACTGGATCCAGGCTATGGCTTTGGCAAGACGCTGGCGCACAACTATCAGCTGCTGGCACAGCAGGCGTCACTGCTCGATTACCAACTTCCGCTCTTGGTGGGCATGTCACGAAAGTCTATGATAGGCAACCTGCTTGACCGCCCGGTAGCCGAGCGGTTGGCTGGTAGTCTGGCCTGTGCCCTGATCGGGTTGCAACATGGCGCCAGGATCATCCGGGTGCACGACGTGCGGGCCACCATGGATGTCTTGCGTACAGGCTGGATGACCATGACGGGACAAGATTTCATATCCAAATAGAAAAACGAGAAACAGACAATGACCAGAAAGTACTTCGGCACCGACGGCGTGCGCGGCAAGGTGGGTGAATACCCGATCACCCCGGATTTCGTCATGAAACTCGGCTGGGCCGCCGGCAAGGTGCTCTCCAAGAAAGGGACCAAGAAGGTGCTGATCGGCAAGGATACCCGTATCTCCGGTTACATGCTGGAGTCGGCACTGGAGGCGGGGCTCTCCGCCGCCGGTCTCAAGGCCATACTGATGGGACCCATGCCCACCCCGGCAGTTGCCTACCTGACTCGCACCTTCCGTGCCGAAGCCGGCATCGTCATCAGTGCATCCCACAACCCCTATTACGACAACGGCATCAAGTTCTTCTCCGCCGACGGCACCAAGCTGCCCGATGATGTCGAGCTGGCCATCGAAGCCGAGCTCGACAACGAACTCAAGTGCGTGGAGTCCGCGGAGCTTGGCAAGGCGCAGCGCATCGATGATGCGGCTGGTCGCTACATCGAATTCTGCAAGAGCACCTTCCCCTCCAATCTGAGCCTGGAAGGGCTGAAAATGGTGGTGGATTGCGGTCATGGTGCCACCTACCATATCGCCCCTTCCGTCTTCCGCGAGCTGGGTGCCGAAGTCATCGCCATCGGCTGCAGCCCGGATGGGCTCAACATCAATGACGGCGTCGGTTCCACCGCACCGGAGGCGCTGGCCGCCAAGGTCCAGGAATGCAAGGCCGATCTCGGCGTCGCCTTCGACGGTGACGGCGACCGTCTGGTGATGGTGGACAGCACAGGTTACATCATCGACGGGGATGAGATTCTTTACATCATCGCCCGGGATGCCTTGCGCCATGGCCGCCTCAAGGGCGGTGTTGTGGGCACCCTGATGGCCAACATGGGGCTGGAGCTGGCACTTCAGACCCTGGGCATCCCCTTTGCCCGTGCCAAGGTGGGTGACCGCTACGTGCTTGAGATGATGAACGAGAAGGGCTGGCGCATCGGGGGCGAAAACTCCGGTCACATCATCTGCCTGGATCAGACCACCACGGGGGATGGTATCGTCGCCGCCCTGCAGGTGCTGACGGCCATGCGCAGTGCCGAGATGCCGCTGGCCAAATTGCGTTCGGGCATGAGCAAGTTCCCGCAAGTGCTGGTCAATGTGCGCTTCGCCGAAGGCAAGGATCCGCTGACCTCCAGTGCCGTTCAGCAGGAAGTGGCGGCAGTGGAGCAGGAACTGGCCGGCCGTGGCCGGGTGCTGTTGCGCAAATCCGGCACCGAGCCCCTGATCCGGGTCATGGTCGAAGGTGAACACGAACAGCAGGTGCGCGATATGGCAGAGCGCATCGCCAAACAGGTCGAGTCGGCGTTTTAATGAACAACCAAGGCGGCTTTTTAGTCGCCTTGGTTGTATCTTGTTCAAACGATTCGAAAATTTGAAAATAGCACTTGTCAGCTGAGCATCCTCTGGATATTATCAGCCCCGCTTTCGCAAGGGAGTTGCCGATGGGACATCGCAAGCCGTTTGTAGCAGCCAACTGGAAGTTACACGGTAGTAGGTCGCAGTTAGAGCAGTTTACGAGTCAGTGCACAGAGCGCATTGATGAAGACGTAGATGTGGTCTTGTGTCCATCCCATGTGCATCTCGGTTTCACGGCCGAACTGCTCGGTGAGCAGGGAAGAGTGAAGCTGGGGGCTCAGAACGTGAGCCAGCACAGACAAGGCGCTTATACGGGTGAAATCTCGTGTGAGATGCTGGTCGAGGCAGGTTGCCGATATGTACTTGTTGGCCACTCCGAGCGCAGGCGTCTCTTTGGTGAGACCAGTTTTATCGTCGCAGAGAAGTTTGCGGCAGTCAGAGCAGCAGGTCTGATACCCATACTTTGTCTGGGTGAGTCAGGAGCAGCGAGGCAGGCAAGAAGAACCTTCGAGGTGATTGCCGAGGAACTGGACATCGTCATAGAGAAAAATGGCGCGATGGCTTTCGATAATGCTATCATCGCCTACGAGCCAATCTGGGCTGTAGGTACAGGTAAATGCGCCACACCCGAGCAGGCACAAGAGGTTCATTCCTTTATTCGCGGTCGCTTGGCGGAGGATACTCCGGTAATAGGTGAGAAAGTCAGAATCATCTATGGTGGGAGCGTGACACCGGCCAATGCACAAGATTTGTTTGCGCAGTCCGATATTGATGGCGGTCTGATAGGCAGGGCAAGTCTTGATGGCGAGGCGTTTTTAGGAATAGTTGAAGCGGCAAAGGGTGCAAGTTAAATGTACGAGATTCTTTTGGTCGTTTATCTGCTGGTATCGCTGGCTCTGATTGGTCTGGTGATGATTCAGCAAGGTAAAGGGGCTGATATGGGCGCCTCCTTCGGCGCAGGGGCATCGAATACTGTGTTCGGCTCCGGTGGTTCAGGCAGTTTCCTGACCCGCACAACAGCGATTTTGGCTACTCTGTTTTTCTTGATTAGTCTGGTTCTGGGTTCCATGTCCAGCAACAAGGTCAAACAGGGTAGTGAATGGGAAAATCTGCAACAGACTCAACAAGTTGAGCAGAGCAAAGCGCCAGTGAAGAAAGATACTGACGTTCCCGAATAAGAGTTTTGCCGTGGTGGTGGAATTGGTAGACACGCTATCTTGAGGGGGTAGTGCTCTAGGGTGTGCGGGTTCGAGTCCCGCCCACGGCACCAATTAAGCAGTGAACCCGGGTAACCGGGATGTTATAGCCGCTGAGTCTTGTCTCACGAGAGTGAAGTGGCTATAATCTCGCACGATTTCGGACGCGGGGTGGAGCAGCATGGTAGCTCGTCGGGCTCATAACCCGAAGGTCGTCGGTTCAAATCCGGCCCCCGCAACCAAATTTCACGCATTTCCTACGCTCAGGAAGGCGGTCGCTGCGAGGCGACAATCAGGGTAAAGCGCCAAGCCCCGATTTGACATCGGGGCTTTTTGTTATGTGCAATTTACTCTGAATCTATTTCTATCTGGGCTATATGCCCTTTTTTCGTTTTTCGGAGGGTGACTTTGGCTACGTTGGAACAACGTTTGACCGATCTGCTCGAGGCTCCGGTCGTTGCCTTGGGTTTTGAACTGTGGGGTATCGAGTTTATCCGTGCGGGTAAGCACTCGACCTTGCGCGTTTTCATCGACTCGGAGCAAGGCGTGACGGTGGAAGACTGTGCCGAGGTGAGCCGCCAGGTCGGCGCCATCATGGATGTCGAAGATCCCATCACCGAGGAGTACTACCTTGAGGTGTCTTCCCCGGGTCTGGATCGTCCACTGTTCAAGGTCGCCCAGTTCGAAAAATACGTTGGCCAGGAGGCGGCGGTAACGCTTCGGATGGCAACAAACAACCGCCGCAAGTTCAAAGGCGTAATCAAAACCGTGCAGGGGGACATGATCACTCTGACGGTAGATGGTAAGGACGAGGTGTTGGCTTTCACCAATATCCAAAAAGCGAACATAGTGCCGAACTTTGGTTAACGAGGCTATCGGATATGAATAAAGAGATTTTGCTGGTCGTTGACGCTGTGTCCAACGAGAAGGCTGTCCCCCGCGAGAAGATTTTCCAGGCTCTGGAGACTGCGCTGGCGACTGCGACCAAGAAAAAATACGAAGGCGAGATTGAAGTGCGTGTCGAGATCGATCGCAAGACCGGTGACTACGACACCTATCGCCGTTGGGTCGTGGTAGCCGATCAGGCTTCCATGGAGAACCCGTACGGGGAAATCACTCTCGAAGCCGCTCAGATCGAGCAGCCGGATATCCAGATCGGCGACTATGTTGAAGACCAGATTGACTCTGTGACCTTCGACCGTATCACCACCCAGACCGCCAAGCAGGTCATCGTGCAGAAAGTGCGCGAGGCCGAGCGTTCCCAGGTCGTTGACCAGTTCAAGGACAAGGAAGGCACCATCATCAGCGGCGTGGTCAAGAAGAGCAACCGCGACAACGTGATCCTGGATCTGGGCAGCAATGCCGAAGCCGTGATCTTCCGTGACGACATGCTGCCCCGTGAGACCTTCCGTCCCGGCGACCGTATCCGTGGCCTGCTCTACGCCGTGCGTCCGGAAGCCCGTGGTTCCCAGCTGTTCGTCAGCCGCTCCAGCCCGGACTTCCTGAAAGAGCTGTTCCGCATCGAAGTGCCGGAAATCGGCGAAGAGATGATCGAAATCATGGGCGCCGCCCGTGATCCGGGTTCCCGCGCCAAGATCGCGGTGAAGACCAACGATCGTCGTATTGACCCGATCGGTGCCTGTATCGGCATGCGTGGTGCCCGCGTTCAGGCCGTCTCCGCCGAGCTGAGCGGTGAGCGTGCCGACATCGTGCTGTACGATGACAACCCGGCCCAATACGTGATCAACGCCATGGCGCCAGCCGATGTGGCCTCCATCATCGTCGATGAAGACAACCACACCATGGACATCGCCGTGGAAGCAGCCAACCTGGCCCAGGCCATCGGCCGCAACGGTCAGAACGTGCGTCTGGCCTCCCAGCTGACCGGTTGGGAACTGAACGTGATGACCGTCGAGGACATGCGTGCCAAGCACCAGGCCGAGAACGACCGCATCCTGACGCTGTTCACCAGCACCCTCGATATCGACGACGATTTCGCCGGCCTGCTGATGGAAGAGGGCTTCTCCACCCTGGAAGAGATTGCCTTCGTCCCGGTCAACGAGCTGCTGGCCATCGACGGTCTGGATGAAGACATGGTCGAAGAGCTGCGCAAGCGTGCCAAGGATGCCCTGACCACCAAGGCCCTGGCCAAAGAAGAATCCTTTGAAGGCGTCGAGCCTTCCGAAGAACTGCTCAATCTCTCCGGCCTCGGCCGTGAAATGGCCTATGCCCTGGCCGCTCGCGGTGTCGGCACCCTGGAAGATTTGGCAGAGCAAGGTATCGATGACCTTGCCGACATCGAAGAGTTGACCGCCGAGAAGGCTGGTGAGCTCATTATGGCTGCTCGCAATATCTGTTGGTTCGGAGAAGAGCAGTCTGAATAAGGTCAAACGGAGGAAAATGAATGGCAGAAGTATCAGTTAAGCAACTTGCCACTGACATCGACACGCCGGTTGATCGTCTTCTCCAGCAGTTTGTCGATGCCGG
Source organism: Aeromonas sp. R2-1 (assembly GCF_040908425.1). Lineage (NCBI taxonomy): Bacteria > Pseudomonadati > Pseudomonadota > Gammaproteobacteria > Aeromonadales > Aeromonadaceae > Aeromonas > Aeromonas sp. R2-1. The sequence continues at coordinate 131,559 of NZ_JBFODR010000042.1, forward strand.
CATCGTGAAGAGCAAGGCCGACGACATGGTCAGCGAGTCTGAGAAACAGACTCTGCTGGCACATCTGAAGAAACAGCATGGAGGTGACGAGGTCACCGCACCTGCTCGCATGACCTTGCAGCGCAAGACCAAGAGCACTCTGAGTGTTCAGGGGACTGGTGGCAAGAACAAGGAAGTGCAGGTAGAAGTGCGCAAGTCTCGCACCTATGTAAGACGCTCGGCGCTGGAAGATGAACAGCGCCAGGCGGAAGCCGAGGAAACAGCGCGTTTGGAAGCAGAAGAAAAAGCTCGTCGCGAGGCCGAAGAGAAGGCCCGCCTCGACGCTGAAGAGAAGGCTCGCCGTGAGGCTGAGCAGGCTCGTCGTGAAGCTGAGGAAAAGGCGCGGATCGAGGCACAACAGAAGGCTCGACAGGCTCAACAGCCCGCCAAAGCAGCCGGTAGCACAGCTCAGCAAGAGGCAGAAAAGATGGCCAAGCGCGAAGCAGAAGAACTGAAGCGCCAACAGGAACAGACAGCTTTGCAAAAAGCTGAAGAACTCGCCGCGAAGAAAGCCGAAGAGGCTCGCATCATGGCGGAACAGAATGCGGCCCGCTGGGCTGAAGAAGAAGCGGCTCGCGCCAAAGAGAGCAGCGATTACCATCTGACCACCAACAAGCACGCGCAAGCGGCCGAAGATGAGTTGGATCGTAAGGAAGAGACCAGCCGTCGCACGGCTGCCGCTGCCAAGGCGCCGAAGAAAGTCGGCCGTCGCGAAGACGACCGCAATGACCGCAACTCCCGCGATCCCCGTGCCCGCAAAGGCAAGCGTGGCAAGATGGCCATGCCGAACGCCATGAAACACGGCTTCAACAAGCCGGCTGCCGTGGTCAACCGTGACGTCGTCATCGGCGAGACCATCACAGTGGCGGAGCTCGCCAACAAGATGGCCGTCAAGGGCGTTGAAGTCATCAAGGTGATGATGAAGATGGGTGCCATGGCCACCATCAACCAGGTGATCGACCAGGAGACCGCTCAGCTGGTCGCCGAGGAGATGGGTCACAAGGTAGTGCTGCGCCGTGAGAACGAGCTGGAAGAGGCGGTACTTAGCGATCGTGACGAGACCTCCGAAGCCAAGCCGCGTGCGCCGGTCGTGACCATCATGGGTCACGTCGACCACGGCAAGACCTCGCTGCTGGACTATATCCGTAAAGCCAAGGTCGCCGCGGGCGAAGCCGGTGGCATTACCCAGCACATCGGTGCGTACCACGTACAGACCGACAGCGGGATGATCACCTTCCTGGATACCCCGGGTCACGCGGCGTTTACCTCCATGCGTGCTCGCGGTGCCAAGGCGACCGACATCGTGGTGCTGGTTGTTGCAGCTGACGACGGCGTGATGCCGCAAACCATCGAAGCTATCCAGCACGCCAAGGCGGCCGGTGTGCCGCTGGTTGTTGCGGTGAACAAGATCGACAAGCCTGAAGCGGATCCGGATCGCGTCAAGACCGAGCTGGCCCGTTACAACGTCATGTCCGAAGACTGGGGTGGCGATTGCCAGTTCGTGCACGTCTCCGCCAAGTCTGGCGAAGGCATCGACGACCTGCTGGAAGCCATCCTGATCCAGGCCGAAGTCCTGGAGCTGAAAGCCGTGGTTGACGGCATGGCCAACGGCGTCGTGATCGAATCCTTCCTGGATAAAGGTCGTGGTCCGGTTGCCACCGTGCTGGTACAGGAAGGTACTCTGCGTCAGGGCGACATCGTGCTGTGCGGTCTCGAATACGGCCGGGTGCGCGCCATGCGTGACGAACTGGGTCGCGAGATCAAGGAAGCAGGTCCCTCTCTGCCAGTGGAAATTCTGGGTCTGTCCGGTGTTCCCTCTGCCGGTGACGAAGCCACGGTCGTGCGTGACGAGAAGAAAGCCCGTGAAGTGGCGCTCTACCGTCAGGGCAAGTTCCGCGAAGTCAAGCTGGCTCGCCAGCAGAAGGCCAAGCTGGAAAACATGTTTGCCAACATGACCGAGGGCGAAGTGTCCGAAGTGAACGTGGTGATCAAGGCCGATGTACAAGGCTCTGTGGAAGCGATCTGCGATGCGCTGGTCAAACTCTCCACCGACGAAGTGAAGGTGAAGATCGTGGGTTCCGGCGTAGGTGGCATCACCGAAACCGACGCGACCCTGGCCGCGGCTTCCAGCGCCATCCTGGTGGGCTTCAACGTCCGTGCCGACGCTTCTGCGCGCAAGGTCATCGAATCCGAGAGCCTGGATCTGCGTTACTACTCCGTCATCTATGACCTGATCGACGAAGTGAAGCAGGCCATGAGCGGCAAGCTGGCTCCTGAGTATCGTCAGGAGATCATCGGTCTGGCTGAAGTGCGCAGCGTCTTCAAGTCGCCGAAGTTCGGCGCCGTTGCCGGCTGTATGGTTACCGAAGGTGTGGTCAAGCGTTCCAACCGCATTCGCGTTCTGCGTGACAACGTGGTTATCTATGAAGGCGAGCTGGAATCCCTGCGCCGCTTCAAGGATGACGTCAACGAAGTTCGCAACGGCTACGAGTGTGGTATCGCGGTCAAGAACTACAACGACGTGCGTGAAGGCGACCAGATCGAGGTGTACGAGACCGTTGAAATCCAGCGGACTCTGTAAGCCGAGCGTTAGACAAAATAGGGGGCCGCGGCCCCCTTTTATCGCAGGATAGAATATGGCCAGAGAATTCAGCCGGACCCGTCGGGTCGGGCAGCAGATCCAGCGTGAAATCGCGCTGATCCTGCAGCGCGAGGTGAAAGACCCGCGCATCGGCATGGTGACCGTCTCCGACGTGGAGGTCTCCAAGGACCTCAACTATGCCAAGGTTTATGTCACCTTCTTGCAACTGGAGAATGACGCCGAGCGCATCAAGGAAGGGCTCAAGGGCCTGACCGAGGCTGCCGGTTACATCCGCAGCCTGCTGGGCAGCGCCATGCGTCTGCGGGTGGTGCCCGAGCTGCGTTTCTACTACGATCAGACCCTGGTCGAGGGGATGCGCCTCTCCAACCTGGTGACCAACACTGTGCGTGAAGACAAGCGTCGCATGACTGAAGCCGGTCGTGACGAAGAGCAATCCGCACCGGATGACACGACTGAGGATAACGCCTGAGATGTCTCGTAGACGTCGTTTCAAAGGCCGTGACGTACACGGCATCCTGCTGCTGGACAAACCGACCGGCCTGACTTCCAACGATGTGTTGCAGAAGGTCAAGCGGATCTACAACGCCGCCAAGGCTGGCCATACCGGCGCCCTGGACCCCCTGGCCACCGGCATGTTGCCGATCTGCCTCGGGGAGGCCACCAAGTTCTCCCAGTATCTGCTGGAAGCGGACAAGCGCTATGAGGTGACCGCCAAGCTGGGCGAGCGCACCAATACCAGCGACTCCGACGGCGAGGTGGTCTCCACCCGCCCGGTGAACGTGGCCGTGGGTACCCTGATCGAGGCGCTGGACCAGTTCCGCGGCCCCATCATGCAGGTGCCGTCCATGTACTCCGCCCTCAAGCACAACGGCCGCCCGCTCTACGAATATGCCCGTGAAGGGATCGAGATCGAGCGGGAAGCCCGTCCCATCACCATCTTCGAACTCAAGCTGCTCGGCTTCGAGGGGAACGAGGTGAAGCTGGAAGTGCATTGCAGCAAGGGTACCTATATCCGCTCCCTGGTGGACGATCTGGGGGAAGTGCTGGGCTGTGGCGCTCACGTCACCCAGCTGCGTCGCACCCAGGTGGCCAGCTACCCCTACGAGCGGATGCTGACCCTGGAGCAGCTCGAGTGTATCTTCGAGCAGGCCAAGGCCGAAAGCATTCCGCCACGGGAGCAGCTGGATCCCCTGCTGCTGCCGATGGACACCGCCGTGGCCTCTCTGCCCGAGGTGAACATGCTGGTCGCCGTGGCCGCCTATGTGAACCAGGGTCAGGCCGTGCAGGTGGCAGGTAGCCCCCAAAGCGGCCAGGTCCGCATGACGGTTGGCCCGGAGCGCGAATTCATCGGGGTTGGCGAGATCGATGACGAGGGGCGCGTGGCGCCCAAGCGTCTGGTTCGCTACCACGACGAGGAGTGATCCTCAGGCGGTATCGGTCTGTCACGCGTCTTTCCCGTTGCGAAAAGGGGCGGGGACGATTATGATACCGCCCTCATTTCACGGCTGAATTAGAGATTGGCTGTGAACCTTTAAACACTCTACTGGAGTAATACCATGTCTCTAAATGCTGAGATCAAAGCTCAAATCGTTGCCGACAACGCTCGTGGCGCCAACGACACCGGTTCCCCCGAAGTGCAAGTTGCCCTGCTGACTGCCCAGATCAACCATCTGCAAGGTCACTTCAAGGAGCACGCCAAGGATCACCACGGTCGTCGCGGTCTGCTGCGCATGGTTTCCCAGCGTCGTAAGCTGCTGGACTACCTGAAGCGTAAAGACGTTCAGCGTTACGCTGCTCTGATCGCCAAGCTGGGTCTGCGTCGTTAATCGACCATCAGATTTCGCAAAAAAGGGGAACCGCGAGGTTCCCCTTTTTTATTGCCCGTTTCAAACAGGATGCAGGCCGTTGCCTGCCTCACAGAATTGACGTCCGCGCTTACCTTTTGATGCGAATCAAGTATACTTGCACGCGAATTTAAAGCGCCAAATTGTTAAAAGGAAATTCACGTGAATCCTATTGTAAAGTCATTCCAGTACGGTCAACACACCGTCACACTGGAAACTGGTGTGATGGCCCGTCAAGCCACTGCGGCCGTCATGGTCAGCATGGACGATACCTGTGTCTTCGTGACTGTCGTTGGCAAGAAAGAGGCCGATCACGGCCGTGATTTCTTCCCGCTGACCGTCAACTATCAGGAGCGTACCTATGCTGCTGGTCGTATCCCGGGTGGTTTCTTCCGTCGTGAAGGCCGTCCGAGCGAGGGTGAGACCCTCATCTCCCGTCTGATCGACCGTCCCATCCGTCCGCTGTTCCCGGAAGGCTTCCTCAATGAGGTTCAGGTGGTTGCCACCGTCATGTCCGTGAACCCGGCCGTTTCTCCCGACATCGTTGCCATGATCGGTGCCTCCGCGGCCCTGGCCATCTCCGGCATCCCGTTCGGCGGCCCGATCGGTGCAGCCCGCGTGGGTTACATGAACGGCCAGTACGTGCTGAACCCGACCACCACCGAACTGCCCCAGAGCGATCTGGATCTGGTGGTTGCCGGTACTGCCAATGCGGTGCTGATGGTGGAGTCCGAAGCGGCCATCCTCTCCGAGGAGGTGATGCTGGGCGCCGTGGTCTACGGTCACGAGCAGATGCAGACCGTGATCAACGCCATCAATGAATTCGCTGCCGACGTCGGTACCAAGCCCTGGGACTGGACCCCGCCTGCCGTCAACGAAGCGCTGAAAGCCAAAGTTGCCGAACTGGCCACAGCTGAGCTGGGTGAAGCCTACCGTATCACCGAGAAGGCTGTTCGCTACGAAACCATCGCTGCCATCAAGGGCCGCGTGGTCGAGCAAGTCATCGCATCCGGCGTGGAAGAAGATGCCAAGAAGATCGGCGAAGAGTTCCACAGCCTGGAGAGCCGCATCGTCCGTGGTCGCGTAGTACGTGGTGAGCCGCGTATCGACGGTCGCGATCCGGAAATGATCCGCGCCCTCTCCGTCGGTACCGGCATCCTGCCCCGTGCCCACGGTTCTGCCCTGTTCACCCGTGGTGAAACCCAGGCCATCGTGGTGGCCACTCTGGGTACCGAGCGTGACGCCCAGAACATCGACGAGCTGACCGGCAACCGCGCCGATCGCTTCATGCTGCACTACAACTTCCCGCCCTACTGCGTCGGCGAGACCGGCATGATGGGCAGCCCGAAGCGTCGTGAAATCGGTCACGGCCGTCTGGCCAAGCGCGGCGTTGCTGCCGTGATGCCGAGCGCCGCCGAGTTCCCGTACGTGGTGCGCGTGGTCTCTGAAATCACCGAATCCAACGGCTCCTCCTCCATGGCGTCTGTCTGTGGTTCCTCCCTGGCGCTGATGGATGCCGGTGTGCCGATCAAGGCCTCCGTTGCCGGTATCGCCATGGGTCTGGTGAAGGAAGAAGAAGGTTTCGTCGTGCTGTCCGACATCCTGGGTGACGAAGATCACCTGGGCGACATGGACTTCAAGGTAGCCGGTACCAGCGAAGGTGTGACCGCGCTGCAGATGGACATCAAGATCGAAGGCATCACCAAAGAGATCATGGAGATTGCGCTGAAGCAAGCTCGTGGCGCTCGTCTGCACATCCTGAAAGTGATGGACGAAGCTATCCAGGCTCCCCGTGCTCAGATCTCCGATTTCGCCCCGCGCATCCACACCATCAAGATCAATCCTGAGAAGATCAAGGACGTGATCGGCAAGGGTGGTTCCGTGATCCGTGCACTGACCGAAGAGACCGGCACCAACATCGAGCTGGATGATGACGGTACCGTTCGCATCTCCGCTGTGGCCAACGAAGCCGCCATGGAAGCGATCCGTCGCATCGAGGCCATCACCGCCGAGATCGAAGTGAACCGCATCTACGAAGGCAAGGTCGTGCGCCTGGCTGACTTCGGCGCCTTCGTCAACATCCTGCCGGGTAAAGACGGTCTGGTGCATATCTCCCAGATCACCGATGCCCGCGTGCAGAACGTGGCCGACTTCCTGAAAATCGGCGACGTGGTGAAGGTGAAGGTACTGGAAGTGGACCGTCAGGGCCGTGTGCGTCTCTCCATCAAGGAAGCGAACGCACCGACCGAAGCGGCTGCTGCTCCTGCTGCCGTTGCCGTCGAGGAGCCGGCTGCCGAATAAGGCTGCCGTATGTGAAAGAGCCGACCCTTGGGTCGGCTTTTTTGTGCCTGCCGCCCGGCATGGTGCAGATTGTCTCCTTGTTCCTTTTGGTGCCCCTTGATATAAGGGACGACCCCGCTTCGTTGGCAAAAGGAATTGCAGCATGTCATGGGCCTACCTCAGGCAGTTTCCTTCCCTGGTCTGGATCGTCATCCTGGGCACTTTCATGGTGCGTACCACCTTCTTCATGGTCTGGCCCTTTCTCTCCATCCTGCTCTACCGTGACTACGGACTTTCGGCGACCCTGATAGGCGCCATCCTGGGGGCCACGGCGGCGCTTTCCACTCTCGTCAGCTTCTATGGCGGCTGGCTCTCGGACAAATGGGGGCGGCGCAACATCCTGCTGTTCGGCTGCCTGGTTTCCGCCGCCAGCGTGGCCCTGCTCGGCCTCTCCCACCAGGTGGGCTGGCTGGCACTCGGGGTGATCGGCAGCGGACTCTCCTACGGGCTCATCGACGCACCGGGCAAGGCACTGATGGCCGACAATCTGGCCGAGCCCAAAGCCCGTGAGCTGGCGCTGCACCTGCGTTATTTCCTGCTCAACCTGGGGGCGGCCATCGGTCCTCTGCTCGGCGTCACCTATGGCCTGAGCGCGCGTCAGGAGACCTTCCTGTTGCTCAGTGCCAGCTATCTGCTGCTTGGCATGGTCTTTGTCATCGGGTTCAGGCTGGCGGGTTGCCACACCAGCCAGGCGGCCGGGCCCGGCATGCGGGCTGTGCTGCGGGTGCTCTGGCAGGACAGGGGGTTTCTGCTGCTGATCATGGCCAATCTGCTGCTGATGCTGGTCTACGCCCAGTTCGAGTCGCCCCTCATCCAGTATCTGACCCGCGCGGGGACGCCGGAGGTGGAGCGGCTCGTCGGCTGGCTGGTGACGACCAATGCGCTGACCATAGTGATGCTGCAGTTCCCCCTGCTGCACCTGACTGCCCGCTGGTCCACGCGGCGCAAGCTGCAACTCGGGGTGGCGCTCTTTCTCGGCGCCCAGTTGCAGTTTGCGCTGGGGGATACCGCCATCTGGTGGCACTGGATAGTGGCGGTGATCCTCTTGAGCGTCGGGGAGTGCATCCTCTTCCCCTTGCTCAATGTGCTGATCGATCAGATGGCGCCTGGTCATTTGAAGGGGAGCTATTTCGGGGCGGCCTCCATCTCCGGACTCGGGGTGGCCATGGGGGCCTTGCTGGGAGGCTGGGTGCTGGCCCACTGGGGCGGGAGCTGGCTTTACGCCCTGATGGCGCTGCTCTGCCTGGTGATCCTGATGCTCTATGGTCTGAGTACCCGGACCTCGCGCCCTGCGCTGGTCCGGGCCGGGCCCTGACGGCTAGAAGGTCAGCACCTTGTCGGCGGCCAGAGTCCATTGGGCAAGCAAGGGGAGGGTGCCTATCTCTATGCCCTCGACAAGGGGTAGCGGGGTGATGCCGCGCGCATCGGTGCAGCTCTTGCAAAGCCGGATCCGGGTGCCCTGAGCCAGCAGTATCTCCAGCATCTGGCGCAGGTTGTAGCCCTCGGCCGGAGCCTGCCCGGCCAGAGCAGCAGTGACGGCATCCGACATCAGGAAGAGGTTGAGGTCTACCTTTCCCTCCTCTTTGAGGGCGATGCCGAGGCGCAGGGCATTGAACAGGGACTCGCTGCCATAGGGGGCGCCGTTGGCAATGATGAGAATGTGTTGGGTCATGTGGCTCTCCTGATTGAAAGGGCCATTGTAGCCTCGGCGAAAGCGGCCCGGCATGATGCAGAGCACACTCTGTCGTAGCCCGGCCCCGTGTGTCTTGACCTCACACAGGGAGTCAGGTCTCATGGACGGCCATCCAGTATGACAGAGCAAAGAGGTTGTTATGTGGAAGATCGCCGGAATAGGCTTATTGTTGTTGGCCGGACAAGCCTATGGTAGTGAAAACATCGGCTGCAAGGCCAGACAGCAGGCCGTGACGGATCAGCTTGCGTTCGCCAGGGCGCACAACAACCAGGAGCAGGTAGCCGGCCTTGAGCGGGCACTGCGCAACCTGGAGGCCCATTGTACCGATGCCGGGCTCCTTGAGGAGCAGCAACGCAAGGTGGTCAAGCAGAGGGAAGAAGTGGAAGAGCGGCTGGCCGAGTTGCAGAGCGCACGGGTATCGGGCAAGCCGGACAAGATTGCCAAGAAGCAGTCCAAGCTGGAGGAGTCCCAGGCCGAGTTGCTGGAAGCCCAGCGCGAACTCGAGGCGCTGCAAAAACTGGTCAAACCCTGAGGGAAGGGCAGCGCAATAGAAAAAGCCGGGCATGCCCGGCTTTTTCTATTTCTGGATAATGCGCCCGCGAGTGTCAGACGCTGACTGCCTGTGCATCCGCACGAATTTCTCCATCAGCTGATCTTCGGTTTCCACCCTATGGACGGGATCCCGGAGGATGCCGTCCATGGGGCGCAGACGCTGATGCAGGTGCAGGTGCTACAGCTACTGCCTGTGCATCCGCACGAATTTTTCCATCAGCTGATCTTCGGTCTCCACATGGGCGGGATCCCAGATGATGCAATCGATGGGGCAGACGCTGATGCAGGTCGGCTTCTCATAGTGGCCGACGCATTCGGTGCAGCGATCCGGGTCTATCTCGTAGATCTTGCTCCCCAGGGTGATGGCCTGGTTCGGACACTCCGGATCGCACATGTCACAGTTGATGCACTTGTCGGTGATGAGCAGTGCCATCTCAGGCCGCCGAGTGAGGTTGACGGGTATCCTCTCGCTCGCCGAGATTGCGCAGCAGGATGCCGTAATTCACGTCGATCTCCTTGGGAACCGGCACGTAGACCACGTGGCCGTTACCCGGTGCGGTGTCGATGAGCTCGCCCTTGCGGTTCTGCATCTGCTCCAGGTTGAAGCTGAGGTTGCCTTGGGGGGTCATCAGCTCCAGGCTGTTGCCCAGCAGGAACTTGTTCTTCACCTCGACTTCGACCATGTCACCGTTGCGACCGGTGATCTCGCCGACGAACTGCTGGGTGTCGGAGACGGAGTAACCGTAGTCGTAGTTCTGGTATTCGCTGTGGTTGTGACGGCGCAGGAAGCCCTCGGTGTAGCCGCGGTGGGCCAGGTTCTCGAGGGTGCCCATCAGGGTCGGATCGAACGGACGGCCAGCCACCGCATCGTCGATGGCCTTGCGATAGACCTGGGCGGTACGGGCGCAATAGTAGAAGGACTTGGTACGGCCTTCGATTTTCAGGGAATGAACGCCCATTTTGGTCAGGCGCTCGACGTGCTCGACAGCGCGCAGATCCTTGGAGTTCATGATGTAGGTGCCGTGCTCGTCTTCAAACGCAGTCATGAACTCGCCCGGGCGGTTGGACTCCTCCAGCAGCACCAGGGCATCGGTCGGCTTGCCTGCGCCCAGGGTCGGATCCACCTTTTGCACGGCGATGGGCTCCTGGCGGTGGACGATCTGGCCCACGTCATCTTCCTTGCCCTCGTGCACCTTGTACTCCCAGCGGCAGGAGTTGGTGCAGGTACCCTGATTGGGGTCACGCTTGTTGATGTAGCCGGAGAGCAGGCAGCGGCCGGAGTAGGCCATGCACAGCGCCCCGTGGACGAAGACTTCCAGCTCCATCTCCGGCACCTGCATGCGGATCTCCTCGATCTCGTCGAGAGACAGCTCGCGGGAGAGGATGGCACGGGTCAGGCCCATCTGATGCCAGAACTTCACCGTGGCCCAGTTGACCGCATTGGCCTGCACCGAGAGGTGGATAGGCATGTCGGGGAAGGCTTCGCGCATCATCATGATGAGGCCGGGATCGGACATGATGAGTGCATCCGGCTTCATATCCACCACGGGGCGCATGTCGCGGATGAAGGTCTTGAGCTTGGAGTTGTGGGGCTGGATGTTGGCCACCACATAGAACTGCTTGCCGAGGGCATGGGCCTCGTTGATGCCGAGCTGCAGATTCTCGTGATCGAATTCGTTGTTGCGTACCCGCAGGCTGTAGCGCGGCTGGCCCGCATAGACGGCGTCTGCGCCATAGGCATAGGCGTAGCGCATGTTCTTGAGGGTCCCGGCAGGGGAGAGCAATTCTGGTCTGAACATGTTGGACTCTTTTATCTGATTGCAAATCAGGACGGCGCCACCTGATGGCGTCGTGTGGGTTCATCGGTGGCGCGACCGTCTTCGACGCACGGCCATCCGATGGGGGTACATCGGAGCAGGAGGTGACTCAATACTCCGGATATACGGGGTGCGAGATTGTACTCGTGACCGCCTCGTCATGCAATTTGGGACGACCCTGGCATACCTGCGTCATGTTCATTTTACGCTCAGACTGGGGTTGCTAGAGTGCAAGGGGTGAAAGATGCCCCCGAGTTGGCAGTGAAATGGATCTTTTCGGCGAAAAAGACCATCTCCAAGTTGAAATTTTGCCCTGCTCGGGAAAGAATGCGCGCTCGGTTGTTGGTCCCCGGTGACGGGCCCACAAGAGACCGATGATGAGCAGGGCAAAGGCCCACAGGAACAGGAAACCATACAGGAATTTTATGAATCCCCTTCGCATTGCCGCTTCGGCTCTTTTATGTACGCTGGCGCTGGTCAGCCAGCAGGCCGCCGCCGTTGAATACCAGCTGCCTGCGGCCAACAGCCGCCTGATCGGTGAGAACCAGGAATACGTGGTGCCCGCAGACAACCGTCCGCTGGAGCAGATCGCCTCCGACTTCCAGCTGGGTCTGACCAACATCATGGAAGCCAACCCGGGCGTCGACCCCTACCTGCCCAAGGCGGGCAGCACGCTGATCATTCCCCATCAGCTGATCCTGCCCAACGCTCCCCGCGAAGGGATCGTCATCAACGTGGCGGAGATGCGTCTCTACTACTACCCGAAGGGCAAGAACGTGGTGCATGTGCTGCCCATCGGCATAGGCCAGCTCGGGGTCAACACCCCGGAGAACTGGATCACCAAGGTTGAGCGCAAGCGTGCCAACCCGACCTGGACCCCGACCGAGAACATCCGTCGCCGCTACGCCGCCCAGGGCAAGACCCTGCCCGCGGTCTGGCCGGCCGGCCCGGACAACCCCATGGGCCTGCATGCGCTCTACATCGGCAACCTGTACGCCATCCACGGCACCAACGCCACCTTCGGCATCGGTCTGCGGGTGAGCAGCGGCTGCGTGCGCCTGCGCGCCGACGACATCAAGTACCTGTTCGATCACGTGCCGGTCGGCACCCGCGTCCAGTTCGTCAACCAGCCGGTCAAGACCACGGTCGAGCCGGATGGCGGTCGCTACATGGAAGTGCACGAGCCGCTGTCGCGCACCGAGGAAGAGTTCAACTCCACCGCCTCCGTGCCGCTGCCCATGACCCCGGCGACCACCCGCTTCATCGCCCACGCTGACAGCGATTCCAACGTGGTCAAGCAGGTGCTGGAACAGCGTACCGGCATCCCGACCCGCCTCAATCCAGAGGCGTAATGGCCGGCAAGTGCAGTTAAACAACAACGGCGACCTGATGGTCGCCGTTGTTGTTTCCGGTATTGGCAAGGTTCATTCGTGGCTAATGGTGATGATTGCCATGGTTTGGCGCGAGTCAATCCATCGATAGGAAACCTGGCTGGTGGCGAGTCGCTGTGACGACTGTTTTGCCAACTGTCTCAGATTGAGGGTCTCTGTCGTTTGCTGTGGGCCCGATAGACAGGTGACCTGCACCCGATCCTGTTGTTGCTCGATGTGGCAGGCATCTTCAACGATTGCTCCGCTGACTGTGATGTGACCAGTACTGGTCGCCGGCCCCGCCTGTGCCACCGACATACCCAAACTGGCGAAGGTGAGTGCGACTACGATTGGCTTCATGCAGACCTCCTGATTGTCTTGCACGCAGGTAGAAAACCACTTTTCATTTCCTGCACTGCCAATATCGGCCCGGTCAGAGGGAGTGTGAGTGCTATTTGAGTGGTTGCTATAGAGACCGACTCTGGCGGGTTAAATGAAAAAACAGGGCAACCCGAGGGTTGCCCTTGCCATGGCCGGCTGCGAGTGACTCGGCGGAGGGTATCCCGATGAGGCTTCCATCTTCCTCAGGCGGTCGGCGGGGCATAGAGGGCCAGCCAGTTGCCTTCGGTATCCTCGATGATGACCCGGGAGCCATGACCGCTGCCGATGCTGTGCAGAGGCTCCAGCACCCGCCCGCCGAGCCGGGGGACCAGCAGCTCCGCCTCCTGCAGCCTGTCACCGAGGGAGAGATAGATGAGGGGACCGGCACCGCCGGGCTGGTGATATTTGTCCATGGGGCCGAGACAGGCCGCCGCGTTGCTGCCGTCGTGGCGCAGCATGGCAAAGCGCATGGTCTCTTCCTGGATGGGGGTGACCTGCACATCGAGCAGGGCCGAGTAGAAGTCCATGGCGCGATCCAGATCCCGTGTCGGAATGTCGGCCCAGACCAGGGTGTTGTCCATCGTCGTATTCTCCAGAGTTCCCGGCCAACGCGGTCGGTGGCTCTTTGAGGTTAGAAGTGGCTGTCGGGGGGCGCCATGGATAAAAAAAGCGGCGCCTGATGGCGCCGCTTGAAGGGGGAAGAGCCGAGTAAGGCTCCCCCTCTTATTTGCCGGCAATGCTGAGCCCGCCAAAGCGGATCAGCGGGGCATAGAAGTCCTTGCCATCGTCGTGGTGCAGCTGGTTGCCGACCGCTTCCAGCTCACCCAGCAGGCGATAGAAGTTGCCCGCCACCGTGATGCCGCGTACCGGCGCCACGCGCTCGCCATTGCGGCAGAGGAAGCCGGAGGCGCCGAACGAGAAGTCGCCGCTCACCGCATCGGCCCCGGAGTGCAAGCCGTCCAGCTTGACCAGCTCCAGGTACTCACCGCTTTGTACCTCGGCCTCGCCGTGGGGGCCGAGCCCGAACACCAGGTGACGAGGGGCCACGTCCAGGGCACTGCGGGCACTGCGGGCGGCAGCACCGTTGCTCGTCACGCCGAAGTGGCGGGCGGTGGCGCTGTTGTGCAGCAGGGTCTTGAGCTCCCCCTCGCCGATGAGCAGGAGATCCGAGGTGGCGGCTCCTTCGCCGTCAAACGCCTTGATCTTCATGCCCCCCGGCATATAGGCACGACTCTCTAGGGTGAGCCAGCGAGAAGCCACGCTTTGGCCCAGCTTGTCGCGCCAGGGGTTGATCCCCTGCTGGGCCCACTTGCCAGACAGGGCGGACTGGAAGCAGCCAAACAGGCTGGCAAAGCAGTGGGTGCTGAAGATGACGCTGTAGCGACCGCTTGGCACCGCCTCACCCATCAGCAGGCCATCGGCCACGGCGTGGATCTGGCGGATGAGAGGCTGGCTCTCCAACTCGTCGAAGCGCCGTGCGTACTGTCCCTGGTAGTGCATGGACTGGCGGCCCTCCCGCTCGATGAGAGCGGAGCTGTGGCAGCCGACGCTGAATTCCTGATGTTCACAGATGCTGCCCTGGCTGTTGGCAAGCCAGAGGCGGCTCTCCCCCTCGAAGAAGCCGTTGTAGGGGGCGCCGGTCACGTCCGGCAGGGCTAGCATGTCGGACTCAAGGCGCAGGGTCAGGGCGATCTTCTCTTCCACCGCCGTGGTGTCGGCTTGATGTATCTCGGCGCAGTCGGTGATGAGCCTGCTCTGCTGCACTGTGATGCGCTGATCCGGGTCCACCTTGGCGAAGCGGCTCGCATCGAGCGCATCCTGCACCATGGCGTCCAGGGCCGACGCGTCGAGGGACTCGGAATAGGCGATGCCGACCCGGCCTTCCTTGATGAGGCGAATGCCGATCTGCTGGCTGCTGGTGACCTTGTATTCACTGAGCTCGCCCTTGTCGGCCTTGAGGGAGAAGGCCTTCTCCTGATTGGCGATGATGTCCGCCTCGGCACCCAGATCGGCGACCTGGTCCAGCAGACGGGCAAGCAGTTGGTTCATGTCGAGTTGGCTCATCAGGCGTTCCCTCCGACCAGGATATTGTCAACCTTGAGCGGCGACGGGCCGACTGAAACGCGAATGAGGCGGGAGATGGAACCGCACAGAGTGTAATGGATGTTCATCAGGCGTTCCCTCCGACCAGAATGCTGTCAACCTTGAGCGGCGGTTGGCCGACCGAGGCGGGAATGGATCCGGAGACCGAGCCGCACATGCCGGCGGAGAGGGCCAGATCGCGCCCCACCATGGAGATCTCCTTCAATACCTGCGGGCCGGTGCCGATCAGGGTGGCCGACTTGAGGGGCCGGGTGATCCTGCCCCCCTCGATGAGGTAGGCCTCCTGCACGTTGAAGTTGAACTCGCCGGTACCGGGCTGCACAGAGCCCCCCCCCATCCGCTTGGCATAGATGCCGTGCTCCACGGTTGCCAGCATGTCGTCGAGGCTGTAGTTGCCCGGTTCGATATAGGTGTTGCGCATGCGGGAGGCGGGGGCGAACTTGTAGGATTCCCGGCGCCCGGAACCGGTGCGGGCGTAGCCGGTGCGAAGGGCCCCCATTCTGTCCACCAGGAAGCCGGTCAGCACGCCGTCCTTGATGAGCTGGGTGTGCTGGGTCGCCATCCCCTCGTCATCGACGTTGATGGAGCCCCAGGCGTTGCCCTGCAAGCCCTCGTCCACCGCGCTGACCGCGGGGTTGGCGATGAGCTGGCCCATCTTGTCGTGGAACACGGATGCCTTCTTGGCCACCGAGGTGGTCTCCAGCAGGTGACCGCACGCCTCGTGGAAGATGACGCCGCCAAAGCCGCTCTCCATGATGACCGGCAGCTTGCCGCTCGGGCAGGGGGCGGCGCCCAGCTTCACCAGTGCCTGGCGGGTGGCGGTGAGAGCCAGCTCGCGGGGATCGATGCTCTCGGCATGCTCCCATCCCTTCATGGCACCGGGGGCTTCATAACCAACGCTCTGCTCGCCCCCGTCCAGGGCGATGGTCTGGGCCATGATGCGGTTGTAGTGGCGGCGATCGCTCACCTGGACCCCTTCGCTGTTGAAGATCTCCACCTCCTGCTCCCAGCCGAGCACGTTGCCCGAGAACTGGCTCACCTTGTCGCTCTCGGCGCGGGCCGCAGCGTCCATGGCATGCAGGTAGGCGATCTTCTGTTCCAGCAACTTGTCGGCTGAGAGCGGTAGGGCCACAGGGTTGCGATCGCTCAGGCGACTGAAATCGAAGGCGGTGGCAGCCACTACGGGGTCACGCCTGTCCTTGGCCGCCAGCAGGGTAACGATGCGCAAGAGCTCGTTGCGATCGGCCAGATTGGTGTAGCCATAGAGCACCTTGTGGCCGTAGCACAGGCGAACGCCGATACCGAAGTCGAGACCACCGCTGATGTTCTCTATCTGGCTGGAGAGCAGGCTGAGCTGGCTGCGGCGCTTGCGCTCCACAAACAGCTCGGCGAAATCGGCCCCGAGTGCCAGCGCGTGATCGAGCACGTCGCGGGCGATGGCGGGGGCCAACAGGGAGAATGAAGTCATAGAATATCCTTTTCTGGTCTGTCCGTTTGCTTCCGACACCCGGCGTTGTGTTGTTATGGGGTGTCGACCTCATTGTTGCAGACCAGAAGCAAAAAGTCGCTATAGCGTCAGCCGATGATACCAAACGAGAAAATCGGTGCGATTTATGCGCCCGGCAGCCCGAGCGCAGGCTACCGGCAGGGGAGGTTGGCGCCGCTCATGGCGCTCGTTTTATATGAGGTCGACCCACTGCTCGATACGGAGTTGGTCTGGTCGTCCATTGGCCGGCGTCGTCGAACATCCAGGCGATCAGGGTCAGAGCAGTTCGTGGATCTCGCTCAGGATCTGGTTGACCCACTGTTCGATACGGGGTCGATCTGGTCGCCCATTGGCCGGCGTCGTTGAACATCCAGGCGGCCAGGATCAGAGCAGTTCGTGGATCTCGCTCAGGATCTGGTCGACCCACTGCTCGATACGGGGTCGGTCTGGTCGTCCATTGGCTGGCGTCGTCGAACATCCAGGCGGCCAGGATCAGAGCAGTTCGTGGATCTCGCTCAGGATCTGGTCGACCCACTGTTCGATGCGGGACTCGGTCTGGTCGTACTGGTTGGCGTCATCGAGGGCAAGCCCGACGAAGTGACGGCCATCGTCGATGAGCGCCTTGGAGGCATCGAACTCGTACCCCTCGTTGGGCCAGTAGCCCACCAGCTTGACCCCCTTGGGGACCAGCTGATCGTGCAGCAGGCCGAGGGCATCCTGATACCACTCCCCATAGCCCAGCTGATCGCCCATGCCAAACAGGGCGATGATGCGTCCCTCCAGATGCAGGTCGGCGATGTCTTCCCAGCGGGATTCCCAGTCCTCCTGCAGCTCGCCGAAGTCCCAGGTGGAGATGCCCAGGATCAGGATGTCGTACTCCTGCATGCGGGCGAGGGGCACATCCTTGATGTTGTGGAGATCGACCAGCTCGGGGCCGATGAGGGCGCGGATCTTCTCGGCGGCCATCTCGGTATAGCAGGTGGTGGAGCCATAAAACAAACCTATCTTCATCGCTCTTCTCTTGATCGCAGTCGGCAAGGGGCGTGACCGGCACAGCGGCGCCCGGGGGGAGGGCGCCAGTCTAGCAGATTGCGCCGGGCTCTTCACCGCCTGAGGGGATGTGCAGCCTTGCCTTGCGGCCCGGGTGGGTCGGCACGTTACAATGGCGACCTGTTTCCCTGAGCGCGGCCCACCATGAGCAAAGCAGAATCCCATCCCCTGATCGAGCCGTTTCTCGACGCCCTCTGGCTGGAGCGGGGGCTCTCCGACAACACGGTCAGCTCCTATCGCACCGACCTGGAAAAATTTGCCCTTTGGCTCGATGAGCAAGGCGGTTCCCTGCTGCTGGCGGGGCTGGACGACATCCAGCACTACCTCGCCTGGCGGGTGGACCATCAGTTCGCGGCCAGCAGTACGGCCCGTTTCCTCTCGGCCCTGCGCCGCTTCTACCAGTATCTCAATCGCGAGAAGCTGCGCAGCGACGATCCCACCGTGCTGCTGGAGGGGCCAAAGCTCCCCAAAAAGCTGCCATCGGATCTGAGCGAAGCCGAGGTGGAGGCGCTGCTGCAAGCGCCCCTGGTGGACGATCCGCTGGAGCTGCGGGACAAGGCAATGCTCGAGCTGCTCTACGCCACCGGGCTGCGGGTGTCCGAGCTGGTGGGGCTGACCGCCGAACACGTCAGCCTGCGCCAGGGGCTGGTGCGGGTGGTGGGCAAGGGCAACAAGGAGCGCCTGGTGCCCATGGGGGAGGAGGCGGTGCACTGGCTGGAGCGCTACTACCGGGAGGGGCGCACCCTGCTGCTGGGTGGCACCAGCTCGGACGTGGTGTTCCCCTCCAAGCGGGCCCGGATGATGACCCGCCAGACCTTCTGGCACCGCATCAAGCTCTATGCCCTGAGAGCCGGCATCAGGGGGGAACTCTCCCCCCACACCCTGCGTCACGCCTTCGCCACCCACCTGCTCAATCACGGCGCCGATCTGCGAGTGGTGCAGATGCTGCTGGGCCACGCGGATCTCTCCACCACTCAGATCTATACCCACGTGGCCAACGAGCGGCTCAAGGCACTGCACGGCCAGCACCACCCCAGAGCCTGATCGCCTCACCGGCCTTGCAACAAAAAACCGCCCGAAGGCGGTTTTTTTTCAGCACACGACAGGGAGGAAACGGTTATTTCCCCTGCTGGGATTTCAGCAAGTCGCGGATCTCGGTCAGCAGCTCCTGATCCTTGGTGGGGCCGGCCGGGGCGGCGGCTTCCTCTTCCTGCTTCTTCTTCAGGGTGTTGATGGCCTTGAGCCCCATGAAGATGGCGAAGGAGATGATCAGGAAGTCGATACAGGTCTGGATGAACTTGCCGTAGGCGATGACCACGGCAGGGGCATCCCCTTCGGCGGCCTTCAGGGTCACGGCGAGATCGCTGAAATCCACGCCCCCCAGGATCAGCCCGATGGGGGGCATGATCACGTCTCCCACGAAGGAGGAGACAATCTTGCCAAAGGCGGCACCTATGATGATACCGACCGCCATGTCGATCACATTGCCCCTGGATGCAAAGGCCTTGAACTCTTGAATCAGACTCATTTTTCCCCCTAGAAATGGACGACATGCCACCTGAGAGCACGTCGATTTGAATAATAAAACATCAGCAAAACAGAGGGATGACTAAAGATGTCTCCCGTCGTCCTGATTAGCTTGCGGGGCTCAAGCCCGATTGGCAACCTGTCATCTCGTGATTTTTTCTTGCGGACGTTATTAATCGATCACTAATTAAGGTCTTTGGGAGAGGGAATTGTCTGGGTTACCTTATGAGGCCCTTCAATCATGCCAAGTGAATGAGCTAATGCGATATTTACTGCTGGGAATGATGCTGCTGTGCGCTTTTGCGGCCAGCGCGGGGATGGACCCCCATGTGTTGAAACAGACCATAGAGCAGCGCCTCGGTGTGCAGGTCTACCTGGTGGACGAGACCCCCATGCCGGGCCTCTATCTGCTGGGCACGGCCCAGGGACTGCTCTACAGCGATGCCAGGGGAGACTATGTGCTGCAGGGCTCCATGCTGGATCTGGCCCACGATATGAGAAACCTCACCCGGCTCAGCCAGCAGCAGCAACGCAGGCTGGCGCTCTCCCAGATAGGGGAGGCCCGGCTCTGGCTCAAGGCCACCCCTGAACGCCACCGCCTCACCCTGTTTACCGATCTCGCCTGCGGTCCTTGCCGCATCGCGCTGGAGGAATTGCCCCGCTTGCAGGCGAGGGGTGTGAGCGTGCAACTGCTGCCTGCGCCTGTCGCCGCCTCGGATCAGGCTAGCTGGTGCGATCCCGGGCTGCTGCGCGAACTCAACTTCAGCGATCGTTTGCCTGAGAGCGGCTGTAATGCGATCCTTGCCCATCATATCGGCCTGAGCCAATGGCTCGGGATCAAGGCGTCACCGAGCTGGGTCCTGCCCAATGGCGACCTGGTGCGCGGTTACCAGAGCCCCGAACAACTGCTCAAGATACTGGATCACATCAATGCCCCTGCAAATCCGTCGTCGTCCGCGAGTTGATGATTCCCATCTGCCCGCCACCCTGCACCCGCTGCTTCGCCAGATCTTCGCCAGCCGCGGGGTAGAAGACCCTGCCCTGCTGGAGCGCAGCGCCAACCAGCTGCTGCCGCCCCAGCGTCTGTTCGGCATGGCGCAGGCGGTGCCGCTGCTGGCCGAGGCGCTGACGGCGCAAAAACGCATTCTCATCGTCGGTGACTTCGACTGCGACGGCGCCACCAGCTCGGCCCTGTGCGTGCTGGCCTTGCGCGCCATGGGGGGGCACCACATCGATTTTCTGGTGCCCAACCGCTTCGAGTTTGGGTATGGCCTCACCCCGGAGATCGTCGAGCTGGCGGTGGCCCGCGGCGCCGAGTTCCTGATCACGGTGGACAACGGCATCTCCAGCATCGCCGGGGTGGCGGCGGCCAAGGCGGCAGGCATGCAGGTACTGGTTACCGATCACCATTTGCCGGGTCAGGAGCTGCCTGACGCCGACGCGATAGTGAACCCCAACCAGCATGGCTGCGACTTCCCCTCCAAGTCCCTGGCCGGGGTCGGGGTCGCCTTCTATCTGATGGCAGCCCTCAACACCCATCTGCGCCAGAGCGGCTGGTATGAGCGCCAGGGGCTGCGCGCCCCCAACGTGGCGGATTACCTGGATCTGGTGGCCCTCGGCACTGTGGCCGACGTGGTGGCGCTCGATGGCAACAACCGCATCCTGGTTCATCAGGGTTTGCAGCGGATCCGGGCCGGCCGTTGTCGCCCCGGCATCCAGGCGTTGGTGGACGTGTCGGGCCGCGACGGGCGTCGCCTGTGCGCTGCCGATCTCGGCTTTGCGCTGGGGCCGCGCCTCAACGCGGTGGGCCGGCTCGATGACATGTCCCTCGGGGTCGCCTGTCTGCTCTGTGACGACATCAACCTGGCGCGCCAGTTCGCCTCCGAAATGGACAGCCTCAACCAGGAGCGCAAGGAGATCGAGCAGGGGATGCAGCAGGAGGCGCTCGCCACTTTGGAGCAGATCCGTTTTCGTGACGGCGAGGTGCCCTCCGGCATCGTGCTGCACCGGAACGAGTGGCATCAGGGGGTGGTGGGGCTGGTGGCCTCCAAGGTGAAGGAGAAGTACTACCGCCCGGTCATCGCCTTTGCCGAGAGCAGCGAGACCGAGCTCAAGGGCTCCGGGCGCTCCATCCCGGGGGTGCACCTGCGCGATGCGCTGGAACTGCTCGATACCCGCCACCCCGGCCTGATGGGCAAGTTTGGCGGCCACGCCATGGCGGCCGGGTTGACCCTGCCCAAGGCCAATATCGAGGCCTTCGGCCGGGCCTTCGAGGCGGTCATCGGCGAGCTGGTGACCCCTGAGCTCTTGACCGGGGTGCTGCTCACCGATGGCGAGCTGCTGCCGGACGAGCTCACCCTCGAGCTGGCGGAGCTTATTCGCGCCTCCGGCCCCTGGGGTCAGGCCTTCCCCGAGCCGCTGTTTGACGGGGAATTCGTGCTGGTGCAGCAGCGGCTGGTGGGGGAGAAGCACCTCAAGATGATGTTGACCACGGATTCCGGCCACGCGGTGGATGCCATCGCCTTTGGCGTCGACTTGCAGCGCTGGCCCGATGCCTCGGTGAAGCGGGTGCGGCTGGTCTACCGGCTCGACGTCAACGAGTGGCGCGGCAACCGCAGCGTGCAACTGCTGGTGGAGCATCTGGAGGCCGCCGGCCTCTGATCCCGCGAGTCTCTCTTGCTGCCGATGACGGCCACCTCTGGGTGGCCGTTTTTTTATGGTATGAACCCGGATGTTGTCGTTGACCCGTCTATTGCTTCACAGTTTAAGCTTCCCTTCATCGGGTCACGGACCCCTCAGCGAGTGGTTGTCATGAAAATATCCGAACTGGCCCGGCGCTGCGGCCTGGCCCGCTCCACCCTTCTCTATTACGAGAAGCTGGGGGTGATTGCGGGCACGAGGGGCGCCAACGGCTATCGCCACTACGACGATGACGATCTGCAGCGGCTGCGGATGGTACAGGCCCTGCAGGCCGGCGGGCTCAGCCTCAAGCAGTGCCTCGCCTGTCTGGCGGGCGAGCTGGAGCAGGCGACACTGGAAGCCCGGGTCAGGGAGCTGGATGAAGAGCTGGCGCGGATGCAACGCGCCCGGGATCTGCTGGCGGATCTCGCCGGTTTGCGTGCGCACTCCGGCGACGAGTTCAAGGCCTGGCAGCGGCAACTGCAGCATCAAGCCCCGCAGGCTTACTTTGCCTGGGTGATGAAGCAGGGATTCAGTGAACAAGCGCGTTACCACCTGCAGTGGCTCAGCAAAGACATGAATGAACATGAACGCTACATCCGGGATTTCAAGCTGCTGCTGGATGGCATGAGCTATTGGGGGCCGGGCGATAGCCTCTTCACCCAGCAGCAATTTGCCGCGCTGCCCAGCCAGCCTCGCCGGATCCTCGACATGGGCTGTGGGCGTGGCGCCGCCACCCTGGCGCTGGCACAGGTGACGGACGCCACCATCGTGGCCATCGATCTGGACGAGGAGGCGCTGGCCGCCGTGGCGAGATCGGCCAGCGCGGCGGGGCTGAGTCAGGTCACTACCCTGTGCGCCAACATGGCGGCGCTGCCGGCAGACCTGGCCCCCGCCGATCTCATCTGGGCCGAGGGGAGCGCGTACACCATAGGGGTGGCCAATGCGCTCAAAGCCTGGCGGGCGCACCTTGCCGATCCTAATGCCTGCCTGGTGCTGAGCGACCTGGTGTGGCTGACGGACACGCCCCCAGAGGAGGCGCTGGCGTTCTGGCAGCGGGATTATCCCGCCATGCAGACCCTGGCGGGCCTGCTCAAAGCGGTGCAGGAGGCGGGTTATCGCTGCCTGTGGCACACCGAGTTGCCGCAAAGGGCCTGGCACAACTATCTGGATCCCATTGAGCGCAATCTGGCGCGCCACAGTGCCGAGCTAGGGGATAGCCCAGCCTGGCAGGACTTGAGCCGGGAAGTGGCCATCCACCGCCAATACCTGGGCAGCTACGGCTATGTGATCTGCTGCCTGCAGGCAGTCTGATCAGGCCATCCATTGCAAGATAACAAACGGAGAAAACCTATGAACATCATCATTCGGCCCGAAGCAGGCGCCGATCACGACGCCATTGAAGCGCTGACCGTGGCCGCGTTCCTCAATGCCCCCCATACCGATCACAACGAGCAGTTGATCGTGCGTGGCCTGCGCCAGGCCGGGGCACTCAGCCTGTCGCTGGTGGCGGAGCTGGCGGGGCAAGTGGTCGGCCACCTCTGCTTCTCGCCGGTGACCATCAGCGATGGCAGCCCGCACTGGTATGGTCTTGGCCCCATTTCGGTCTCTCCTGCGCTGCACGGCAAGGGGCTGGGGTCACGGCTGATGGACGCGGGTCTGGCCGAGCTCAAGGGGATGGGGGCGGCCGGCTGCGTGGTGCTGGGGGATCCCGGCTTCTACGGCCGTTTCGGTTTCGTGCCCGAGCCGGGGTTGACGCTGCCCGGCGTGCCGCCCGAGTACTTCATGGCCCGCTTGTTCGGCGCTGCCATGCCCAGTGGTGAAGTGCGCTACCACCCGGCCTTTGTGCAGGAGTGAGGGTCACCGTGAGGGAAAAGAGAGGGCTCCTTGCGCTCATTGTGGTTTTTAATTGCCCTCTTTATTTATAAAGAGGGTTTTTAGTATCAATTTGTGGGTGTTTGCAGGGTTTAAAATTCAATAAAAAGATGAATTGTGATATATTCGGCCTAGCTGAATTCTCTTTTAAAGAAGGGACTCCCCGCTTGTCACCCTCTGGCCGACGCTCTACCTGGCCGATGGCGCTCGCCATCGCCTGCCTTCTATGGCTTGCCGCCTTCGCCGCGGCAGAGGTCGGTGCAGCCGTACGTCAGGCAGCGGTCGGCCAGGACGCCTCGATGCAGTTGCATGAGCCGGCCGATCCCGGGCTGGTCAACAGCGTCAGCCTGCCGCCGGGCGGCCAGTGGCGGCTCAGCTTCGAGCAGGGTCGACGGTTGGAAGGGGCCGCTCAAGCCGAGCTCTATCAGGTGCTGCTGGCCTGGTTCCAGCACGAGATCCTCGGCCTGCTCTGCGGCCTGCTGTTTTTCCTGCCTCTCATCTATCTCAGGCAGCGGCCCGACTACTTCGGCGCTCTGCACACACGGCGGCTTCGCTGCCACCACCTGCAATATCGCTTCTGCCAGGGCGACTAGGTTCACCAGCCGGGCGCCCGCCCGTTTGATCCCCGTCATTGAGTACCGCTGACCGGGCTGCTCGGCAGTCTGGCGGCTGCCGTGGTCATTACCGGGTGCTGCGCCAGCTCTCTCTGTAAACGTCATCTTCGCGACTGGCCGTTGGCCGGGCGCGGACATGCTCTTATTGCAACCAAGTGGTGAACTCATTCATGGACTATTACGTCAATCTCTTCATCCAGTCGATCTTTGTGGAAAACCTGGCGCTGGCCTTCTTTCTTGGCATGTGCACCTTCCTGGCCGTTTCCAAGAACATCAACACCGCCTTCGGTTTGGGCATGACGGTGCTGGTGGTCATGGTGATCGCCATCCCCCTCAACAACCTGATCTACCGCCATATCCTGCGTCCCGAGAGTACCTTCCTCGGGGAGTTTGATCTGGGCTTTCTCGATTTCATCGTCTACATCGGGGTGCTGGCGGCGCTGGTGCAGGTGATGGAGATGGTGCTCGACAAACATTTCCCGGCGCTCCATCACGCGCTCGGCATCTATCTGCCGCTGCTGACGGTGCACTGCGCCATCTTCGGCGGGGTGATGTTCATGGCCCAGCGGGATTACGACTTCATCGAATCCGTGGTCTACGGGGCGGGCTCAGGGCTGGGCTGGCTGCTGGCCATCGTCGCCATTGCGGGGTTGCGCCAGAAGATGAAGTATTCGGATGTGCCCGAGGGGCTGCGGGGGATCGGCATTACCTTCATCGTGGCCGGGCTGATGTCCCTCGGCTTCATGTCTTTTTCCGGCATCTCGCTCTGAGCCATGGGCCGGGTGGTGGCCCAATGAAGGTGCTCAATCCAGACGCTTTGCCATGTTGTAGCCCGTGATGGTGAAGCCCAGCGCCTGATAGAGCGCCAGTGCCCTCGGGTTGTCATGGGCCACCCTCAGCTTGATCTGGTGGATGCCTAGGGGGGCGAGCTGCGCCTCCAGGGCGGCCATGGCAGCCTTGCCGAGGCCGCGACCACGATGGGGCGGTGTCACATAGAAGTCGTAGATGAAGGTGGTGCCGGCGGCGCCGTCGATGGCGTGCCAGAGATAGCCCAGAGGCTCGCCCGGTGCGTTCGAGGCTTCAGGTACCATGGCGAGCAGGTGATGACCCGGGGTGGCGACACCCAGTGGCAGGAGCTGCTGCAACGAGGCGTCGGCCTGACGGTGGGCGTCAGGCAGCGCCATCCCGTGGTTGCTGGCAAGATCCTGGGCGTAATCCTCGATGAAGTAGTCGCGATAGGCGGGAAAGTCTGCGTCACGCAGGGGGATCAGGCGAACGGTGAGAGTCGGCATCCGGCACAGCACTCCAGAGAAGGGGAGTGGCCACGTTACGCCAGAACGGCGCCAATCACAAAGGGACAACCGCTGCCTGCGAGGTGACGGCGATAAAAAAAGAGCGCCCAAGGGCGCTCTTTTTTCTGCCAGCAGGAAAAGAGGCTTATTTGACCTCTTCCCCCTTGGCTTGCAGGTCTGCGTGGTAGGAGGAACGCACGAAGGGACCGCAGGCGGCGTGGCTGAAGCCAAGCTCCATGGCCACATCCTTGAGTTCGTCGAACTCTGCGGGCGGCACATAACGCTTCACCGGCAGGTGGTGGCGGCTCGGTTGCAGGTACTGGCCCAGGGTCAGCATGTTGACGCCGTGCTCGCGCAGATCCTTGAGCACCTCGACGATCTCCTCGTTGGTCTCGCCAAGGCCCATCATCAGGCCGGACTTGGTCGGCACGTGGGGGTGCATCTCCTTGATGCGGCGCAGCAGCTCCAGGGACCACTTGTAGTCGGCACCCGGACGGGCAACCCGGTACATGCGCGGGGCGGTTTCCAGGTTGTGGTTGAAAACGTCAGGCGGGGTCTCGCGGAACACCTCCAGCGCCTGCTCCATCCGGCCACGGAAGTCCGGGGTCAGGATCTCGATGCGGGTCTGGGGGCTGTGCTCGCGGATCTCGCGGATGCAGTCGGCGAAGTGCTGGGCACCGCCGTCCCGCAGATCGTCGCGGTCCACCGAGGTGATCACCACGTACTTGAGGTTCATCTCCTTGATGGTGAGTGCCAGCTTCTTCGGTTCCTCCGGATCCAGCGGCAACGGACGGCCGTGGGCCACGTCGCAGAAGGGGCAGCGGCGGGTACAGATGGCGCCCATGATCATGAAGGTCGCGGTGCCGTGGTTGAAGCACTCCGCCAGGTTGGGGCAGGAAGCCTCTTCACACACAGAGTGCAGCTTGTTTTTGCGCAGGGTGCTCTTGATGTGCTCGATCTTCTGGCTCGACGGCGGCAGCTTGATCCGCATCCACTCCGGCTTGCGCAGCACTTCCTCGTTGGGATCCGGCATGAATTTCACCGGGATCAGGGCCATCTTGTCGCCATCGCGCAGCTTGACGCCCGGCTCCATACGAACGGGTTTGCTCATGATTCACTCTCGGTGTTTGTTATTGTCTGGTTGACGGTCACCAGGGGCCTTGCGGCTCCCTCGTGACCACGGGGCATGGGGTTGCTCATGCCGCCTCTTCGGTATTCGTGATCTCTTGGTAGCCAATCAGGCGGGCCAGCTCCGTCACCAGCAGGGACTGTGCCTCGGCGACGCTCTGCGGGCCGCCCAGGGCGCTGGTCTGGGTCATGGCCATGCCCGCATAGCCGCACGGATTGATGCGCAGGAAGGGAGTCATGTCCATGTTGACGTTGAGGGCCAACCCGTGGAACGAGCACCCCTTGCGAATGCGCAAACCCAGGGACGCCAGTTTGGCTTCCATACCCAGATCGCTCTTCACGTAGACGCCCGGGGCATCGGCCTTGGCGTAGGCCTCGATATTGCTTTTGGCGAGCGTGTTGATGATGGCGGTTTCGAGGCAGGTCACCAGCTCCCGTACAGAGAGCTTGCTGCGGCGCACATCCACCAGAACGTAGAGCACCAGCTGGCCCGGGCCGTGATAGGTCACCTGGCCGCCGCGATCACTCTGCACCACCGGGATGTTGCCCGGGGCGAGCAGGTGTTCGGCCTTGCCGGCCTGGCCCTGGGTGTAGACGGGGTCATGCTCCACCACCCAGAACTCGTCCGGGGTGTCGGGGGTGCGATTGTCGGTGAACGCCTTCATGGCGTCCCACACCGGCTGGTAGGGGCGACGGCCCAGCTGTCTGACGAGCAGTTGGCCGGCTGACGGTTGTGGCTCGGCGGGCGTTTCGAGTGACATCTTTCCTCACTGGCGGCGCGGTGTCGGTACGGTCGCCGCTGCGACCGGGCGGCAAATAATCAGTCGCCCCGGTGGCGGGGCGAGAGAGGCAACTTACAGGACGTAACGAACCAGCTCGATCTTGCCAAGAGCGGTATACATGGCCTCGATGTGTTCCTTGCTCTGGGCGGTGACCGTCACTCGTACCGAGTGATAGTTGCCCTTGGAGCTCGGTTGAACGGTCGGGCTGTAGGTGCCGGGAGCATGTTGCTGCAGCACTTCCACCACCATGTCGGGCAGGGCGGGATCAGCCACGCCAAGCACCTTGAACGGGAACTTGCAGGGGAACTCCAGCAGTTCATCAAACTTGGTATTCATCTACTTCACCTTTCTGGGTCGCCGGGAAGCGACGTCATCTTTACGCCTTTGAGGGCCGCCAAAACGATCCCCTCATCAGCCCCCAGGGGGCAGTTCCCAGTCTATATGGGCATGAGCCGCCTCGGGATCAAGACCCGGCGGTGCGGCAAGACGTGGAAATGCTGCTTTTTACCACAAATCGTCAGTCGGCGGAACCTGCAGATTACAGGGTTATTGACTGGACAGACCGCAAAAGACAGCAGCGGCGCCTGTTGGCGCCGCTGCTTGAGGAAGGGTCTGTTACTTGAACCAGCTGGAGACCAGCATCACCAGGTAATCCCACAGGCGGCTCATCAGGCCACCTTCCTGCACCTCTTCCAGGGCAACCAGGGGAACCTGCTTGATCTCCTTGTCCCCTTGCTTGAGGTACACAGTGCCGACGCGCTGGCCCTTGGCCAGGGGCGCCTTCAGCTCGCTCTCCAGCTGGAAGTCCGCCTTGAGGTTGTTGCCCTGGCCACGGGTGACCAGCACGGAGACGTCCTTGTCGACCCCCAGCTTCACTTCAGACTTGTCGCCCATCCAGATCTTCTGGGTGACCAGTTCGGTGCCCGCCTTGTAGGGGGTCAGGCTCTGGAAGAAGCGGAAGCCGTAGGTGAGCAGCTTCTTGCTCTCGGCAGCGCGAGAAGCCTCGCTGTTGGCCCCCATGACGACGGCGATCAGGCGCATGCCTTCGTTGTTGGTGGCGGAAGAGACCAGGTTGTAGCCTACCTGGCTGACGTGGCCTGTCTTGATGCCGTCAACCTGCAGGGATTGGTCCCACAGCAGGCGGTTGCGGTTGTGCTGGGTGATGCCGTTGAACACGAAGGACTTCTGGGAGTAGATCTTGTACTCCTCCGGCTGATCGTGGATCAGAGCCTGACCCAGGCGGGCCATGTCGCGGGCGGTACTGTAGTGGCCCTCTTCATCCAGGCCGTGGGGGTTCTTGAACTGGGAGTCCTTCATGCCGAGCTTGGCGGCCCAGGCGTTCATCAGGCTGGCGAAGGAGTCGGTGCTGCCTGCCAGGTGCTCGGCCATGGCGACGCAGGCGTCGTTGCCGGACTGGATGATGATGCCCTTGTTGAGATCATCGACGGAGACCTGCTTGCCCACCTCGATGAACATCTTGGAGGAGTCGGAGTAGTTCTTGGACCAGGCGTTCTGGCTGATGGTCACCATGTCGGTGCCCTTGATGTTCCCCTTGTGCAGCTCGTCGCCGACGATGTAGGAGGTCATCATCTTGGTCAGGCTGGCGGGGGGCAGACGCTCGTCGGCGTTCTGCTCGGCCAGCACCTGGCCGGAGAAGTAGTCGATCAGGATGTGGGCCTTGGCGGAGATCTCGGGCGCGGCAGGCACCACCATGGGGGCGCTGTTCAAAGTGGGAACCGGCTGGGCACTCGGCAGGGCCGAATCCGGGGTCGGAACAGGCTGGTTGGCCTGAGCGGTGGCGCTTAACAGGGAGGCCAGAATAACGGAGCGGGCAAATTTGGACATCTTGAAATTCCTGGTGCCTGGATGGGATGTACCCAAGTTGAAAAAAAGCGGGCCCCACTATACCAGATGTGCGTGTCGGTCATAGTCCGAGATGCGACCTGGACGGGATTTTATGGGATGGCCCCCGACCTCGCGTCGTATCCCGGCGCGAGGTCGGGGCGGGTATCAGGGCACGATGAAGGCCTGCTCCAACCCGCCCTGGCGGATCTGCTCGAGCAGGGGGGCCTGCTTGTCGCTGGCCACGGGCCCGAGCAGGACGCGGAAGACGGCGCCGTGCGCCACCACCTGGTACGGCACGCCATAGCGCTGGGTCATCACCTTGCCCATGGCCTCAGCTCGCGCCTGCGAGCCGCTGGCGAGCACCTGGATCATCTTGCCCTGGGTCGCACCGGCCTTGGGGGGGGAGACGGTGGTGGTCGCCGTGGCGGCAGGAGCAGGAGCAGGAGCAGGGGCGGCCTTGGCCGGTGCCGTGGGGGCCGGCGTCTCGTTCACGAAGGAATTGGCGGCTGGCGCCGCAGGCTCCATGGGCGTCATCGGGGTCATGGGCACCATCTCTACCATCTGATCCGGCTGATCGGTGATGAGTTCGAGGCGCACCCGGGCCTCACCCCCTTCCACCATCTCCAGCTGCGCGGCGGCGGCGTGGGAGAGATCGATGAGGCGATCGCTGCCGAAGGGGCCGCGATCATTGACGCGTACTATGGTCTCCAGACCGTTGTCCAGATTGGTGACCCGCACGTAGCTTGGCAGGGGCAGGTTGCGGTGGGCGGCGCTGAACAGGGTGCTGTCCTGCACGTCGCCGTTGGCAGTCTTGTTGCCGTCCAGATCCCGGGAGAGCCAGCTGGCAGTGCCTTCCTCGCTGTAGTGCTTGATGTCGCGCCACACCTCAAACTTCTGCTTGCCGATCCAGTAGTCCCGGTTGCCGCTCTCGCTCATGGGTTCGGGGCGGGGAATGGCGCCGGTCGCCTGGGGGATCTCGATGACCTGGGGTTTCTCCTGGGGGACGGGCTCTGGCGGCAGCGGCTGGGGTTCGGGTTGGCTGCTACAGGCGGCCAGCAACAAGGTCAGGCTGAGGGGAAGAAGTTTGTGGCTGTAATGCATAAGCGTCCTGGATTGCTTGACTGAGTTGATGCACCGCCATCGCATAGAGAGGGCTGCGATTGTAGCGGGTGATCACGTAAAAATTGTGGCGCGCGACCCAGTATTCCGGTCCTTCGGCCTGCTCCATCGCCAGCAGTTTTACCGGCGTCTCGGGTGACGGCGGTGTGGCGACTTCAATGCCCGCAGCGGCCAGATCTGCCCAGCGGTGTCTTAGCTCGGGCTCGGGTGCAAGCAGGGTACCTACTGGCGCCAATCCGATCAAGGCGGGCTCCACCACCGGCTCGCCCCAGCGCCAGTGGTGCAGGGCGAAGTAGTTGGCCACGCTGCCGATGGCATCTGCCGGGTTGGCGAAGAGATCCCGCTTGCCGTCTCCGTCGAAGTCGACCGCGTAGTGGCGGTAGCTGGAGGGCATGAACTGGCCCATGCCCATGGCGCCGGCATAGGAGCCCTTGAGATTGGTGAGCGGCCACTTCTCTTCCCGGGCAAGCAGCACCAGCTGGGCAAACTCCTTGGCGAAGAAATCCGCCCGTTCGGGGTAGTGGAATCCCAGGGTGTAGAGGCTGTCGAGCACTGGATGGCGCCCCATCTGTCGACCGTAAAAGGTCTCGATGCCGATGATGGCGACGATGAGGGAGGCGGGGACCTGGTAGGTCTGCTCTGCCCGTGCCAGGGTGGCGGCATGGCGCTGCCAGAATCCCACTCCGTCCCGGATTCGCTCCGGGGTGACGAACAGCGGCCTGTAGCGGTGCCAGGGCTTGGCTTCCCAGGGGCGGCGGATGGTGTCCAGCACCTCCTGGCGCAGGCTGGCCTGGGCGGCGGCGGCCTGCAACTCTGCCAGCGGCACCTGCTGCTGCTCGGCCAGCAGGCTGAGCCGGGCCGGCGAGACGGCAGCACCCGCCGTCAGGGTGCACAGAGATAGAGCCAGCCAGCCGAGTCGCATCAGGCGAGCAGCCGCCTGTGGGTCTGGATGGACATCAGAACGCCGAAGCCCGCCATCAGGGTCACCATGGAGGTGCCGCCGTAGCTCACCAGTGGCAGGGGAACTCCTACCACCGGCAGGATGCCGCTTACCATGCCCATGTTGACGAACACATAGACGAAGAAGGTCAGGGTCAGGGCACCCCCCAGCAGGCGTTCGAAGCTGTTCTGGGCCTGCATGGAGATAAACAGGCAGCGGCTGATGATGTAGAGGTAGATGACCAGCAAGAGGGCCACTCCCACCAGACCGAACTCCTCGCTGAAGACGGCGAAGATGAAGTCGGTGTGGCGCTCTGGCAGGAATTCGAGCTGGGACTGGGTGCCTTGCAGCCACCCCTTGCCAAACACGCCGCCGGAGCCGATCGCAATCTTGGACTGGATGATGTGATAGCCGCGACCGAGGGGGTCCTTCTCCGGGTCCAGCAGCATCAGCACCCGCTGGCGCTGGTAGTCGTGCATCAGGAAGAACCAGAGAACCGGCATGAAGGCGCAGATGAGCAAGACCGCGAGCCCGATGAGCCACCAGCTGATCCCCGCCAGGAAGATGACGAAGAAGCCGGAAGCGGCCACCAGGATGGAGGTGCCGAGATCGGGTTGGGCCGCGATCAGCAGGGTGGGCAGCAGCACCATCACCAGGGCGATCATCACATGGCTGAACTTTGGCGGCAGGGAGTGCCGGCTGAGCCAGGCGGCCACCATGATGGGCATGGAGAGTTTCATCACCTCGGAGGGCTGGAACTTCATGAAGCCGAGATCGAGCCAGCGCTGGGCCCCCTTGCCGATATGGCCGAACACGTCCACCGCGATGAGCAGCAGCACCACCACCGCAAACAGGGGCACCGACCAGCGGGCATAGAGGGAGGGCGGCAGCTGGGCTATGCCGATCATCAGACCGAAGGCCAGGGCGCCGCGCACCAGCTGGCGCACGATGGAGTCGAGATCCTGGCCCGAGGCGGAGTAGAGCACCACCATGGAGAGGGCCATCAGGGTCAGCAGGCCGAGCAGCAGCGGCAGGTCGATGTGCAGCTTGTACCAGATGCTCTGCTGGCGGGCAGAATTACTCATTGGGAAACGACCTCACTCGGTTGGGACGGCTTTTCCGGTGCCGGTGGCAACTGGGGTTCCGGCGGGAGCAGATAGGCATCCAGCATGTGGCGGGCGACCGGTGCCGCCATGGCGCTGCCGCCCCCGGCGTTCTCCAGCACCAGGGCGACGACCGCCTTGGGTGCCTCGAAGGGGGCGAAGGCGACGAACAGGGCGTTGTCGCGGTGCTCCACCTTGGTGGTGGCCGCGTTGTAGACCTGGTTCTCTTTCAGGCCCACCACCTGGGCGGTGCCGGACTTGCCCGCCGCCTTGTAGGGGGTATTGGCGAAGGCGCGGCGCCCCGTCCCTTCGTGGCCGTTGATGACGCGCCACATGCCGTCCTTGGCCACCTGCCAGTAGGTATCGCTCTTGGCGGCGATGGCCACGTTCGGGTTGATGGGGGCGTTGACCACGCCATCGGAGGAGGCGGTGCTCTTGAGCAGGTGCGGCGTCACGTCGTGACCGTTCTGGGTCAGGATGCTGATGGCCTTGGCGAGCTGGATCGGGGTGGCGCTCCAGTAGCCCTGGCCGATGCCGATGGAGATGGTGTCCCCCTGGTACCAGGGTTGACGCCAGCGGGCCATCTTCCAGTCCCGGGAGGGCATGACGCCCCGGGTCTCTTCATAGAGGTCCACGCCGCTGTACTGGCCGAAGCCGAACTTGGTCATGTAGCTGTTGATCTTGTCGATGCCGACCCGGTAGGCGAGATCGTAGAAATAGGTATCCGCCGAGACCTCGATGGCGCGATAGACGTCGAGCCAGCCGTGGCCCCAGCGGCGCCAGTCCCGGAACTTCTTGGTGGTGCCCGGGATGGAGAAGCTGGGCCCGCCGAAGTAGCGGTAATTGGGGGTGATCGCCCCCTCGTTGAGCCCCATCACCGCCATCATGGGCTTGACGGTGGAGGCGGGGGCATAGATGCCCTGGGTGGTGCGGTTGACCAGCGGCCGGGCGGGATCGTTGAGCAGCGCCGAGTAGTTGGCGCTGGAGATGCCGGTCACGAACAGGTTGGGGTCGTAGCTCGGGCTCGACTCCATGGCCAGGATGGCGCCGGTGTTGGGTTCCATCATCACGATGGCGCCCCGGCGGCCGGCCAGTAGCTCCTGTGCCTTCAACTGCAGGCGGATGTCGATGTTGAGGTAGATGTCCTTGCCGGGCTCGGGGGGCTGGAATTTCAGGGTGCGCACTACCCGGCCGCGGTTGTTCACCTCGACCTCCTGATAACCCGCCACGCCGTGCAGCTGATCCTCGTAGTACTTCTCCACCCCCTGTTTGCCGATGTCCTTGGTGGCGGCATAGTTGGCGAGCTTCTCCTCCTTCTCGAGGCGCTCCACGTCACGGGTGTTGATCTTGGCCACGTAGCCCAGGGCATGGGTCAGGGTGTCGCCGAACGGGTAGTAGCGCTTGAGGTAGGCCTCGATGCTGGCCCCCGGGTAGTTGTGCTGGTTGACCGAGAAGAGGGCGACCTGGTATTCGGTCAGCTTCTCGAACAGGGGCACGGGCTTGAAGCGGCGCTGACGCTTGACCTCGGCCAGGAACTTCTCCTTGGTCCCCTCCGGCAGGGCCAGCAGGGTGATGAGGTCGTCCGCGGTCTTCTCCAGGTTCTCGGTCTCTTCGGGCACGATCTCCAGGCTGTAGACAGGGCGGTTTTCCGCCAGCAGGACACCGTTGGCGTCGTAGATGAGGCCACGGGGCGGCGCCACCGGTACCACACGGATGCGGTTGTCGTTGGATCGGGTCTGATAAGTTTCGTAAGACTCTACTTGCAGGTAGTAGAGGTTAGCCAGCAGCACCAGCATGAGGGTGACCATGCCGATGTAGGCGACCAGGGTGCGCCGGAAGAACAGACGTCCCTCGGCACTGTGATCGCGCATTTCAATGCGATTCTTCAGCATGCCGTTACCTTGTGGCTGACGTGCGGGTGAGAGAGGAGAAATGCATGCTCAGGGTCGGCATGGGTCACTCTCTGTGATAAGGGTGATTGGTGGTGATGCTCCAGGCGCGGTAGAGGCTCTCGGCCACCAGTACCCGCACCAGGGGATGGGGCAGGGTCAGGGGCGAGAGCGACCAGTTCTGCTCCGCGGCAGCCTTGCACTCGGGGGA
Organism: Aeromonas sp. R2-1; assembly: GCF_040908425.1. Lineage (NCBI taxonomy): Bacteria > Pseudomonadati > Pseudomonadota > Gammaproteobacteria > Aeromonadales > Aeromonadaceae > Aeromonas > Aeromonas sp. R2-1. Next base: position 165,840 of record NZ_JBFODR010000042.1, read on the forward strand.
GAGCCCCTCCGGGCCACCCACCAGCAGCGCCACATCCCGGCCATCCAGCTTCCAGGCTTCCAGTTGCACGGCGAGCTGCTCCGTGGTCCAGGGCTTGCCCGGAATGTCCAGGGTCACGATACGAGAGCGGCCGGCGGCGGCCAGCATGGCTTCCCCTTCCTTTTGCAGGATGCGGGGAATGTCGGCATTCTTGCCGCGCTTGCCTGCGCCGATCTCGACCAGCTCGAACGGCATGTCTTTGGGGAAGCGGCGACGGTACTCTTCGAAGCCATGCTCTACCCAGGCAGGCATCTTGGTGCCCACGGCAATCAACTGGATCTTCATCTTTGGTTACGCTGTCGCCCTTTATTGCGAATTGACCTGGGCGGCGCCGCTCCAGAGTTTTTCCAGCTGGTAAAAGTCGCGGTACTCATCCTGCATCACGTGGACGATGACCGACCCCATGTCCACCAGCACCCACTCACCGGTGAGTTCCCCTTCCACGCTCAGCAGGTCGAGCCCCGCATGACGGGCCTCGCTGGCGAGGTTGTGGGCGATGGCACTGACGTGACGATTGGAGTTGCCGGAGCAGATGATCATGGTGTCCGTGATGCTGGATTTGCCGCGCACATCGAGGGTGATGATGTCGCGGCCTTTCATGTCATCGATCTTGTCGACGATAAAGGCGAGCAATTCTTGGCCTTGCAATGTCTTCTCCTATCTTCCGGCGCCAGAGGGCGGCGGATTATATCATGGTCACTCCCGTTTCCCAGCCTGGCAAAGGGAGCATCGCCCGGGGAGCCGTCCCGTGGGGGAGGGGCCCCTTGACGATCACTATAGTGTGCAACCCGGCCTGGCAATAGTCAGGGCCGGGCCCGGTGCGCCCGGACGTGTCGGCTGATCCGCCTGCGTGGCGCCGTTTACTGCGTTGCCGATGAGCGGTAGAGCCCGTGGCGCCGGATATAGTCGGCGACCGGGTTGGGCAGCAGGTATTTGGGATCCTGGCCTGCCGCGAGCAGGGCACGCAGGCGTGTGGCCGACAGCTCGACGGGCAGGTTGTCACAAAGCCAGACATGACCGTGGCGCTGGCGATGGAGAGCCCGAATGTCCCGGGTCTGGTGGCGGGCCAGCAGCTCGGCCACCTGGACGGGATAATCCGGTTGCCAGCCTGGGCGGTAGCTCACCACCAGGTGGGCGTAATCGAGCAGCTCCTGCCAGCGGTGCCAGCTCGGCAGGCCGAGCAGGGAATCCATCCCCATCAAAAAGCAGAGCGGGGTGTCCGGCAGCTCGCTCCTCAACTCGACAAGGGTGTCGATGGTCCAGGAGGGGGTGTCGCGCCTGAGCTCCCGCTCATCCACCACGAAGCCCGGGTTTTCCGCTGCTGCCAGGGCGACCATGGCCAGGCGCTGCTCGCTCGAGCAGAAGGGGCTGGCCCGGTGGGGCGGAATATGGTTCGGCAGCAGACGCACTTCGGCCAGGCCCAGGGCGTCGCGGGCCTCGATGGCCGGGCGCAGGTGACCGATGTGGATGGGATCAAAGGTTCCCCCCAGAATGCCGATGGGCGGTTTCAACATGGGCTTCCTCCGGCGATGGCGGGGATGTCGACGGGCTGGATCATGCGTCAGATCCCGCCAGCGGCAAGGGGGTACCATCGCGAAAACCGAGGGCGAGAGTCTGCAGCATCAGCCAGGCCTGCTCGGTATCGAAGCGACGCTGGGCGTCGTCGAGGCGGGCCATCAGCTGCCACAACTGCTGCAGCTTGGCGAAGGGCAGCCGGGTCAGCGCCTGTTGAATGAGCTGCTGGCGGCTCTGCCAGATGCGCAGGCGGGAGAAGTGCTCCACCAGCGGCTGACCGGCCCTGGCCGCCAGCGCCAGCTCGGTGAGCTGCTCCAGCTCGCGGCACAAGGTCCAGGCCAGCATGCCGGGCTCGGTGCCCTCGGCGCGCAGGGCCAGCAGGATGCGCTGGGCCCGGTTCACCTTCCCTTCCAGCAGGGTGTCGATGAGCTGGAACGGGGTGAAGTGGGCGTGGCGGATGATGGTTTCCTGCAGATAGGCGACGCTGATGGGCTGGGGCGGCGAGAGCAGGGTCAGCTTCTCTATCTCCTGGCTGGCGGCCAGCAGGTTGCCCTCGTAGGCGTGGCACATGAAGTTGACCGCATCCGGCAGCGCCTTGAGGCCGAAGCGCTGGAAGCGGGCGCTCATCCAGCGCGGGAAGAAACGGGGCTCGGGGTGGTTGACCGGCACATAGGTGCCGCTCTGGCTCAGCTTGTCGAACCAGGCTGCCTTCATCTGGGTTTGGTTGAGGCGATTACCGCTCAGGACCAGCAGCAGATCTGGGTGCAGCTGTTTGCCGATCTCGCTGATGCGGGCGGCCAACTCCTTGTCGACCTTGGCCGGCAGCTCCAGCTCGATGATCTGGCGTGCCGAGAACAGGCTCATGGCCTGGCAGGCATCGTAGACCTGGTTCCAGTCCAGCCCCTGTTCCACCACGAAGCTGTAGCGCTCATCGAAGCCCTGTTTGCGTGCCACCTGACGCACGGCGTCGACAGCTTCCAGTTTGAGCAGGGGCTCGTCCCCAAAAATGAGATAGCAGGGCTTGAGCCCTGCTTTGAGGTGATCCGCAAACTGCTCGGGATAGACTCTCATCAACGAACTCTCATCAAGATACTTGCATCAGAACTTGACCTGGCTGAGCTGGCGGATCACCAGGTTGGCGGCCTGTTCCTGCATCTCCTTGCCCAGCTGCTCCTGCTCGCGGGAGGAGGCGAGTGCCGCATCCGGCTTGTTCAGGAAGCTGCGGTTGAAGGTGATGGGGAAGACCTGGGTCGGTTTGCCCGGCATGACCACGGTGAACTGGGTGCTGTAACTGAGCAGGTATTCGCGGTCCTGGCCGATGGAGTCGACCGAGGCGACCTGGCTGCGGCTACGTACCCCGGCCAGGGTCAGCACCGGGATGCCCTCCTTGTCGGCGAGTTCGACGCCAGCGGCCTTGAGACGGGTGGTGACCAGTCGGTAGAAGTCGCTCTTGTTGTCACCGACCACTTTCATGGTCATCAGCTCGGGGGGAATGGCGGTGCCCCGCATCTGAAAACCGCAGGCCTGCAGCAGCAGTCCTGCCAGCACGATGGCCATCCAGCGCGTGAAGATGGTGCCCATAAAAAATCCTCTTTGCATGAAGGGAAGAGCGGCGGGCGCAGGGCCCGCCGTCATCATCCGTGTGTCGTCAGCCCCTGGCCCAGACCGTCGGCCGCCGCCAGGGGAGGCGTCATCAGTTGGCCACGATGTTGAGCAGTTTGCCCGGCACGTACACGACTTTGCGCACGGTCAGACCGTCGGTGAACTTCTGTACGGACGCATCGGCCATGGCCAGCTTCTCGACGTCGGCCTGGCTTATCTCGGCCGGCACGGTCAGCTTGCCGCGCATCTTGCCGTTGATCTGTACCACCACCAGCTTCTCGGTCTCGACCATGGCCGCTTCGTCAGCCACCGGCCAGGCCGCGACATCGATGTCCCCTTCCTTGCCCAGCATTTTCCACAGCTCGAAGCCGATGTGCGGGGTGATGGGATAGAGCATGACCACGACCGCTTCCAGCGCTTCCTGCATCAGGGCGCGATCCTGCTCGTCGCTGCCCAGCTTGGCCAGGTTGTTCATCAGCTCCATGATGGCGGCGATGGCGGTGTTGAAGGTCTGACGGCGACCCACGTCGTCGCTCACCTTGGCGATGGTCTTGTGCAGCTCGCGGCGCACGGCCTTCTGGTCGCCGCTGAGTGCCGCCACATTCAGTGCCGGAGCTACGCCGGCACTGACGTGCTCGAAGGTGATGCGCCACAGACGGCGCAGGAAGCGCTGGGCACCCTCGACGCCGGAGTCGGACCACTCCAGGGTCATCTCGGCCGGCGAGGCGAACATCATGAACAGACGCACAGTATCGGCGCCGTAACGCTCCACCATCAGCTGCGGGTCGATGCCGTTGTTCTTGGACTTGGACATCTTGGTCATGCCGGAGTGGATCACTTCACGACCCTCAAGGTCGACCGCCTTGGTGATGCGGCCCTTGTCGTCACGCTCCACCTTGACGTCGAGGGGGCTGACCCAGACGTTGCCGCCCTTCTCATCCTTGTAGTAGAAGGCGTCAGCCAGCACCATGCCCTGGCAGAGCAGGCGCTTGAACGGCTCGTCGCTGTTCACGAGGCCCGCATCACGCAGCAGCTTGTGGAAGAAGCGGGCGTAGAGCAGGTGCATACAGGCGTGCTCGATGCCGCCGATGTATTGATCCACCGGCAGCCAGTGGTTGGCAGCCGCCGGATCCAGCATGCCCTTGTCGTAGTCCGGGGAGCAGTAGCGGGCGTAGTACCAGGAGGACTCCATGAAGGTGTCGAAGGTATCGGTCTCGCGGAATGCTTCCTGGCCGTTGTAGGTGGTCTTGGCCCACTCGGGGTCGGCCTTGATGGGGCTCTGGATGCCGTCCATCACCACGTCTTCCGGCAGCAGTACCGGCAGTTGATCTTCCGGGGTCGGCACCACGGTACCATCCGCTAGGGTCAGCATCGGGATGGGAGCGCCCCAGTAGCGCTGACGGGAGACACCCCAGTCGCGCAGACGGTAGTTGACGGTGCGCTTGCCCTTGCCGAGCCCTTCCAGCTTGTTGGCGATGGCATCGAAGGCACCCTGGAAGTCGAGGCCGTCGAACTCGCCGGAGTTGAACAGCACGCCCTTCTCGGTATAAGCCGCTTCGCTCACGTCGACGTCACCATCAACCGGCTTGATGACAGGCTTGATCTCGAGGCCGTACTTGGTGGCGAATTCGTGGTCACGCAGGTCGTGACCCGGTACCGCCATCACGGCGCCGGTGCCGTAGTTCATCAGCACGAAGTTGGCGACCCAGACCGGCACCTTGCGGCCATCCAGCGGGTGAATGGCGTAGAGGCCGGTGGCCATGCCCTTCTTCTCCATGGTGGCCAGTTCAGCCTCGGCTACCTTGGTGTTCTTGCACTCTTCGATGAAGGCGGCCAGCTCCGGATTGTTCTGGGCTGCTTGCAGCGCCAGCGGGTGACCGGCGGCGATGCCCACATAGGTCACACCCATGAAGGTGTCCGGACGGGTGGTGTAGACCTCGAGGTGCTCGGCCTGACCGTCGATATTGAAGCTGATGTTGACCCCTTCGGAGCGGCCAATCCAGTTGCGCTGCATGGTCTTGACCATTTCCGGCCAGCCTTCCAGATTGTCGATATCGTTCAGCAGCTCTTCGGCGTAGTCGGTGATCTTGATGAACCACTGGGGGATCTCTTTCTGCTCCACCGGTGTATCACAGCGCCAGCAGCAGTTGTCAACAACCTGCTCGTTGGCCAGTACGGTCATGTCGTTCGGGCACCAGTTGACGGAGGAGGTCTTCTTGTAGACCAGACCCTTCTCGTAGAGCTTGGTGAAGAACCACTGCTCCCAGCGGTAGTAGTCCGGCTTGCAGGTGGCCAGCTCCCGATCCCAGTCATAGCCCAGACCCAGCATCTTCAGCTGGTTCTTCATGTATTCGATGTTTTCGTAGGTCCAGGGGGCCGGCGCCGTGTTGTTCTTGATGGCGGCGTTTTCTGCCGGCAGGCCGAAGGCGTCCCAACCGATGGGTTGCAGCACGTTCTTGCCATTGAGCCGTTGATAACGGGAGATCACATCACCTATGGTGTAGTTGCGAACGTGCCCCATGTGTAGACGACCAGACGGATAGGGGAACATGGAGAGGCAGTAGAACTTTTCCTTGTCTACTTTCTCCACCGCCTTGAAGGTTTTCTTGGCATCCCAGTGCTTCTGCACTGCTGGTTCTATGGATTGGGGAACGTATTGCTCTTGCATTGGTGACATCCGGATCTGTGAAATGAATAGATAAAACGGCTGGGAAATCCCGATAGAATACCCATATCCTGCGGCGGCAACAACCGCCAGCATCCGCCCGGTCTCGGGCCAGGTCCGGTACCCGCGAGGATTTGCAGAGCCGCAAGAGCCGCGAGAGTCGCAACGAAGTGAGAATGGCAACCGCCGCCCGTATCCGCCGAGCCCGAGGTCAGGGTCTGGCTCGATCGGGATTCAGCAGAGGAGTGATGGCCATGGACAAACGTCGACAAGGGTATGAAGCCTTTATCGCCCAGCTCAAGAAGCAGTGGGAAGAGACGGAAGCGTTTCAGGGAGAGCGCCTCAACCGGATGATCGCCAAGGTGCAGGCCTATCTGGAGGCGGCCGGGGATCTGACCCAGGACGAGCTGGCGCTCATCGCCGAGTATGTGAAGCGGGATCTGGGCAACTATGACGAAGGGCGCAAGGATGATCAGGTGGAGGAGTCGGCCTTCATGCTGGCGCTCAAGGACACCGCCTGGTCCTGGCTGGCAGACGTGACCGACCGCACCCAGGTGGAGTGGCAGGAGTTGGCGGACGAGCTGGAGCACAAGGGGGTCTACCGGGCGGGGGACTGGGTGGGACTCGGGGTGCTGGTGTGCGATCACTGCGAGTGGCGCCATACCGTGCTGCATCCAGAGCAGCTTGGCACCTGCCCGGAGTGCGGGGCCGATGAGTATCATCGCGAGCCGCTGTCTCCTTGAGCCGCCAGACCGTGCCAAGCCATAAGCCAAACCATAAAAAGAGGCGCCCAAGGGCGCCTTTTTTGTTTATCGGGGTTGTGTGGTCTTAGCCCTTGCGCGCCCAGGGGTGGGCGCGGGGGCGCAGCCACAGGGCCAGCCCCAGCAGGGCGGCGGCCAGGCCATACATGGGCCAGCTGCCAAAACGCAGATAGGGGGTCTGGCCGTGGGCGGGGCGTACCTCGGCACGCAATACTCCAGCCTCGAACTGCGGGATCTGGGCGATGATGCTGCCGTCTATCTCGGTGACGATGGTGATGCCAGTGTTGGTGTCGCGCAGCAGCGGGCGGGCCAGCTCCAGGGCGCGCATGCGGGCGATCTCCATGTGCTGCCAGGGGCCGATGCTGGTGCCGAACCAGGCGTCGTTGGAGACGGTCAGCAGGAAGTCGGTATCCGGCTGCACGTTGCGGCGCACCTCGTCCGGGAAGATGATCTCGTAACAGATGGCGGCGGCAAACTTGAGCCCCTTGGCGATCAGGTTCGGCTGCACCTCGTCACCCCGGCTGAAGGAGGACATGGGCAGGTTGAAGAAGGGGGCGATGGGACGCAGCAGATCTTCAAAGGGCACGAACTCGCCGATGGGCAGCAGGTGGTACTTGTAGTAGCGGTTCTTGTGCTCGTAGTAGTAGGACTCCTTGCCCTCAGCATCCTGTACCCCCATGCCGAGCACGGTATTGAAGAAGCGCTGCTGTTTCAGATCGTAATGGATGATCCCCGCCAGCAGGCCGGTGTCGTTCACCTTCATCGCCTTGTCCAGGCTCTCCAGATAGGTACCCATCTCCTTCTCGATGGCCGGGATGGCGGACTCCGGCCAGACGATGATGTCGGCATCCTGGTTCTCGCGGCTGAGATCCTGATACTTGCGCACGGTCGGCACCAAGGCCTCCGGATCCCACTTGAGGGACTGCTCGATGTTGCCCTGCACCAGCGCGACCTTGACCGGCTCACCCCGGGTCACCCAGTTGAGCTGCATCAGCCCCTGGGCGGCGCCCACCAGGGCGACGGGGAGCAGCAGCCAGGCCGGCTTGCGGTGCAGCCATACCAGCCAGAGGGAGGAGGCGGTGAGCAGCAGGGCGAGGGTGATGCCCTGCACCCCGAGAAGGGGAGCTAAGCCCTTGAGGGGGCCGTCTATCTGGGTGTAGCCGAACCAGAGCCAGGGGTAGCCGGTCATCACCCAGCCCCGCAGCCAGTCGGCCATCAGCCAGAGCGCCGGGAAGGCGAGCAGCCAGCGGCTCCAGTGGCGGCCGGCAAAGAAGCGGGCGAAGAGCCAGCAGGCCAGGGTCGGGTAGAGGGAGAGATAGGCGCAGAGCCCGGCCAGCAGCACGAAGGCGGCTGGCAGCGGAATGCCGCCAAACTCCGTCATGCTGACGTGGATCCACCACTGCCCGGGCAGGAACAGACCCATGGCGTAGCCGAAGCCGCGCCAGGCTGCCTGTTTGGGGGTGGCCTTGTCCAGCAGGGCGTATAGGCCGAGCAGGGAGGGGATCACCAGGGGCCAGTAGCCGAAAGGGGAGAAGGCCAGCACGGCGATGGCGCCGCTGGCAATGGCAAACAGGCTGGTCAGGAGTTTCGATTTCACGGGGGATCGGGGCTCGAATTGGACTGAATGGAAACACAATGGCCGACATCTTAACCGCAAACCGGGTCAACGGCGAGCCTCGCGGTCGGCGTGGGCCAAGTGGCGGTCGCGCGGCGGGAGGGAGGCAAAAAAAGCGCCCCTGACGAGAGGGGCGCGGGATGTGCGTGGTGCTGGGCGGGATCAGGACTCCGGCTGCGCCGCCGCATGATGCTCGGGGATCTTCACCTGCAACTGTTGCAGGCGACGGCGATCGGCGTGCATCACCTTGAACAGGTAGCCGTCGAGTTCGATCTCTTCACCCTTCTTGGGCAGGTGGCTGAAGGCGTGCATCACCAGACCGCCGACGGTGTCCACCTCTTCATCGCTGAACTGGGTGCCGAAGAAGTCGTTGAAGTCCTCGATCTCTGTCAGCGCGCTCACCGAGAAGACCCGCTTGCTGATGCGGCGGATCTCTTCCGGCTCGTCCTCGATGTCGTCGAACTCGTCGTCAATCTCGCCGACGATGAGCTCCAGAATGTCCTCGATGGTCACGAGGCCAGAGACACCGCCAAATTCGTCCACCACGATGGCCATGTGGTAGCGTTCTTCCCGGAACTCCTTGAGCAGGCGATCGACCCGCTTGCTCTCCGGCACGATCACCGTGGGACGCAGGATCTTCTCCAGCTGGAGCGGTTCGCTGGCATGCTGGCCGCCAAAACCGAACGGCAACAGATCCTTGGCGAGCAAGATGCCCTCCACGTGATCCTTGTCTTCGTTGATCACCGGGAAGCGGGAGTGGCCGGATTCGATGATGACCGGCAGGAACTCGTCCACCGGCTGGGACTTCTCGATGGTCACCATCTGGGAGCGGGGGATCATGATGTCACGCACGCGCAGCTCGGCAATTTCGAGCACGCCCTCGATCATGTCCTTGGTGTCCTGATCGATGAGGTCCCGCTCTTCGGCATCGGCGATGACCTCTACCAGATCGTTGCGGTCTTTTGGCTCGCCCTGGAAGAGTTGGCTGAGTTTGTCGAGCCAGGTTTTCTTCGGCGAGCCGGTACTAGGGTGATCGTCGGTCATTTTCTCTCTTGGTTACTCGTATGAACACACTTGAAATCGTTGTGGCTATATGAGGATGGGCATCAGCTGTTTCAAGACGATGACCATCCGGTTCGTTACTCTTCGTCGTTCAGATAAGGATCGGCGAAGCCCAGTTCCTGCATGATGTCGCGCTCGAGCTGCTCCATCTCCTCGGCTTCCTCGTCCTCGATATGGTCATAACCTAGCAGATGCAGACTGCCATGCACAACCATGTGAGCCCAGTGGGCCATCAGGGGCTTGCCCTGTTCGACGGCTTCGGCCTCGACCACCTGGCGGCAGATCACCAGATCCCCGAGCAGGGGCAGCTCGAGACCCGGTGGCGCCTCGAAGGGGAAGGAGAGCACGTTGGTGGGCTTGTCCTTGCCGCGATAGGTATGGTTGAGCTCGCGGCTCTCCGCCTCGTCCACCAGGCGCACCGTCACCTCGGCCTCGGGCTGGAAGCCCAGAATGGTGCCGTCGAGCCAGCCTTGCAGCTGGGCCTCGGTCGGCAGGCCGTCCGGGCTGGCGCAGGCCAGTTGCAGATCCAGGGTCACGCTCATTGGGCACTCTCTTTGCTGGTGTTCTCGTTGCGGGGAGTGGCTGCGTTCTTCTCGGCCGCCTGCTGGGCATCGAATGCCTCGTAGGCCTGCACGATGCGGGCCACCACGGGATGGCGCACCACGTCCTTGGACTCGAAGAAGTTGAAGGAGAGGCCATCGACCCCCTGCAACACCTCCAGGGCGTGGCGCAGACCGGATTTGGTGCTGCGGGGCAAGTCCACCTGGGTGATGTCGCCGGTCACCACCGCCTTGGAGTTGAAGCCGATGCGGGTCAGGAACATCTTCATCTGTTCCGTGGTGGTGTTCTGGGCCTCGTCCAGGATGATGAAGGCATCGTTGAGGGTGCGGCCGCGCATGTAGGCAAGCGGCGCCACCTCGATGACGTTGCGCTCCATCAGCTTCTCCACCCGCTCGAAGCCCAGCATCTCGAACAGGGCGTCGTAGAGGGGGCGCAGGTAGGGGTCCACCTTCTGGGAAAGATCACCGGGCAGGAAGCCGAGCTTCTCACCGGCTTCCACCGCCGGGCGGGTCAGCAGGATGCGGCGGATCTCCTGGCGCTCCAGGGCATCCACGGCGGCGGCCACGGCGAGGTAGGTCTTGCCGGTCCCGGCGGGCCCGATGCCGAAGCTGATGTCGTGGCGCACGATATTGGCGATGTACTGGGCCTGGTTCGGGCTGCGGGGCTTGATGAGACCGCGCTTGGTCTTGACCGTGACCTCCTTGCCATAGGGCAGGGAAGGGGCGGGTTCGTCGTCCTGCTCCAGCACGCGGGACTCCTGCACCGCCAGGTGCACCATCTCGGGGGTGATGTCGCTCACCTTGCTCCCCTTGAGGGGCTGGGTTTCCACATAGAGGTGCTTGAGGATGACGGCAGCCGCCTCCACCTGGGCCTGCTTGCCGATCACTTGGAAGTGGTTGTCCCGGTAGCTTATCTCGATGCCGAGACGGCGCTCCAGCTGCTTGAGGTTGTCGTCAAAGGGTCCGCACAGGCTGGCGAGGCGCTGGTTGTCGGCGGGTTCAAGGTGCAGATTCAGGGTGGAGATGTGTCGGCTCAAGGTGTCCTCTTATCGGTTGTTCCCCCGCCAGGGGGCGGGGGAGAGAGTCATCAATGGGGTCTGAAGGCCGCAACGCCCAGATCATCGGGCACGTTGTCAGGACGACGGGCGAGGATCTCGCTCGGGGCCGTGGCGATGCGCAGGTTCATTTCGTCCTCGCCGCGGATGAAGCGGCCGCGCAGGGAGTAGGGGCGTACGTCGGTGATCTCCACGTCGGCGAAGCCGCCGATGAGGCGGTGCGGCCCCTCGAAGTTGACCACCCGGTTGTTCTCGGTGCGGCCACTGAGCTGCATGGGATCCATCTTGGAGGGCCCCTCCACCAGGATGCGCTGCACCGAGCCCAGCATGGCGCGGCCGATGAGCATGGACTGGTGATTGATGCGGTTTTGCAGTCGAGTCAGGCGGGCCTTCTTCACTTCCATGTCGACGTCATCGGGCAGGTCCGCGGCCGGGGTGCCGGGGCGCGGGCTGTAGATGAAGCTGAAGCTCATGTCGAAGTTGATCTCCTCGATGAGTTTCATGGTGGCCTCGAAGTCTTCGTCCGTCTCGTTCGGGAAGCCGACGATGAAGTCGGAGCTCATGGTGATGTCGGGACGCACGGCGCGCAGGCGGCGGATCTTGGACTTGTACTCCAGCACGGTGTGCGGGCGCTTCATCATGGTCAGGATGCGATCCGAGCCGCTCTGGATGGGCAAGTGCAGGAAGCTGACCACCTCGGGGGTATCACGATAGACCTCGATGATGTCGTCGGTGAACTCGACCGGGTGGCTGGTGGTGTAGCGAATGCGGTCGATGCCGTCGATGGCAGCCACCAGGCGCAGCAGTTCGGCGAAGGTGCAGACCTCCCCGTCGAAGGTCGGCCCCCGGTAGGCGTTGACGTTCTGGCCGAGCAGGTTCACTTCGCGCACCCCTTGCTGGGCGAGCTGGGCGATTTCATAGAGCACGTCATCCAGCGGCCGGCTCACCTCCTCGCCACGGGTGTAGGGCACCACACAGAAGGAGCAGTACTTGGAGCAGCCTTCCATGATGGAAACGAAGGCGGTCGCCCCCTCGGCACGGGGTTCGGGCAGGTTGTCGAACTTCTCGATCTCGGGGAAGGCGATGTCCACCTGGGCACCGCGCCCCTCCTGCACCTGCTTGATCATGGTCGGCAGGCGGTGCAGGGTCTGGGGTCCGAAGACGATGTCCACATAGGGCGCCCGGCTGCGCAGGTTCTCCCCTTCCTGGGAGGCGACGCAGCCGCCCACCCCGATCACCAGCCCCGGTTTTTTCGCCTTGAGCTTCTTCCAGCGACCGAGCTGGTGGAACACCTTCTCCTGGGCCTTCTCGCGGATGGAACAGGTGTTGAGCAGCAGCACATCTGCCTCTTCCGGCTCCTCGGTAAGCGTGTAGCCATTGCTGGCATCCAGCAGGTCCGCCATCTTGGACGAGTCGTACTCGTTCATCTTGCAGCCCCAGGTCTTGATATGAAGTTTCTTGCTCATTGCTTCTCGTGACTGGTTTTGAAATCGGCAGGGTCAAAGGACCGGCCATTTTACTCCGCAATCCCGGTGCTGACCAGTCTGGGGCCGCCCGCCGCCATCAGGGCCGGCTTGTCGTCGGCAATTGTGCATCCCCCTCACTGTTTCTGCCGCCTCCTTGCGTTATCATGCCCCATTCGGTTCGGCCCTTGCCCCTCATCGCGGGGACTCCTTGCAGGAATCAAGTTATGGAACAGTGTGATATCGCCATCGTCGGCGCCGGCATGGTGGGCGCCGCCACCGCCTGCCTGCTGGCGGCAGAGGGGCTCTCGGTACGGGTCATCGAGACCCGGTTGCCCGAGCCCTATGCCCCCGAGCAGTCGCTGGATCTGCGGGTTTCCGCCATCAGTCAGGCCTCGGTGGCGCTGCTGACCCGGGCCGGTGCCTGGCAATATCTGCAGCAGATGCGGCTGTGCCCCTATCGCCGGCTGGAGACCTGGGAGCTGGACGGCTTCGCTACCCGCTTCGACGCGGTGGATCTCGGGCTGCCCCAGCTCGGCTACATCATCGAGAACCGGCTGATCCAGCTCGCCCTGCTGAAAAGGATGGAGGATTTCCCGACCATCCAGACCCATACCCCGGCGGCGGTGACGAGTCTGCGCCAGAGTGCGGATGACGCGGTGCTGACCCTGGATGACGGCACCGAGCTGCAGGCGCGCTGGGTGCTGGCCTGCGATGGTGCCGAATCCCACACCCGGCGATTGGCCGGTATCGGGGTGTCGCGTTTCGAGTACCGCCAGCATTGCATGCTGATCAACATCGACACCGATTTTGCCCAGGAAGACATCACCTGGCAGCAGTTCATCCCGAGCGGCCCGCGCGCCTTCCTGCCGCTGCCGGGCCGCCATGGCTCCCTGGTCTGGTATGACAGCCCGGCCCGCATCCGGGCGCTGGCCGCCATGAGCAACGAGGCCCTGGCCGTCGAGGTGCGCCGCCACTTCCCGAGCCGCCTTGGCGGTTTCACCGTGACGGCAAAGGGGAGCTTCCCCCTGGTGCGCCGCCACGCCAACGACTATCACGCCGGGCGAGTGGTGCTGCTCGGGGATGCGGCCCACACCATCAATCCGCTGGCGGGGCAGGGGGTGAACCTCGGTTTCAAGGACGTGGCCTGCTGGGCCGGGTTGCTCGGCAAGGCGGGGGCGCAGTGGCACGAGCTGGCGCTGGCCGGGCGTTACGAGGGGCGACGTCGCCCTGACAACCTGCTGATGCAGTCGGGGATGGATCTCTTCTACGGGGTCTTCAGCAACGAGATAGGCCCCCTCAGGCTTGCCCGCAACCTGGCGCTGAATCTGGCGGACAAGGCGGGCCCCCTCAAGGAGATGGCGCTACGCTATGCGCTTGGGCTGGTATGAGGCAGTGCGTGGCACTGCCAGGTGCCAATCGGGTGGCATATCAATCCGTGTGATGGTGCCAGCCGGTTTTTTATATGGCCGCGAGGAGTGATCCAGGCGGCGAAGAGGCAAAACGGCCTCAGGCAAGGGGGGAGCACATCATGAACAAGGCATTGCTGGTGATCGATTTCATCAACGACATCGCCCACCCGGACGGGCGCATCGCCGCCTCGGCGGCCCAGGTGATCGAGCAGGACGCCATTGCGCACGCCAACCAGGCGCTCGCTCATGCCCGCGCTCACGGCTGGCTGGTGGTGCTCATCAAGGTGGGGTTTGACGAGGGCTATCTGCTGCAACCCAAGGGCTCCCCCATGTTTGGCCGTGCCCGGCAGTTCGGGGCCCTCTCCCTGGCGGACAGCGGCACCGACTTTCATCCGGATCTCGATGTGCAACCCGGGGATCTGGTGCTGACCAAACCCAGGGTCAGCCCCTTCTACGGCACGGCGCTGGAGCCTGCGCTACGGGCCAATCGCATCGAGCATCTCTATGTGTGTGGCGTGAGCACCAGCTGGGCCATTCAGGGGGCGGTGCGGGATGGCCACGATCGGGACTACGCCATCACCATCCTGGAGGATGCCTGCGCGGCGGCGGATGCCGCAGAACACCAGGCTTCCCTGCGCATGCTCGGTCGCATTGCCGAGATCATCAAGGTCGCGGAGCTGGACTGAGCCCGGCCATCCTCTCCTGCAGGAATCTCATGCATCTCATGCGGGCTCGGGGTGCGTTTCTCTCACCATGGCGAGGAAGCGATCCCGAATGGGATCGGCAAATTCCGGGTTCCACACCAGGCTGATTTCCCATTCCGACCAGGGGCCGGAGAGGGGGTAGAGGGTCACCTCCTTGCCCGCGATGAACCCCACGCTGCGCGGCAGGATGGCGTTGCCGATACCGGCGGCCACCAGGGCCACCAGGGTCTGGATGTCTTCCGCCTCCTGAATGAGACCGGTCAGCCGGTTGGCGCCGAGAAAGCGGGCGATCTGCTGGCTGAGACCCGGGCAGCGATGGCCCACCATCTGCAGCAAGGGATCGCGGATCAGCGCCCGCTCCAGGTCGAAGTCCGGCCCTGCCACCTGGGTGGGGACGGCCAGCACCAGTCTGTCCGTCAGCAACCTGTGTTCCCTCAGCTGTGGCGCATCAGGCTGTCGCATGAAGCCCAGTTGCAGCCGACCCGCCAGCAAGTGCTCCTGCTGGATGGCGGAGGTGGTGTCCCGCAGGTGAACCAGCACGTCGGGGGCCTGCTGTTTGAAACGGGCCACCAGGGAAGGGGCCAGTGCGAAGCTGGAGAGCCCGAACCCGATGTTGAGGCGTCCGGCGGCACCGCTTGCCAACGCCAGGGCATGCCGCTCGAATCCCTTGCCGTGATCCACCAGAGCCCTGGCCTGGGGCAGCAACTGGAGGCCGATGGCGGTCAGCTCGGCCCCGTGGCGGCCCCGGTTGAACAGGGTGCTGCCGAGGGCCTGCTCCAGCCCCTGGATCTGCTTGGTCAGGGCCGGTTGCGTCACAAAAAGCCGGCTGGCCGCCTCCCGGTAGTTGGCACTCTCGGCCAGCATGACGAAGGCCTGCAATTGTCTCAGGTCGAATCTCATTCCATTTGGTTATCCAATGTGGCGATTTATTGATTATAAATTATCTAATCTCCTTGTTCTAATGGTCTCGAAACGGGCCTGCTTGCCCGCTGTTCAGCCACAAGGAGTCATGTCATGTCGAGCGAACGCTATCTGTTCTTGATCAAGGGGAGCCTGGTGATGGCTCAGCCGCTGGCCGCACCGGAGACCGGGGAGCTGCTGACCAGCCTGTTGCAGCAGGGGTTCGTCGTCGCCCCCTTGCCGGTGTGGGCCAGCAATGCGGAGCAGGCGCTCGCCTGTTACGAGGCCGCTGCCCAGCGGCAGGTCTTCGCCGATGCGCTGGCGGGGAGAGCCCTGTGAGCGCGGTGCGCGTGAGGGCCGCGGCCCTGCTGCTGGACATGGACGGGACCCTGGTCCACTCCACCGGCGACGTGGAAGTCGTGTGGCGGCGCTGGTGTCAGCACCATGGGCTGGATCCCGCTCCCGTGCTCGCCATGTGCCACGGCGTGCGCTCACGGGAGGTGATAGGGGCCCTGGCTCCCCAGCTGGACATGGCGGTGGAGGTGGCCCTGCTCGACGATCTGGAGATGGCATACGCTGCGGCGCCGATGCCCCTGGACGGTGCCCGGCGACGGCTCGAACAGCTGCCGCCGACGCGCTGGGCGCTGGTGACCTCCGCAAGCCGGAGGGTGGCAGAGCACCGGCTGCTGCACGCCGGATTGCCGCTGCCCCGTCTCCTGGTGTGCGCCGGGGATGTGGTACGGGGCAAGCCGGATCCCGAGCCTTATTTGCTGGCTGCCAGCCGGTTGGGACTGGCTCCGGCCGATTGCCTGGTGTTCGAGGATGCGCCAGCGGGCATCGCCAGCGCCCTGCAGGCGGGTTGCCAGGTGGTGCAGATGGGGGGAACAAGGCGGTATGACGACAGGCTCAAGGGCTGGCTGCGGGACTGGCGCGGGATCGAGATCGAGGTGGCATCGGACGGGCTCCATCTTCATCTGCCCGCCCCGCTGCCGGCAGAGGCCGGATGATGACGACAAGAGCCACGCCATTCAGGTGCCGCAAGATTGCCCTACGCTGGGGGAAGCCTGCTCGACCGAGTAGCGTTCCACCCGGTTGCGGCCATTGTGCTTGGCCAGATAGAGCGCCTGATCGGCGCGAGAGAGCAGCTCGTCCAGATTGAAGGGGCCCTCTCTCTGGGAGGCGATACCGATGCTGACCGTGATGCAGACGGCGGGCTCGGCTCCATTTTCTTCCCCTGGCTGCGCGACGATTTTTCGCAGCCGCTCGGCCACCGCCATGGCCTGCTCCTCGCTGAGGCCGGGCAAGATGGCCACGAATTCCTCTCCCCCCAGGCGACAGAAGAGGTCCCCCGGTCGAAGCTGGTCGCGCACCCGGGCCGCGAAGCCGCTCAACTGGTTGTCCCCCTCTTCGTGACCGTGACGATCATTGATGCGTTTGAAATGATCGATGTCCAGCATGCAGATCGCCACAGGGTAGCGCTGCACCGTGAGGTGCTGGAGCAGTTCATTGGCGGCCGACCAGAAGCCGGCCCGGTTCAGCGCACCGGTCAGGTGATCGTGGTGGGCCAGGTGTTTCATCTCTCGCAGCAGGCTGTTGCGGGCCGCCATGATGCTGGCGGCGGTCAGGGGGGTGAGAGCGATCAGCATGACCCCTATCCGGACGGAGAACATCCAGTACTGGGTCTGGACATCGTGATTGATGACGAGGTGGCCGTTTGAGAGGGCGATCAGGATCAGGGTGCTGTAACCCAGGGTCAGCAGGCTGGTGGCGAAGACGGAGTAGGTGACTGCGCACCAGAGCAGTGCCGGTACCGGGAAGGCGATGGATCCCGGCCCCTCGATGAGCAGGGTGAGCAGCAGGGAGGCCACCAGGCTCAGCAGCGGCATCAATCCGGTCCAGGAGAACTCGGTGCGGTAGAGGAGGGTACGCCAGGGGGGCACGCTGTCATGGGGAGGCAGTGTCAGGAGCACCGGCAGTATGGTCATGTAGTTCACCAGCTCGCTGGCAAACCAGAAGCCCAGCCCGTAGAGCGGGGGGCCCAGAGACAGGATGGGATTGATGATGGCGCCGACCACGCCGGCGGCGAGGGAGGCGGCCAGGGTGTTTCGCAGCAGGAGCACGAGGGAGGTGGGGCGCCTGAGGAGCTTGTCGGCAGGTGCGAGCCGATGCATCAGCAGATACCCGACGCCGATGCCGGCCAGGTTGCCGCAGGTCAGCAGGATGGTTTTGAACAGGGGCTCACCGGTGAAGAGGGCGGCGAGAAAAAAGCCCAGTATGCCGCCGGCCCAGCCTGCCGGTGTGGCCAGGCGTGGATAGCGCACCATGCAGCCGAGCATGACCGCATTGGCAGGCCAGAAGGCCGCCAGCAGGTTAGGGGGGCGGGTGAAGATGCCGATCAGCGAGAACAGCAGTACCAGGGCGGCGACACACAACAGAGCGGACAAGGGCGTCAATGTGCATGAGGTACGTTGGCGTGCGATGTCCCCCATGGGGACCTCCTGACAAGAGAGGGTTTGCTCAGAGTATGGCTGGCACGTGACAAGGGTGAACGAGTGCGAGATGAAAATGCCCCCTGGTGGAGGGGGCGTGAAGGCTTACTTGAAGACCCGGAAACGCACGTCGTCGTCGATGAAGGTCTTGTCGCCGGCAGGTTGCTCTATGCTGCCAAAAGGCATCTGGGCACGGAGCAGCCAGCTGGCGGGCAGGTCCCACTCCTTGCGGACCGCATCGTCGATGAGCGGGTTGTAGTGTTGCAGGGAGGCGCCGATGCCCTCCTGGGCCAGGGTGGTCCAGACCGCGAACTGGGCGATCCCGGTGGCATGTTCGGACCAGATGGGGAAGTTGTCGGCATAGAGAGCGAATTTCTGCTGAAGATCCTCGATGACGGCGGTGTCTTCGAAGAAGAGCACGGTGCCAGCCCCGGCGCGGAAGCTGCCGTTGATCTTGGCTTCACTCTGGGGATAGGCCTCCGGCGGCACTATCTTCTTGAGCTCCGCCTTGACGATGTCCCACAGCTTGTGGTGCTGCTCGCCAAACAGGATGACGGCGCGGGAACTCTGGGAGTTGAACGAAGAGGGGCTGTGCTTGACGGCATCCTTGATGAGGGCGGTCAGCTGGGCCTCGGAGTGGGTCACCCGGTTGCCCAGGGCATAGATGGTACGACGTGCTTTGATCTGTTCGATAAACGGACTGCTCATAACATCTCCTTGGTTGATGAATCATCACCGCCAGCGTTGCCGACAAAGGTCATCTGGCTCCGATTTCTCGAGTCATCGACTATAACACCTTGCGGGCAATAAACCGTCAACGACGAGTAATGACTGTTTCTACTTTTTATGGATATTCACATGACGGATGTGAACATGGCCGCGAGACACCTTGATATCTTTTTTATCATTAGCAGTGGATGTTAATGACTTCAATCAATATCTTTTGCAGATTTTTAATCTATAAAATTCATCCAGTATGACATTTTATAGAGGGTGGCATGACGGCGGCGCTGATCAAGGAACGCTATTACATACTGACTCCGCTGTCGCTTCTCCTGGGAGGGCTGGTGCTGATCGCCACCCTGTTGCTGGCGGCAGCCAGCTACCTGAGCAGCATCGACAAGACGGTGGCGGGTTACGGTCACATGCTGGCCGCCCTCGACGCCACCCTGTTCCAGGACATGGCGCAGGACAACCGCCGCCAGCTTGGCGTGCTGGAGGCGTCCTTGGACAAGCAGGCCATCGCTGCCGGGGCATCGGCCATCAATCCCATCTGGCCCATTGCCCATCAGTTCAAGTACGACGCCCACTTCCTCTATTTCTACAATGCGCGCACCCATCGGCTCGACGGCTATCCCGACTGGCAGCAACCGGAGGGCTACCGGGCACAGGCGCGGCCCTGGTACCAGACCCTGTCCGGCGAGGGTGATGATCTCGTCTGGTTCGGTCCCTACCCGGAGTTCGATTCGGCCGGAGAGGTACTGACCCTCATCAAGCGGGTCAAGGATGATGAGGGGCAACTGCTTGGGCTGCTGATGGTGGACATGTCGTTCAGCGCCTTGCAGGGGGCGTTGCACCGGGCGGTGGGTGAGGATACGGTGGCCCTCTACATCACCGAGCGCAAGGGGGGCAAGCTGGTGGTGGGGCACAATTTGTCGCTGTTGCCGCCCCGTCTCGAGCGGGAGACGCAGGCGGCTGGGCTGGACGGGTTCTGGGAAGGACGCCATCTGCAACACGCTCTGGAGGGGATGGAGTGGGATCTCAACGTCTATCTTCCCCCCTCCCATTTTCATGAAAACCTGCAAGACACCCTGCTGATGGTGGTGCTGCCCGCCCTGGCATTGCTCTGCATCTGGCTGTGCAGCCTGTGGTTTCTGGTGCGGATCTTTCGTCAGGAGCAGGCGCTGGTGCAGGGCTCGCTCAGCGGCCTCATCCGGGATGAGGCGAGAAAGGAGATCCAGCGGCGTCAGCGAACCTGGTTCGTGCACGGCAGCCTTGGGGAGATAGAACAGGTGCGAAACAGCCTGCTGCAAGGGCAGGATGCCCTGCTCCACGACCCTCTCACCGGCATCCTGAACCGGCGAGCCTTCGATCAGCAGCGGGCGGGGCTGGAGCAGGCGGGGAGGCCCTACTGGCTGGTGCTGTTCGATGTGGATAACTTCAAGCGCGTCAACGACAGCTGGGGACACGGTGTGGGGGATGCGGTGCTGTTTCGGGTGGCCACCATCATGGCGAGAACCCTGGGGGATGAGCGGGTCTACCGCATCGGGGGCGATGAATTTGCGGCCTTGCTGCCCTGGGAGCAGGCGGAGGTGGAATGCCGCCTGACCCACCTGCTCGGTCGGGTGAAGGCCCTGAAATGGCGGGAATTCGCCGACGCCATCACCCTGAGCGCCGGCGGAGCGCGCTATCCGGATGATGCCCTGACGCTGCTCGAGCGGGCGGATGCCTGCCTGTACGAGAGCAAGCACCAGGGGCGGGATTGCTGGCATCTGGCGGCGTCGTCGCCCGTTGACGGGGAGGTTGTGACAGTATCTGTCTGACGGTGATCGCTGCAAAAAAGGGCCTTTGGGCCTAGAAAAGGGTCATGACGGGGATGATTTCTCGTGTGACCTTTTTTTTTGATGTGGTTTCAGGTGGTTAGCCTGCTTTCTTGCGTCGTGTCGCGAACCGGAGACAGGGAGGGCTGGCCGTGAGGTACCCCTTGCGGCAGTGGCGCAGGTCAGGGGGCTTTGTATAGTGCAGGGAAAAATAATCAATCATCAGGTTTGACAGGAGTACCCCATGAAAATGAAACCGTTTGGCATGAGCGCACTGGCGCTGCTGGGGGCGTTGCTGTTGGGCACAGGACAGGTGCAGGCATCCGAGACCCTCAATACCATTCTCGGCGGCGGAGCCGGCGGGGTGGCGGGCACCATGATCGGCAAGGAGCTGGGTGGCGACACCGGCGCCCTGGTGGGGGCAGCCCTGGGGGGCGCGGCCGGTGGTGCGGCCACGGCCAATAGGGGCAACAAGAACGAAGCTGCGCTCGGCGGCGCCGTCGGTGCCCTGGGCGGGGCAGCCATCGGCAAGAGCGTCGGTGGCAGTACGGGCCAGCTGATCGGCGCCGGTATCGGTGGTGCCGGTGGCTCCGCCATCGGAGCCAGGACCGGGGATGGTCACGAGAGCCGCGGCGATCGCTATTACGATGACAGGCGCTATCACAAGCACCACAAGAAACACAAAAAGCACCGCAAGCACAGATGGCATGACGACTGATGCCGCGGCAAGCTGACCGACAAAAAGGGGCCTTTGGCCCCTTTTTTTGATCCCGCTGTCGGCCCGTGAGGGGCGGCGAGCGGCCTCTTACACCAGCCGGTGCTGGCGCCTGCCAAGGGAGAAGGCGTTGATGTTGTCGATGAGCTGATCCGCGAGGCGCTGCATCGACTCTTCGCTGGCCCAGGCCACGTGGGGAGTCAGGATGAAATTGGGGTAACGCAGGGCCTGCATCAGGGGGTGATCCGGAGGCGGCGGCTCGACGCTCGCCACATCGAAGCCGGCGCCCCCCAGACGGCCGTTGCCGAGGGCTTCGAGCAGCGCCTGCTCGTCCACCAGGCCGCCACGGCCCACGTTGATGAGCAGGGCACCCGGTTTCATCAGGGCCAGCTCCCGCTCCCCGATGAGATGGCGGGTGTAGGGGGTGAGCGGGCAGTGCAGGCTGATCACATCCGAACTTTGCAGCAGGGCATCCAGGGGCAGCCTGTCGTCATCCCCCGGGGAGCCGACTTGGCTCTGGGCATAGTAAACCTCCATCCCGATGGCGCTGGCCCGCTGTCCCAGCGCCTGTCCCAGGGTGCCCTTGCCGATGATCCCGAGGCGCTTGCCATGCAGATCCGTGATGGGGTGGTCGAAGAAGCAGAACTGGCCGCTTTGTTGCCAGCGCCCCTCCAGCAGGGACTGGCGCCAGGCGAACAGGTTGCGCGACAGGGCGAGCATCAGGGCCATGGCGTGCTCGGGGACGGAAGGGCCCGAGTAGTTGCGGATATTGCACACGGCGACATTGGCGGCGCGGCACGCCTCCAGATCCAGGTTGTCGCTGCCGGTGGCGGCCAGGGCGATCAGGCGCAGTTCGGGCAGTTGGGCCAGTTCATCGGCCCCGATGCGCACCTTGTTGATGATGGCGATGCTGGCGCACTTGAGCCGCTCCACCACCTGATCCGGCGCCGTGGTCGGGTAGCTTTGCCAGTGATGGGGAAAATCGGGGCGGCGCAGATTGATGCCGGTGTCCAGGGTGTCGCTGTCGAGAAACACGATTTGCTGCATGAAGCCTCCTGCCATTGGTTCGGACATGATGCCAAACATGGAGGGCGGCTGACCAGCGCGGTGGCATCGGGCCAAGTCCGATGGGGAAGGCAAAAGGCGGGGGGCTGTGCCTCGGAGGGACTCAGATCCAGCCCAGGTGCGTCAGCCAGCCCTGGATGCGCCCCGGCGTCTCCTCCAGATCCATCAGGGCATAGGGGCGGTAGTTGAGCTTGTGGCTGCGGCGGCTCTCGCTTCTGCGGGCTTCGGCCGCCAGCAGGGGCCAGCGTCCTCCCTCCTCCTGATAGAGATCCAGGGTAGGGATGCTGCCCTGGGCTATCTGCTTGGCGAGGGTCTGGTTGCTCAGCTGGTTGGGGAAGAAGCCGTCGAGCAGCACCAGGGCATCGGGGGCGGGCAACTGTTCGCTGGCGATGAGGTTGGCGGCCCAGGCGGCGCTGGTACCCTGGGCCAGCAGCAGCTTGAAGCCCCCCTCCTGCAGCTTGGCATCCCCCAGCTTGCTGATGCGGGAGGCAAACTGCTTGCGAAAATCGTCGATGACCTGCTGTTTCTTCTCGGCGGCGGGGTCGAGCTCGGTCTGCTGCGGCGAGGGGAGCAGCAGCAGGGTATCGAAACCGAGGCGCCCCAGCTCCCGGGTCAGTTGCCACAGCTGGCCGCTGCGCTGCCAGTCGGGCAGCAGGATGACCAGACCCACGTAGTTGTCGCTGTCGTGCTTGGCAAACAGTACCTGTTGCTTGTCCACTCTGGTGCTGTCGGGTATCCCCTGCCAGTCGCTCTCCTGCCAGTAGTCGGGGGGAACCAGGGGGGCTGGATCCGGGGCGGCGCCTGACGGTGCCTGCCCGGCGCCGTGGGCGGCAAAAGCAAGCAGGGTCAGCAGCAGATAGGGGCGAAATGTCATGGGGGATCCTCCAGCACTCCCTCATAGCGGCCTCGCCGGGGGTTTCTTTAGGGCAAGGGGGCACATCGGCATCGGCGGTGGCGAAGAGGGTCTGACCGGCGGGCCGGACACGGGCCCGGGATTGTTCCAAATGGCAAAGCATTCCCGGTTTTGATTGTTCCATCCCGTGACCCATACATGGTTCAGTAAGGGCAGACAGACAGGGGGCCGGGGCATGTCGCCACTGGCCGCAGGCGGAGAATTCTCCCCCTGTCTCGTCAGAACGAGAGGTTCACCCTCACTTTCCATCGACAGGGAGCGTTATCGCCATGAGCACCTTGGTTCACTTGCCCATCCTCGACCTGAGGCAGCTGGATGCCTCGCCCGACGCTCGGGCCGATTTTCTGGCATCGTTGCGCGATGCCGCGAGAGAGACGGGATTTTTCTACCTGACCGGCCACGGCATCGATCCCGAGCTGCAACAGGAGGTGCAGCAGCTGTCGCGGGCCTTCTTTGCGCTGCCTCTGGCGGCCAAGCAGCAGGTCGCCATGATCCACTCTCCCCATTTTCGTGGCTACAACCGACCGGGGGCGGAGCTGACCCGGGGTCAACCCGACTGGCGAGAGCAGTTTGATATCGGTGCCGATCGCCCAGCCTTGCCGCGCGCGGCGGGCGACCCGCCCTGGTGGCGGTTGCAGGGGCCGAATCAGTGGCCGGAGGCGCTGCCGACACTGCAACCCGTGCTGACGCGCTGGCGTGGGCAGATGACCCGGATGTCCCGTACCCTGCTCGGGGCTTTTGCCGAGGCGCTCGCACTGTCGCCAGATGCCTTCGATGCCCTGCACGGAGAGCGTCCCAACGAACATATCAAGCTGATCCGCTATCCCGGTGAGCGGGGCGCCACCCAGGGGGTCGGTCCCCACAAGGATTCGGGCTTCCTGAGCTTCCTGCTGCAGGATGACCAGCCCGGCCTGCAGGTGGAGGTGGCGCCGGATCACTGGATCGATGCGCTCCCGCTCCCCGGCACCTTCGTGGTCAACATCGGTGAGCTGCTGGAGCTCGCCAGCAACGGCTACCTGCGGGCGACCGTGCACCGGGTGGTGCCGTCGGCGCCGGGGCAGGAGCGTCTCTCCATCGCCTTCTTCCTGGGGGCCCAGCTCGACGCCGTGGTGCCCGTCTATCCGCTGCCCGAGGCACTGGCCCGTGAAGCCAGAGGGCCTGCCACCGACCCGCACAATCCGCTGCTGCGGGAGGTGGGCTGGAACTACCTCAAGGGGCGGCTGCGTTCCCACCCTGACGTGGCATTGCGCCACCATGCCGATCTGTTGCCGACGCCCCGGGCGCTGGCGGTCGGCGAAACCACCCATTGATTGCATGGCAAGGAGCACAAGATGAACAAGCACGGACTGTTTTCCCTGAGCGGCCTGGTATTGGCCCTCGGACTCTCTCTCTCCGCCCAGGCAGCCCAGGCGCTGCGGGTTGCCGCGGATCCACTGCCCCATGCGGATATCCTCGGCGAGGTGAAACGCCAGGACCCTTCGCTGGATCTGCAGGTGATCGAGCTCAGTGGCGGCATCAATGCCAATGCCCTGCTGGTGGCGGGTGATGTGGATGCCAACTACTTCCAGCACGTCCCTTACCTGCGGGATCAGGAGAAGGCGCTCGGCACCGAGCTGGTGGTGGCCGCGACCGTACACGTGGAGCCTCTTGGCATCTATTCGAAGAAGTTCAAGCACCTGAGGGAGGTACCGAAAAAGGCGGTGATCGCCCTGCCCAACAATGTCACCAACCTGAGCCGGGCCCTCTATCTGTTGCAGCACGAGGGGCTCATCACCCTCAAGGCCGGCCATGAAGATCCGGCGCGGGATCTGGCGACGGTGCACGACATCGCCACCAACCCCAAGGCGCTCAGGATCCTGGAGATCGAGGCACCGCAGCTGCCGCGCTCCCTCGACGACGTGGATCTGGCGGTGATCAATGGCAACTATGCCCTGGAGGCGGGGCTGGAGCCTGCTCGCGATGCCCTGGGGCTGGAGAGCGCCCAGAACAATCCCTACGCCAACATCCTGGTGACCACCCCGGCGCTCAAGGATGATCCGCGGATCCGCCAGTTGGCGCGGGATCTGGAGTCCAGGGCGATCGCCGACTTCATTCGCAAGAGCTACAAGGGGTCGGTGATCCCGGTGGCCGGGCGGCAGTCATGATAGTGCTGGAGGGGCTCGGCAAGCAGTACCCGGGGCACGGGCAACCCGCTCTGGAGGGAGTGTCGCTCGAGATTCCGGATGGGGCCATCTACGGCATTCTCGGGCGCAGCGGCGCGGGCAAGAGCACGCTCATTCGTTGCCTCAATCTGCTGGAGCGGCCAAGCCGGGGCCGCATCCTGTTCGATGGCCGCGACATCACGGCCCTGGAGGGAGCGGCCTTGCGCCGCCACCGTCAGGGGACCGGCATGATTTTCCAGCACTTCAATCTGCTGCACGCCCGCAGCGTGGAGGAGAATGTGGCGGTCCCGCTGGAAATCGCCGGTGTGGCGCGCCGGGAGCGGGCTGCCCGGGTCAGCGAGCTGTTGGAACTGGTGGGGCTTGGCGAGCACCGTCGCGCCTTTCCCTCCCAGTTGTCGGGGGGGCAGAAGCAACGAGTGGGCATCGCCCGCGCCCTGGCCGCCAATCCGCGCCACTTGCTCTGTGACGAGGCGACCAGTGCCCTGGATCCGGAGACCACGGAGTCGGTGCTGGCGCTGCTTGCCGACATCAACCGCCGCCTCGGGATCACCATAGTGCTCATCACCCACGATCTGGAGGTGGTCAGGGCCATCTGCGATCACGCGGCATTGCTTGAACGGGGTCAGCTGGTGGAAAGCGGCGCTCTGGGCACCCTGCTGGCCAACCCCGACTCCCGTGTGCGGCAGGCCCTGTTGCCGGATCCCGAGATCCTGCGGCGTTTCATGGCGCGTCACGGAGTCACAGAGGAGGTGCGTTTATGCAGAGTCGCCTGAGTGTCGATGCCTTGCTCGAACTGATGTATCAGGGGTCGCTCGAAACGCTCTACATGGTGGGAGTGGCGGCCGTGTTCACCCTGTTGCTGGGGCTGCCGACCGGGGTGCTGCTGGTGGTGACCCGTCCCGGGGGCGTGCTGCCCTTGCCCCGTCTCAACATGGTGCTGGGGATCGGTATCAACATCGGGCGGTCGCTCCCCTTCGTGGTGCTTCTGATCGCCCTGATCCCCCTGACCCGGCTGGTGGTCGGCACCTCACTGGGCAGCACCGCCGCCATCGTCCCCATCACCCTGGGGGCCTTCCCCTTCTTTGCCCGGGTGGTGGAGAGCGCCCTCGATGAGGTGGACAAGGGGCGCGTCGAAGCCGTGCTCGCCATGGGGGGCAGCGGCTGGCACGTGGTCGTCAAGGCGCTGCTGCCCGAGGCCTTGCCGGCGCTGCTGGCCGGACTCACCCTGACGGTGGTGATGCTCATTGGCTTCTCTTCCATGGCGGGGGTGGTCGGTGGTGGCGGGCTCGGGGATCTGGCGATCCGCTACGGCTACCAGCGCTTTGACGACAAGGTGATGGCAGGGACAGTGGTCATGTTGCTGCTGCTGGTGCAACTGGTACAGGGGGTGGGGGACAGGCTGGTGCGGGCACTGGCCCATCGCCGCTAGGGGCACGGCTTCTCATCAGGTCGGCCGTGAGGTGCCAGCCAATAAAAAAGCGAGCCTTGGCTCGCTTTTTTTGCAATCACATCAAGGGGTCAACTTAGTTGACGCGACGCTTGAATTCACCGGTACGGGTGTCGATTTCGATCTTGTCACCGATCTCCACGAAGGCGGCAACGGCCAGCTCGTAGGAGGTGCCCTTCAGGCGGGCAGGCTTGGTCACTTTACCGGAGGTGTCGCCACGGGCGGCCGGCTCGGTGTACTCGACTTCACGCACGATGGTGGTCGGCAGTTCTACGGAGATGGCTTTCTCGTTGTAGAAAGTCACTTCGCAGAGGTCTTCCATGCCGTCTACCAGGTAGTTCAGGGCATCACCCAGGTTGTCTTTCTCGACGTCGTACTGGTTGTACTCGGTGTCCATGAAGACATACAGCGGGTCGGAGTAGTAGGAGTAGGTGCACTCTTTACGCTCCAGCTGAACGACTTCCAGCTTGTCGTCGGCCTTGAAGACGGTCTCGGTGGCGCTGCCGTTCAGCAGACCCTTCAGCTTCATCTTGACCACGGCGGAGTTACGGCCGGATTTGTTGAATTCAGCCTTCTGGACCACCATCGGCTCGGTGCCGATCATGACTACGTTACCAGCGCGGATTTCCTGTGCGGTTTTCATGTAAAAAATTCCTGTTCGTGAAACGGACGGATAAAAACTGCCAGATTATATACGGCTTTCTAAAAATTTCACCAACCTCGTGACGAGATCCCCGTCCGCCAGCAGCCTCTGTGGCCAGGTGCGCCCATGTTGCTGCCATATGGCCGCGTATTGCGGCCATTGTGCCCAGAGTTCACCGGTGTGTTCCCCCCGGTTGAGGGCATGGTTGAAGCGGCGCAGCCACTGACCGGCCGGCGCTGGCAAGGGGGAGAGGTAGTGGTCGAGAAAACCGTCCAGCTTGACCATGTGGGCATCCTCTTCCTGCTGGTAGATGTGCCAGAGGAAGGGGCGCCCCGCCCACTGGGCCCGCACGAAGGAGTCCTCCCCGCGCACCAGGTTGAGATCGCAGCTCCACAGCAGGCGATCGTAGCCCCTCTGATCGGTCATCGGCAGCAGCTTGATGGTGAGGTTGCCCGCCTGGAGCAGATCTCCGGCCCGTGCACCGGGAATGGCCTCTGCCAGCCCTGCGCCGATGAGCACGTCGTCGAGGGAGCGCCCCAGCGGCAGCAGCAGGGTGACGGGGGGGACGCTCTGGCGCCAGCCCTCGACCAGGCTCCTGAGCGCCTCGCTCTCGTAGGTGAAGAGGCTGACCCGCAGCTCGTCTTCTCGTTGGGGTGGCAGGCCGAGGCTGGCCCAGTAGGCGGCCAGTCCCGCTTCATCCTGCTGCCAGCGCTCGCGCTCGACGATGAGGCCGTGCTCGCACAGCAAGCCGCCGGTTCTGGCGGTGAAACCCGGGAAGAAGAAGTACTTGTCGAGGCGCCGGCTGCCGACCTGCTGGGGCGAGGCGAGGCCATGGCAATCCTCGACCCAGCTCTCGGCTGAGAGGTACTCCAGGTTTATCCAGCAGGGGGGCGTGGTCTGCTCGGCCATGCGTTCGATAAAGGGGGCGGGCAGCTCGCAGGCAAACGCCTCGATGACCACCCTGGCCGGGGTCATGTCGGCGGGGAGGCGCTCGTGCCAGTGCTGGACATAGATGCCATCGACCCACTGACCGTCCTGTGCGGGGTCGAGCGCCGGGCAGATGCGGGCGAAGCTAGCCAGATCGTCCACCCAGAGCCGCACCTGCACCTCACTCTTCTGCGCCGGGAGCGCGCCTTCCTGTTTGAGCTGGCGGGCGAGTCGCCAGGTGACGCCGATGTCACCGAAGTTGTCGACGACGCAGCAGAAGATGTCCCAGTCGAACGGGGGGAGAGGGCTTGTCATGGCGCGGGATCCCAGATGCAAAAAAACCGGTGCGCAGGGTAGCACACCGGTTGGCTGGCTTCTAACGGTCGGCTCGGGGCCGAAGGAGGGACTTACTCCTTGCCGTAGACGTTGTTCTCCTGCTCGCGCACCCGGATGAAGGTGGTGCGTTTGGTGAGCTCTTTCAACTGGCTGGCCCCCACATAGGTGCAGGTGGATCGCACCCCGCCCAGGATGTCGCGCACCGTGTTCTCCACCGGGCCACGGTAGGGCAGCAGCACGGTTTTGCCTTCGGAGGCGCGATACTCGGCGACGCCGCCGGCGTGCTTGTCCATGGCGCTGGCCGAGCTCATGCCGTAGAACTTCATGAAGGGCTCGCCATCGACCTCGACGATTTCACCGCCGCACTCTTCGTGAGCGGCCAGCATGCCCCCCAGCATCACGAAGTCGGCGCCGCCGCCGAAGGCCTTGGCCACATCCCCCGGGCAGGTGCAGCCGCCGTCACCGACGATCTGGCCACCCAGGCCGTGGGCCGCATCGGCACACTCGATGATGGCGGAGAGCTGCGGGTAGCCGACCCCGGTCTTGACCCGGGTGGTGCAGACCGAGCCCGGGCCTATGCCCACCTTGACGATGTCGGCGCCGGAGAGGATCAGCTCCTCCACCATCTCGCCGGTGACCACGTTGCCCGCCAGGATGACGTGGTTCGGGCAGGACTCGCGGATCTTGCGCAGAAACTCGACGAAGTGCTGGGAGTAGCCGTTGGCCACGTCCACGCAGATGAAGCGCAGGGCGCTGGACATCGCGAGGATCTGGCGGGTTTTGGTGAAGTCCTCCTCCGAGGTGCCGGTGGAGACCATCACATGGCCCAGCAGGGCCGGGTCGGTCTCATTGACGAAGGTTTGCCACTGCGCAAGGCTGTAGTGCTTGTGCACCGCCGTCATCATCTCGAAGCTGGCCAGGGTACGCGCCATGGCGAAGCTGCCGACGGTATCCATGTTGGCGGCGATGACGGGCACGCCCTGCCATTGGGTCTGGGTGTGCTTGAAGGTGAACTGGCGGGTCAGGCTGACTTGGGAACGGCTCTTGAGAGTAGAGCGCTTGGGGCGAAACAGGACATCCTTGAAACCGAGCTTCAAGTCTTCTTCGATACGCATTGCGAATTCCTTATTGAGCCTTGTGTGAGAGGTCACTTTGCAGTGGCAACTTTTCGGCAGGCGCAAAAAAACCGGTGGTTTTCAGGCCCTCCGGTTTACAGCAGTGTAGGCAAAAATCCCGTCAGAACAAGACTGATAATTCACGCACCGCTGTGGTAGCCTTTGGCGTCACAACCTGAGGATGGCCTCCAGCGTCATCCAGCACCCTGTTCTCCCCTCGTTTTCCTGCAGCATTCCCCACTCACGCGCCGTGCCCGGCATGGATTGTCGCCTGTTGGCACCGCGTCCAGAGCCCGCTCCCCTGCACGCCAGAATCCGGTTGACCCGGCAGTTGGCTGTGATACATCTGGGCGCAAGACTGACAAGGCGAGAGAGCAAGATGGGCAAGAGAATGGTGGCGGCGGCCATGATGTGGGCGCTGTGCGGCAGCGCGATGGCGGCCCAGACCAGCTATGGCTGGATCGAGAAGGGGGTGCTGATGCCCTACGGGGTGGCGGTCAAGATGAAGCTTGATACCGGTGCCCTCACTTCGTCGCTGGATGCCCGCGACCTGAAGCATTTCAAGAAGGATGGCAAGCCCTGGGTGCGCTTCAACCTGGTGCTGACCGATGCCAATACCGACAAGGTGGTGCGCCGGAGCGTGGAGCGACCGGTGGAGCGCAGCGTGACGGTACGCGGGGCGGGCGGCATGGAGCAGCGCCCGACGGTGACCATGTCCGTCTGCGTCGGGGACCAGGTCTACAAGGAGTGGTTCACCCTGCGGGATCGCAGCAAGATGATCTACCCGGTGCTGCTGGGGCGCCGTCTGCTGGCGGAGCTGGGACCGGTGGATTCGAGCCGGACCTTCACGGTACAGCCCACCTGCGACTAGGGTGGTGGTGCCATGAAAAACGGGGGCCTGGCCCCCGTTTTTCATGGCGTGCGCAAAGGCTGACCCCTCATGCCTGGCGCGAGGTGGGCAGCAGCACGCTCACTTCGAGCCCCCCTTCGGGCCGGTTGTGGATGTCGAGATCCGCTCCGTGAAGCTGGGCGATGCGCGAGACGATGGCCATGCCAAGGCCCACGCCATCCCCCTGCTGGGGATTGACCCGGAAGAAGCGCTCGCACAACCGGGAGAGGGCGGCGGTGGGGATGCCGGGGCCGTTGTCCCGCACATCCACCCGGATCCGGTTGCCCACCTGGCTCACCACCACGGCGACCTCGCCGCCCACCTGGGTGTAGCGCAGCGCATTGTCGATGAGGTTGCCGAACATCAGCTCCAGCAACATCGCCTGTCCCATTACCTGCACCTGTTCGGCGCCCTCCAGGGACAGCTGCTGATCCTTTTTCAGGGCGATGGGGGCCAGGGTCGCCAGGGTGCCCTGCAACAGGGGGAACAGGGGGAGGGCGGTGAGGGCCGGGCTCTGCTGGTTGTCGATGCGGGCCTGGGTCAGCAACTGGCGGATCAGCCGGTCGCTGCGATCGAGGGCCAAGAGCATCTTGCGCAGGGCCTGCTCCCGGCTCTGATCATCCTCGGCCGTCATGGCGTTCTCGCTGTGGATGCGCAGCACCGCGAGGGGGGTGCGCAGCTCGTGGGCGGCCTCGTTGGTGAACTGTTTCTCCCGATCCAGGGTGTCAGCGAGGGCGTGCATCAGCCGGTTGATCTCCCCCACCAGCGGCGTCAGCTCCTCGGCCTTGATGGCAAGATTGAGGGGGCTCAGGTTGGCGGGATGACGCTCGCCGATGGCTTGCGCCAGCTGGTGCAGCGGTGACAGCCCCCGGGTGATCAGCCACCACAGCAGACCGAGCAGGAAGGGCAGGGTGATGAAGAGGGGCAGCATGGTGAGGGTGGCCATCTTGCTGGCCAGCTCGCTGCGTTCGTCATCCCGCTCCGCCACGATGAGCCAGGTCTGTTCACCTTCGTTGTAGAGGGTAAAGGTACGCCACTCGTGGTGATCCTTGGTCTCGCTGTTGAAGCCCCGCTCCAGGGTGGTCAACGGTTGGGCCGGGGCATTGGGCGAGCGCAGCAGCACGGCGCCCTGCTCGCTCAGCAACTGGAAGTAGAGGTTGTGCTCGAATTCATGGCCATAGGGGGTGAACTCGTTGTCCTGGCCGAACTGGAAGAAGCCGCCCTTCTCGATGTGGGGCGTCTCGGGGACGGCCTGCACCCACTCCTGGTACACGGTGCCGTTGCGCGGCAGCTCGCCGCTCTGCTTGAGATAGCGGCTGAGCAACTGGTTGGTGATGCGGGCGGACTGGGCGAGACGGGCATCAAACAGCTCTTCCATCTCGTGGTTGGCCTGCAGGTAGCCGATAAGGCCGCTGATGGCGAGGCTGAGGCTGACCAGGGCCAGGATGCCGGAGAGCAGGAAACGGCGGATGGAACGGACACGGCTCATGGGGCGGAGGCTCCTCTTGCGCCCTGGACGTCGAGCTGGGGCACGATGTAACCGACGCCGCGAATGTTGCGGATGAGCTCGGGGAAGAATTTCTTGCGCAGGTGGTGAATGTGCACCTCCACCGCGTTGCTCTCTGCCCCCTCGTCCCAGCCGTAGAGGCTCTGTTGCAGTTGATCCCGGCTCAATACCCGGCCGCTCTGGGTGATGAGCTCCTGCAACAGCTTGTACTCGTGGGGGGTGAGCTTGACCGGCTCGCCCCGATAGGTGACCTGTTGTGACGCGGGGAAGAGCTGCAGCTCCCCGTACTCCAGCACCGCCTGGGCCTGCCCCTTGCTGCGCCGCACCAGGGCGCGCAGCCGGGCGTTGAGCTCCTGCAGGGCGAAGGGTTTGACCATGTAGTCGTCGGAGCCTGCATCCAGCCCCAGTACCCGGTCGTCCAGGGCATCACGGGCGGTCAGGATGAGCACGGGCAGGGTCTGCCCCTCCCGGCGCAACTTGCGCAGCAGGCTGATGCCGTCGATGTCCGGCAGGTTGAGATCCAGAACAAGGGCGGCAAACTCCTCGCTCTTGAGCGCCGAGAGGGCCGGCATCCCCTGCTGGAGCCAGTCCACCGTGTAGCCGCTGCTGCGCAGGGCATCCACCATGCCGTCTCCCAGCATCACATCATCTTCCACCAACAGGATCCGCATTGTTCTCTCCCTCAAACGACACTGCCCACCAGTATGCAAGCTGGTGGGCAGAGTTGAAATAGCGCACTGTGCTGCTTGTGTTTACAGCTTGGCGAGACGCTCGCGAATTTCCATTCTGCGGCCCTCGTCCGCCACCTCGCGACCAGGGCGGGCCGGGGCGGCCAGGGCCTTGTCCAGATAGACCTTCGCCTGTGCCTTGTCACCCTGATCCAGCAGGAAGTCGCCGTAGAAGAAGTTGGGGTCGATGCCGGTGGGATTGATGGCCAGCGCCTGCTTGAGCAGCTTCTCTGCCTTCTCGTCGTCTCCAAAGCCCACCGGCCAGCCGGGTACCTGGTAGTAGAGGGATCCCAGGCTGGTGTAGGCCGAGCCTTCCAGCGCCTTGGGATCCTGCTTGATGGCGATCTCGAGCTTGGCCTTGGCCTCCTTCACCAGGCCAAGGGCGCCGAGGCCGCCCTTGGCCCCCGCCCAGGTGCTCTTGACGATGGCGGACCAGATCAGCAGATCGGTGCGAAATGCCTCCTTGGCACTCGCCTCATCGGCCTTGGCACTCAGGCTCTCCAGGCAGCTCTCCTTGGCTTTTCCGGTCTGCTGGTACTGGCAGTGGGCCCACTCCTGCTGAATGGTGGGCAGGGCATCGGCGGCCTGGGCCAGACCGCTTGCCAGCAGGCCTCCCAGGGCGAGCAACAGGGGGCCGTGACCAAATCGGGGACGGAAAGTGGTGTGCTTCATCTCAATGTTCCTTCTCGTTTGTCGCACAGGCGGGATCGCTCCTGTGATCGGGGGCTGGGGAGGCGGTGCGGCGGGCGTGGCGCTCGATGATCGGGCGCTGCTTGGCCAGGGCCATGTCCACCAAGGCGGGCAGCAGGCCGTTGAGCCGCACAAAGAGCTTTTCCGGCCAGCCGAGCCAGCGGCGGCGTGTCTCGTTGCACAGGGCGATGACGGCCTCCTCGGCCACGTCCTGTGGGCTGTCGGTCCGGGTGCCGAGCTCGGCATTCATGGCATAGGCCGCCTCGGAATTGAGGTGGGTGCGGGTGGCGCGGGGGGCAAAGTGCAGCACCTTGATGCCGGTTCCCTCCAGCTCCCGCCCCAGGGACTCGCTGAAGCCGCGCATGGCGAACTTGCTGGCGCAATAGACGCTGTAGCCGGCAAAACCGATGGCCCCGAGGCTGGAGCCGATGTTCATGACGATGGCGGGCTTGCGCAGCCGGGGCAGCAGGGCCCGGGTGAGCTGGATGGGCGCCTCGACGTTGAGCAGCAACTGGCGTGTCACCTGCTCGCTGCTCTGATCTTCCAGCCAGGCGAACTGGTTGCAACCCGCACTGTTGATGAGCACGTCCAGCCCCTCGTCCAGGGCCGGATGTTGCAGCAGCTGCGCCCGCTCATGGGGAGAGCCGAGATCGGCCGTCACCGTCTGGTGGCGATCCGGATGAGGCAGCTCCCGGCGCAGGCGCTCCAGGGCGCTGGCCCGACGACCGTGCAGCAGCAGATGGGCACCCTGGGCCGCCAGTTCATGGGCCAGGGCTTCACCAATGCCGCCACTGGCGCCAGTCAGCAGTATGCGTTTGCCTTCAAGCTTCATTGGCAGGATCCCGTGAGCTGATAGAGCATGTCGCCATAGAGGCGGTAGACCACCTTGGCGGCGTGAATGATGGCGGCCTGATCGGCGGCATCTTCCACCCGGTTCATCAGGGATTCGAAGAATTTGAGGTGCTCCTGGTCCAGGGCCCCGTGGGAGCTCAGGTAGCTCATGGCTTGAGGTGGTAGACCCAGACCGCTCTTGAGCTGGTCGGCGACGGTCAGGGCGATGGCGACGCTGGTGCCTTCCAGCACCTGCACCATGCCGAAGAAGCCCATGGGGTTGCCGCGCTGGATCTGATCGTAGAGGAAGGCCACCATCAGCTCGATGGGCAGGCCCGGCTGGCCGTGGCGCACCGCCTCGGCATCACCGCCGCAGGCACGGATGTCGTTCAGGATCCACTCCTGATGGCCGTACTCCTCGTCGATGTACTCCCTGATGGCGCCACGCACCCATTCGTACTCCTGCCCCAGCTTGCCGCCGGTGGCCATCAGGAGCGGCACCGTGTGGCGCACGTGGTAGTAGGCCTGTGCCAGGAAGGCGAGGTAGGTGTCACGGCTGATGTCGCCGCGGCGGCAGGCCTCGATGATGGGGGCGTTGAACAGGCGTTCGCGTTCGCAGGCGGTGGCTTGTTGCAGGGTCTGGTAGAAGCTCATGAGGTCTCTCCTGTGAGGCATTGGCTGATCTGCCGGGAAAAATGGTGATAAATCTCGTTGCGACGGGGGCGCCCGTTGGCCGTCAGCAGGCCAGGGAGCTGATCCAGGGCGACCGGCAACCAGTGATGGATGCGGGCGTAATCGGGCAACTGCTGGTTGAGCCGGGCAATCTGCTCTGGCAATTGGGACTGGCTGCCCGGCAGCGGCTGGATAAGGGCCACGTTGGCGGGCTGACCGTCACCGAAGATGACGATGCGGGCGATGGCCGGGCAGAGCTGGGCCTGGGCTTCCACCCACTCCGGGGAGAAGTTGCGACCAAAGGCGGTGATCTGCACGTTCTTCTTGCGCCCCGTGATATGCAAGTAGCCCTCCTCGTCGATCCGACCCAGATCCCCTGTGGCGATCTGGCTGCCCGTCTCGCCCTCTTCCCCCAGGTAGCCCAGCATGGCGCTGCCGCTGACCATGACTTCACCGTCTGCGGCGATCGTCACCTGGCAGTGGGGCAGAGGCAGGCCGACGCTGCCGGGACGATCCCCGTGGGGGCCGTTCAGGGCGACCACGGAGCCGCATTCGGAGAGACCGTATCCCTCGAAGACCGGCAGCCCCGCCGCACGGGCGTGAGCGATGAGTTCGGGGGCGACCTTGCCGCCGCCCACGGCGACGAAGCGCAGGGTGCCGAGCTGTGTTGCCAGGGCAGGGGTATTGAGGCACAGGGCCAGCAGCAGGCGCAGCAACTCGGGGACCAGCACCAGGCTGTGGCTGGGCCAGCGCAGCAGTGCCTGGGCCAGGGCCGCAGGATCCAGCTTGCTGGAGCCCGAGAAGCCGAGTTCCCCCAGGGAGGGGATGCGGCTGCAGGCGCCGGTCAGCAGCGGTACATACAAGCCGGTCAGGTTCTCCAGCAAGGTGGTGAGGGGCAGCAGGGTCAGGTGTTTCTCAACCCGGGCAGGGGCCACCCGCAGGGCAAGGGATCCGCAGACCGCCGTCATCTGTTCCAGCGACAGGCAGACGCCCTTGGGTTGCCCCGTGGTGCCCGAGGTATAGGTGATCTTGGCGGTGCCTGCAGGCAACTCGGGGAGGCGGGCCGGGATGCGGCGCCACAGGGGCACGGCCTGCTCATCGGGCCTGCCTGCCATGAGCACGAGGGGTGAGGCGGCTTGCCACCCCTGGTGCTCCGGGCCGACCAGGGCGTCTGCTCCGCTGCTTTCCAGCAGCCACGTCTGCTGCGCCGGACTGAAGAAGTGGGGAACCGGGATGACCACGATGCCGGCCCAGGTGCAGGCGAGATCGATCAGCGCCCAGGGCAGGCCGTTGTCGAGTTGCAGGGCCAGGCGGCGGATGCCGGCCCCTTGCAGCACGCCAGCCAGTTGCTGGATCTGCTGCCACAGGCTCTGGTAATCCAGCTCACCCTGGCTGCCTAGCAGCGCAGGCTGGTGCGGGGTCTGGCTGGCATGGTGGGCGATGGTGTCGAACAGCGTCATTGCGCGCACCTCCTGTCGATGTCGGCATGGTTAAAAAGGCGGGGCATGGGCCCCAGCAGGTTGAGCAGCAGGCTGCTCTGTGCGAGCACCTCGCGCCCCTGGTTGATGTCGCCTGCCATCACCTTGGGCTGGCAGCGGTAGTATTCGCCCCAGGCGCTGGCATCCTCTCCCACCTGATGGGCCTCTGCGAGTGCCAGCTCCACCGGGTTGAGACGCAGGCGGGTAAAGCTGTTGCGCAGCTTGGCGGTGCCGGTGAACACCACGTAGTCCAGGGCGTTGTCACACAGCAGACGGCACAGCGCGGCAAACATCAGGCGGGCGTGACCCGGTTCGCTGCAGGCAAGATTGCCCACTTCGATGATGCGGTGGCGGGCCGGACGTACCCCAAGACGAGTCTCGATGGCGGCCTCGACAGGCTGCTCCAGATATTGCTCCAGATAGAGAGGTTGCTCGTGCTCGCCATGGCAGGCCTGATTGAGGCCGCAGGCACCGACCAGCACGCCATCTGCCCGGTATAGCCCGAGCAGGCAGGGCAGAAAATGGGGAATGCGGGCGTTGAACTCGAGGGTGTAGGCGGCCTGGATATAGGTTTGCAGCGCCATGACCTGCTGCGGGGATTCGGCCAGGATCAACCGGTAGGGGGCTTGGATCTCGATGGTCATGGTTGGCTCCTTCTCTTGCGATGGGATGAGAGTAAAAGGGCAAACTTAAGAAACCCTTAAGGCGCAAAAAAAGACGAAAAAAACTGGCGGGGGGTGAACGGGGGTCGATGGGGGCACCAGACAAAACAGTTGCCAGCAGCGGGCGTGGCAGGCAATCTGCCCCGCTGTCGCCACCCGAGGAGTTGCCATGTCATCCCCTGTTCACTGTCCCCTGTGTCTCTCCCCTCGGCACCATGTCCTGCCGGTGGCGGGCAAGGGCTATTACCGCTGCCTGGCGTGCGAGCTGGTCTGGATGGACGAGGCGGACCACTTGGACGAGGGGGCTGAGAAGGCGGTCTATGACGGGCACGACAACCGGGTGGACGATCCCCGCTACCGGGCCTTTCTGATGCGTGCCTTTGGCGAGGTGCTGGCCCGGGTGTCGCCTCCTGCCAGCGGCCTCGATTTTGGCTGCGGCCCCGGGCCTGCCCTCATCGCCATGGGGCGGGAGGCGGGCTTCGAGATGGCGGGCTACGACAAGTTCTATGCCGACGACCCAGAGTGCCTGACAAGGCAATATGACTTCATCACCAGCACCGAGGTGATAGAGCACATCGCCACCCCCCGCGCCGTGCTGGACACGCTCTGGGGCTGCCTCAAGCCCGGCGGGGTGCTGGTGTTGCAGACCCAGCGGGTGCTGGGGGACGAGCGCTTCAAGACCTGGCGCTATCGCCACGATCCCACCCACATCGTCTTCTTCGCCGAGGCCTCGTTCCGTGCCCTGGCGGTCCGCTGGCAGGCAGAGGTCGAGTTTCCTCATGCCGATGTGGCGGTGTTCACCAAACCCTGAGCCGGGCGTTTTCATTTGGCCATGAGTTGGGCATGCTGGTGGCCTGATACCCAGGAACGGATGCCCCTATCTCCATGTCGATCCCCCACCTCTCATTGCAAGACGCCCGCCACCTGCAACTGGCGGCCCAGGGGCTGCTGACCCCGCGCCGCGCCAGAGCAACCCCCGCCGACCTGCTCGCCTGCATTCGCCGCATGGCGTTGCTGCAGATAGACACCATCTCCGTGGTGGCCCGCAGCCCCTATCTGGTGCTGTTCAGCCGTCTCGGCCATTACGATCCGCGCTGGCTGGAACAACTGCTGGCCGATGGTGACCTCTTCGAATACTGGGCCCACGAGGCCTGTTTCGTCCCCCGGGAAGATTACCGGCTGCTGCGCCATCGCATGCTGGATCCCGCAGCCATGGGCTGGAAGTTCTCCGCCCAGTGGCTCAAGACCCACGGCGGCGAGATAGCGCAGATAGTGGAGCGCATACGCCAGGATGGCCCGGTGCGGGCGGCAGACTTCGAGCGCAAGGGGGACAAGGGCAACGGCTGGTGGGACTGGAAGCCCGAAAAGCGCCACCTGGAGGTGCTGTTTACCGCAGGCCAGCTGATGGTGCGCGAACGGCGCAATTTCCAGCGGGTCTACGATCTCGCCGAGCGGGTCATGCCGGAGTGGAATGACGAGCGGGATCTGCCGAGTCCTGATCTCGCCCGGCGGGACATGGTGCGAGCCAGTTGCCGGGCGCTGGGGCTGGTCAAGACCGGCTGGGTGGCGGATTACTATCGCCTTAAACGGGGGAAATACGACGCCCTGCTCCACCAGCTGGCGGACGAGGGGGAGCTGTTGCCGGTACGAGTGGAGGGGTGGCAGCACGGAGCCTTCGTTCACGCCTCCCTGGCCGATGAACTGGTCCGGGCCCAGGCGGGCTCCCTCAAGGCGAGCCACACCGCCGTGCTCTCGCCCTTTGACCCGCTGGTGTGGGATCGCAAGCGGGCCAGCGAGTTGTTTGGTTTTGACTATCGCATCGAGTGCTATACCCCGGCCCCCAAGCGCCAGTACGGTTATTTCGTGCTGCCGTTGCTGCATCGCGGCAAGCTGGTGGGCAGGATGGACGCCAAGGCCCATCGCAAGGAGGGGGTGTTTGAGGTCAAGAGCCTCTATCTGGAAGACGGGGTCAGGGTGACCCGGACCCTGGCCCAGGATCTGGGCAAGGCCATCCAGAAGCTGGCGCAGTGGCACCAGACCCCGACCCTGCGCTACGGCGCCATCCCTGCGCCCTTGCTGGCTCAATGGCAGGAGGTGGCACGCTGAGGAAGGACGCCTACCCTCGCATCAAGCCGGGCAGCACCAGCGCAACGGCCGCGGTGATGCGCTCGCGAATGTCGCTGCCCGGCGCCAGCAAGCCGAGCGCCATCTGGCGCAGCGGCTCCGCCATGGTCATCGCCAGCAACAGATCGCTGGTCTGGGCGGTGTCCAGCTCCCGAAGCCAGCCCAGTTGCTGCTGGCGCTGTAGCCACGCCGCCAGCGTCGCCCTGCCGCGGGCAATACCGTTCTCCTGATAGGCCGCCAGCAGGGCATCCCGCCCCGCGAACTCATGCTGCAGCAGCCGGAACATGCCCACCGCCGGTGCGCTCAGCACCTGTCCCGCTATGGCCTGCAAGCCCAGCTCCAGCATCTCCCCTAGGGCGCCTGGATGAGCGGCATCCTGCTCGAAGGCCGGCTGGAAGGCATCGGTCCAGCTGCGCACCGCCTGCGCCACCAGCTCGTCGCGATTGGCGGCGAAGCGGTAGAGGGTCTTCTTGGCAACTCCCGCCTCTTTGGCCACCGCATCCACGGTCGCAGCGCCGTAGCCTCCCTTGAGCAACAAAGTCAGCGTCGCCTCGGCGAGGGCGGCGCGAAGGTCGGCTTCCGGGGTGACCGGACGGCCTCGTGAGCGTGTTTCTTCATCGTTCTGGTGCGACATATGGGCTCCTGGAAAGCATTGACAGACTAAGCATACAGGCATAGCGTAATTTAAGAAACGAATTTCGTTTCGTAATTTATTGGAGTCTCATCATGGATACTTCCCCGTTGTTTGCCCCCTGGGGCGTCAATGACATCAACGAGTTGCTCAGGCCGCAGCCGCTGCGCCTGGAAATGGGTCTGACCCGCAGCACCGACGGCCTGCTGACGGTCGCCATCCGCACCGATCTGCACGGCTGCAAGGGGCGCATGCTGGATTGGTGGTTCACCTTCTTCGAGACGACCCAGCACATCAGGTGGTGGCACCCCCACGACCATGTCGAGCACCGGGGCTGGGATCATCACTGGAAAAAAGGGGAGCGCTATGTGGGAGCCAGCATAGAGGCGGTGGAGTGGCTTGCCGAGCTGCCGCCGGTGGCAGCTCGCCTCAAGTTCCACGGTGCCGAAGAGGTGTTCGCCCCGCAATCGCTACAGGAGGCGCGGGAGACGCAGGCTCTCTCTGCCGCCATCTGCGCCCGTATCGGCTTTGGCGACGAGGTAGCTCTGGATGACAACGGTGCGCCGCTGGATGGCGAGATGCTGCACCTGGCGCGCGATACCCCTTATGGCTGTGTGCTGCGCAGCCGCTTCCTGCTGGGCAAAGCCTGCGCCAATCCGTTTGACGAGGTGCCGGACGAGATAGGCTTCAACCTGATGCGCCACTGCTACAGCGAGTTCAGTTATCTGGCGCAGTTTCTGCCGTCGCTCTACTACGCGGAAAACGGTCGTGAGCCGGCACCGAGGCTCTGGTGAAGGATGCTGAACGAGCGCGCAGGCCAGCTGCCGGGTGGAGATGAACCGCGGAAGATGGTCATAAAAAAACCGGGCACTGCGCCCGGTTTGTCATGCAGTCAGGATGTGCTTACTGGAGCACCAGCACCATCAGCAGGCCGACGGTGATGGCGGACACCAGGAAGGCGAAGCCATAGAACACATAGTGGTGCAGCTTGGTGGTGTGGATCCCCAGATCGTGCAGGCCGTGGTAGATGCGGTGCATGCCGTGCCAGACGGGCAGGGCGATGATCACCAGCAGGATGCAGGCACCCCACCAGGAGCTGGCGAATGCCAGCACGCGCTCGTAGCTCATGGTCTCCACATCCATGATGCCCATGGGCACCAGCAGACCTGTGATGAGGACAATGACCGGCAGCAGCATGGCAACCACCATGCCACCCGCACCAAACAGACCCCAGTAAATTGGCTCGTCAGAACGTCTCATATTTTTTCCTCAAATCATGATTGAGTGATCGTGGCCAACGTTTCTGAGTGAGAGCCCGGTACCAAACAGACACCAATAACCGGGTTCGTCAGAACGTCTTATGGTTTTCTCCTCAGGCCACGATGATCAGGACAAGCAGGGATACCGCCGCCAGCGCCACATACTGGGCGATGACGATCGGCTTCTCCGGCACCAGGTCTTCGCCACGGAAGATGCGCATGGCTTTCGGTGCCAGTGCGAACCAGGTCTTGGCGTGGAACAGGCAGGCTGCCAGGGCGATGACGTGGAACAGAATGGCAATGGGGCTCTGCAGGGATTCCAGCCAGCCGTTGAATGCCTCCTGACCCTGTACCAGGCGCAGCAGACCCCACATCAGCACGACGGCGTAGATGGAGACGAAGATGCTGGTGCCTTCGCGGATCATGTAACCGGTGTAGAAGGCATTCTTCAGCCACCAGTCTTTCTTCATCTCGCGCACGTAGGGCTTACGTTTGCTCTCAGTGTTGTTCATGGTCTCACTCCTGGTCTCAATCCGGCTTGAACATGGCGATCATGTAGTCCTTGGCGCTCTCGACCTTGCCAAGCTGGATGGCGGCGGCCGGATCCACGCCCTTCGGGCACACTTCGGAGCAGTAGCCCACGAAGGTACAGCCCCAGACGCCCTCGTCCTGGCTGATGATCTTCATCCGCTCCTTGGACGCGCTGTCGCGGTTGTCGGCGTTGTAGCGATAGGCCAGTGCCAGGGCCGCCGGACCGGTGAACTTCTTGTTGATGCCATATTGCGGGCAGGCCGCGTAGCACAGACCGCAGTTGATGCACATGGAGAACTGGTGATACTTCGCCATGTCAGCCGGGGTCTGGGTGTACTCGCCATCGCACAGGTTGCGCGGCTCGGACGGGATGATGTAGGGCTTGATGCTCTCCAGCTTCTCGATGAAGTCGGACATGTCGACCACCAGATCGCGCTCGATGGGGAAGTTGTTGAGCGGTTCGATAGTCATCTTGCCCGGCAGGTAATCCCGCAGGAAGGTCTTGCAACCGAGTTTCGGAATGCCGTTGACCATCATGCCGCAGGAGCCGCAGATCGCCATCCGGCAGGACCAGCGGAAGCTCAAGGTGGAGTCCAGATGATCCTTGATGTATTGCAGCGCATCCAGCAGGGACATCTCTTTGAGGTAGGGCACCTGGAAGGTCTGCATCCAGGGCTCGTTATCCTGCTCGGGACGGTAGCGCAGGATTTCAATTTCGATCATCTCAGCCATTCTTCTTAGCCTCGTCTTGTTTCTCACCCTCGGAACCGTACACGCGCTTGGCCGGTTGGGATTTAGTGATCTTCACATCGGAATAGTCGATGGTCGGGGCCCCTTCGCCGTTGTAGAAGGAGAGAGTGTGCTTGAGGAAGTTGACGTCATCGCGCTCCTCGTAACCGTCCAGACGCTGGTGGGAACCGCGGGACTCTTTGCGGTTGATGGCGGAGTGCGCCATGGCTTCCGCCACGTCCAGCATGTAGCCCAGCTCGATGGCGTACAGCAGGTCGGTGTTGAAGACCGAGGACTTGTCGTTGATCTTGATCTTCTTGTAACGGGCTTTCAGCTCGTTGATCTTGTCGATGGTGCCCTGCATCAGCTCTTCGGTACGGTAGATACCGACACCGGCTTCCATGGACATGCCCAGTTCGTTGCGGATATCCGCCGGGTTTTCGGTGCCGTCGATGTCCAGCAGGGAGAGGTGCTGCTTGATGAGCGCCTCGGCCTTGGCGACCAGTGCCTGGGTGTTGCCGTGTTGCTGGGTGGCGGCATACTCGGCTGCCTGCTCACCGGCCACCTTGCCGAAGACCACGATCTCGGACAGGGAGTTGGAACCCAGACGGTTGGCGCCGTGCAGACCGACGGAGGCACATTCGCCAGCGGCATAGAGACCGGCCAGACGAGTGGCGCACTTGCCGTCGGTTTCTATGCCACCCATGGTGTAGTGGGCGGTCGGACGTACCGGAATCGGCTCTTTTACCGGATCCACACCCACATAGGCCTTGGCCAGTTCGCAGATGAAGGGCAGACGCTCTTTCAGATACTTCTCGCCAAGGTGGCGCAGGTCGAGGTGAACCACGTCGCCCATGGGGCCCTGGATCACGCGGCCTTTTTGCTGCTCCTGCCAGAAGGCCTGGGAGAGACGGTCGCGCGGACCCAGCTCCATGTGCTTGTTCTTCGGCTGGCCGACCGGGGTTTCCGGGCCCAGACCGTAATCTTGCAGGTAGCGATAGCCATCCTTGTTGAGCAGGATGCCACCCTCACCACGACAACCTTCGGTCATCAGGATGCCGGTGCCCGGCAGACCGGTCGGGTGATACTGGACGAACTCCATGTCCCGCAGCGGTACGCCGTGGCGGTAGGCCAGGGCCATGCCGTCCCCGGTGACGATGCCACCGTTGGTGTTGTAGCGATAGACACGACCTGCGCCGCCGGTGGCCAGCACCACGGACTTGGCCTGGATGAAGCGGGTGATGCCGTTCTGGATGTCAAAGGTGACGACACCCTGGACGCGGCCATCTTCCACGATGAGATCCAGACAGAAGTGCTCGTCGAAGCGCTTGATGGTCGGGTACTTGATGGAGGTCTGGAACAGGGTGTGCAGGATGTGGAAGCCGGACTTGTCGGCGGCGAACCAGGTGCGGGGGATCTTCATCCCGCCGAAACGGCGCACGTTGGCCTTGCCGTCCGGTTTGCGGCTCCAGGGGCAACCCCAGTGCTCCAGCTGGATCATCTCGTTGGTGGCGTTGTTGACGAAGTACTCGACTACGTCCTGCTCACACAACCAGTCACCACCGGAGACGGTGTCGTTGAAGTGGTTTTCCAGGGAGTCGTCATCGCGGACGACGCCTGCGGCGCCACCTTCGGCGGCCACTGTGTGGCTGCGCATCGGATAGACCTTGGAAATCAGGGCGATTTCCAGCTCCGGGTGGGCTTCTGCAATGGCGATTGCGGCACGCAGGCCACCGCCACCGGCACCGATGATGGCAACATCGGTCTTGATAATATCCACATCTGCCTCCTTAGGGATAGATTTGCTGGGCACGATTTTGCTCTATGAAAAAAATTCAGGCTTGATGCAAGTCAAACTGCTTTGTTTTAGTGCTTGGCAACGGTGATTTTTATTAAAACCACCCCATTCCTTGGATGAAAATGCCGTCATTATCGCCATCCATCAGTGATCTGGATCAGCCGTACTCGCTACTCTGGTGATTTTAACTCCAAGATTATACGTAGTTTTCTTTCAAAAAAATGAGAAATGCCTCTCTTTTTGGGTATTGCCCATAAAGTTTTTAAGTTTTTTATCAAAACAGTTTAATGATAACTATTATCACGATGACATATCGAGATTAGGCATCAAAAAAGTAATGCGAATATAGCCATGACAGACTGGGCCCGTCTCCCACACATGGGTAAAAGGAGATGTCGATCACAGGGTTTAGGGTCTCGAAAGGGGATTATAACCGTTGAAACAAAAAGGGTTTATAAAAAAAGGGGCCT
Source organism: Aeromonas sp. R2-1 (assembly GCF_040908425.1). Lineage (NCBI taxonomy): Bacteria > Pseudomonadati > Pseudomonadota > Gammaproteobacteria > Aeromonadales > Aeromonadaceae > Aeromonas > Aeromonas sp. R2-1. The sequence continues at coordinate 210,544 of NZ_JBFODR010000042.1, forward strand.
GAACGGCCCCTTTCTTCCCATGGTCGATCAGATGCGGAACATGCCGACCTGATTATTCAATTCACCTGAAATATTTTTAAGCTGGGCCGACAGATTGCGGGAGCTGTCCGCATCCACTGCCAGCTCGTCCGAGACATCCTTGACCGCCTGGATGTTGCGGCTCACCTCGTCGGTGACGGCACGCTGTTCCTCGGCGGCGCTGGAGATCTGGGTCGCCATGTCGGAGATCTGGTTGATGGAGGTGGTGATCTGCTCCAGCGCCTGGGTCGCATCGTTGGCATCTTCCACGCTGTTCTGGGCCAGCAACTGACCCTCGTGCATGGTACTGACGGCGCCCTGGGTGTTGCGCTGCAGGGTCTCGATCATGCTGCGGATCTCGACGGTGGAGCTGTGGGTGCGCTGGGAAAGCACCCGCACCTCGTCGGCCACCACGGCAAAGCCGCGTCCCTGCTCGCCAGCCCGGGCGGCCTCGATGGCGGCGTTGAGCGCCAGCAGGTTGGTCTGCTCGGCGATGCCCTGGATGGTGGAGAGGATGGTGTTGATTTCCTGGGCGTTCTTCTCCAGTTCCTGAATGATGCCGGAGGCCTGCTTGACCTGGGTGGCGAGATCCGTGATGGAGCGCTGGTTGCGGGCAATCACCTGCTTGCCGTGCTCGCAACTGCTGGAGGAGCTGCGGGCCGCTTCCGCGGTCTGCTCGGCGTTGCTGGCCACTTCGACGGCGGTGGCGGACATCTCGTGTACTGCGGTCGCAATCTGGGAGATCTCGTTTTGCTGGCGGGCCAGCCCCTGGTTGGATTTCTCCGCCATGTCGTGGGAAGACCTGGCCTGCTGGTTGAGCTGGGTGGAGGAGTTGGAGATGTCCTGCACCATGACGTGGATGCGCTCGATGAAGGTGTTGACGTGCTTGGCGACGGTACCGACCTCGTCTTCACGCTCGATCTTGATGCGACGGGTGAGATCGCCGTTGCCGCGGGAGAGATCGGCAATTGCCTCGCCCAGAGTTTTTAGCGGCGCCAGGGAGCCGTTGATGGCGACATAGGAGAAGCCCGCCACGATGAGGATGGTCAGCAATCCCTGAATGAGGGCGGAGGTGACCATGCGGGAGACGGACTGGTAGGCGACCGCTTCGTCCACCACGATGCCGAAATACCAGTTGGTGTTGGGGATCTCGGTGAGGTCGAATACGCTCGCCTTGCCGCTGATATCCATCTCGGAGATGGTGTTATCATGGGCCAGCTCGTTGACCTTGGCTGCCGTCAGTTCCGGGGAGATGGCGGTGGCGGGTTTGAGGGTCAGATCCTTGTCCGGGTGGGCGATGATGGTGCCGTTGCTGTCCACCAGAATGGCATAGGTGCCTTCCGAGTTCATGGCGAGCACGTCTTTCACCAGGCCGTCGATGGAGACGTCACCGGCGATGACGCCGTCGGTGTTGCCGCGACTGAAGGGCTCGGCGATGGTGATGATGAGCTGGCCGGTGGTGATGTCGGCATAGGGGGCCGTGATGGCGAGCTTGCCGGCGGCCATGGCGTCCTTGTACCAGGGGCGCTGGCGCGGATCATAGCCGGCCGGCAGATCGGTCGGCTTGCTCTGGATCATCCGGCCATCCTTGGTGCCCACGTAGACGAGATCGAAGTTGCCCGCATTCATGGACTGGGCCAGGTGGCTGAGGGGCTCGTCTTCCTTGGCGAAGGCTTCCTTGGTGGCGGTGACGAGATTGATGCGGGCGTCGAGCCAGCGGGAGATCCCCTTGACGTTGGCGACCGAGCTGTCGTCGATGAAGCTCCAGATCAGCCGCTGGGTTTCACTGCGCAACTGGGAGGTGTTGTACCAGACCTGCAGGCCGGTGATGACCAGAATGATGGCCCCGATGGAGAGGACCAGCTTGTTCTTGATGGATAGGTTCATGTTTACATCCTTGTGAGCGTCAGTCAGAGATCCATGGTGTTTGTTATTGTTATGAGCCAACTCTGTATCGGCTGGCTATGGACTTTATGTATCCCGGTGCACCGCATTTTTTCAATTCTTTTCACCTCCTTGTGGCCTGCCAGGCCGCGCCGATACTCAGCTGAATCGATCTGGCCGGTTGGTGAAGATGCCATCGACACCCATGCTGGCGAGGGCGATCCCATCACTCACTTCGTCGACTGTATAGACCAGGATCTTGAGCCCCCGGCGATGGGCATCCGCCACCAGGGTCTCGTCGACGAAATCCACGTCGCAGTTCAGTGACCAGGCCCCCAGCGTCTCGGCAAAGGCGGCGCCGTCGAGGGGCAGGCTGGCCGTGAGGGCGCCGATCCTGATTTCCGGTCGCAGTCCCTTGAAGCGTAACAGCTCGGGATGATGAAAGGAGGAAACGATCCAGTGCGCCTGGGTAAAGCCAAGCTCGGCCTCGGCCCGCCTGGTCAGGGCGGCCACCGGCTCGGCGGTGTGGGCGCCCTTTAGCTCGATGTGCAGTTCGCAGCGCCCCGCCACCAGTGCCATCACCTGCCACAGGGTCGGGATCCGCTCCCCGTCCCCCGCATCCAGGCTCGCCAGGTACTCCCGGGATTGCCCGGTCAGTACACCCTGGCCGTTGGTGCAGCGCTCCAGCCGCCGGTCGTGGAAGACCCAGAGCTCTCCGTCGGCCCACTGCACGTCCAGCTCGATGGCTTTGGCACCCAGATCCAGCGCCAGGCTCATCGCCTTGAGGGTATTCTCCGGAGCCAGGCCGCTGGCACCGCGATGGGCAATGATCTGCATGATGGCTCCTGTTGTCGTCTTTGGGGGCTTCATCCCCGGCTCATCCGGATGTCGATCTGCTGATGTGGCAGATGCATGCCGACCTGGCCGAGTTTCTCCAGGATCAGGGAATGTACCTCGTGCGTAATGGGCATCCGGTGATCCATGTTGTTGACGTAGAGCCGGATCTCGTAGATGAGGGCCGAGTCGGTGAACTCGATGAGGAACACCTCCGGGGCGGGCGTATCCAGCACCAGGGTGGATTCGCGCACGCTCTGCTCCAGCAGTTGCTGTACCTGCTTGGGATTCTGGGTCAGGCCGATCCGAATGCGCAAGCGGACCCGGGTGATGGCATCGGACAGGGACCAGTTGATGAACTGCTCGGTGATGAAGGCCTTGTTGGGGACGATGATCTCCTTCCTGTCCCAGTCCACTATGGTGGTGGCGCGGGTCTTGATCTTGGTGACGGTGCCGGTGAGATCCCGGATGGTGACGGTGTCACCCAGGCGGATCGGTTTTTCGAACAGGATGATGAGACCGGAGACGAAGTTGGCGAAGATCTCCTGCAAGCCGAAGCCCAGCCCCACGGAGAGTGCTGCCACCAGCCACTGGGTTTTGGACCAGTCGATGCCGAGCATGGAGAAGCCGGTGAGGGCGCCAATCAGCAGCACCAGGTACTTGCTCACCGTGGTGAGGGCGAAGCCGGTGCCGGGGGAGAGGCTCAGGTGCTGGAGCAGGGTGAGCTCCATCAACCCTGGCAGGTTGCGGGCGGTGACCACCGTCAGGATGAAGGCGAAGACGGTCAGCATCAGATCCTGCAGGGTGATGGCGGAGAGCTGCTCGATGCCGGCCACCTTGCTGCTCACCTGCCACACCTCGATGCTGCTGAGGAAGCTGAATGCCGAGTTGAGATCCGACCATTGCACCACCACCAGCATGGTGAAGCCCAGCATCAGCAGGGTGCGCACCAGGCCGAGGGACTGGGCGCTGATGGTATCCAGATCCAGCTCGGGCTCCTCCACCACATCGGGGATCTCGGAGCTGAGATCGTCCTCTTCCCGCTCCCGCTGCGCCAGGATCTCGGCCCGCTTCTGCTTGGCGCGATCGAAGGCGAGTCGGCGGCGCTGGATCAGCATCCAGCGGTGGGCCAGATAGTAGACGAGCAGGCAGCCGAGCCCCGCCAGCAGGCTCAGCTCCAGCTGGCGCAGCAGGGTGCGGGAGGTGTAGAAGTAGCCGAACAGGGCGCCCAGCACCGCCAGCAGCGGGGCCAGCATCAGGCTGTTCCAGATGAAGTGGTGCAGCAGATGGGGCTTGGTCATGTCTGCCTGACCCCAGGTGAGGGGCAGTTTTTCCCGGTTGAGGCGGGCAAAGAAGAGCAGCAGCCAGAGGGCCCCGATGATGAAGGCGAGGCGTCCCAGGGAGTCGTAGAAGGCGTGTTCCTGATAGCTGCTCGCCATGCCCTGTACGAAGAAGCTCGGGATCAGCACCAGCAGCAGGGTACGAAACTGTCCCCACACTCGCTGCACCCGCTCCTTCTGCCAGCGGAAGTGGAGGATGAGGATCCCCTTCTCCAGGGTGAGGTGGCGCGCCACCAGCAGGGCCAGCAGCAGGAACCAGATTTCACCCAGGCCCCGGGCCACCGCCACCGCGAAGGGATATTGCCAGGCGCCGTCCAGCAGGCCGTGCACCATGAGCACCATGGCGGGCAGCGGCAGGGCGGCGAGCACGGAGCGCACCAGCAACCGGCTGGTGAGGCTGAACTTGTCCTGGGTTACCTTGCCGATGCGCGGGGCAATGTACTGGCTGTATTGAATGAGGTGGCGGGCCAGTTTCAGCCAGCACCAGGCCAGCCCCAGCAGCCCGAGGCCAGCCAGGGTCAGGCTCAGGGGGTTGTTCTCGGCGATGGCCCTGGGCAGTTGCAGCCAGTTGGCCGGATTGAAGGCAAGGCCGAGGGCGGCCGGGACGCCGAGCAGCACCGCCGGGCTCAGGGGGCGCACGTCCGGCATCCAGAACAGATGGCTGGCGCTGAGTTCGCGGATCTCGTCGATCTTGCTGTTCTGGCGGCTGTAGAGCAGCTTGAGGCGGGTCTGCTCCTGAATGAGGGTATCGGAGGCATCGTTGAGCCGGGTCAGCAGTTGCCGTCTCGCCTTGAGCAGGTTGTCCAGCACGGCGCGCTGGGCCCTGTCCAGGGTGATGCCGTCTCCACTGAGCAGGCTGTTGCGCAGTTGCACCGGATCCTTCAGGGCATCCTGCTCGGTCTCGTACTGGTATTTGGCCATGCGCGCCTTGACGATGGCGGACTCCAGCCGCTCCAGCGGGAAGTAGGCGGGCAGATCGGCCAGCTTGCTGCGCAGGTTCTCGCCGTAGGCGTTGCTTATCTGCAACCACTCCAGCTGTTCGCGCACCGAATTGACCAGCTCGTTGAGCCCGGAGAGGGAGGTGTCCACCCCCCGTTGCTCGTCCTGCACCCGTTCAATCTGGTCCTCGAGGGCCCCCAGTTGCAGGGAGAGGGCCTGGTTTTGCTGCTGTTGCTCCTGCAAGAGGGGTAGGTCAGAGGTGAGCTGGCGGCGCAGGCGTTCGCTCTCGGCCAGGGCCTGCTCGGTCTTGTCCCGGCGCAGCTGGTTCTGCTGGGCAAGCAGACTGGTCTGCCACTCATCCTCGTCGGTGATGGCGAGGTTGAGCTCCTGCAGCTTGAGCTTGCCCAGATCGTTGCGCTGCTGGGCGGAGAGCTGCTCCAGCTCCAGCATCTGGATCCGGTCGGAGAGGCTCTGCTCCTTGAGTCGGGTGGCCAGTTGCTGGGCCTCCTGCAACCTGTCCGACTCGTTGCTGAAGCTCAGGCGATCGAGCAGGGAGCGGGTCTGGAGCAACTGCTTGCGCAACTCGTCGACCCGCAGGTGATACTCCTGGCCCGTGCTCTCCAGCTGGTTGAGGCTGTCGGTCACCGCCTGACGCTCCTTGCGCAGGTTGAGCTGGCGGTTGCTGCTCAGGCTGATGGCCTGGCGCAGGGCATCCTCCTTGAGGGAGGAGAGGGACGGGCGGGACTGGGGCTGATAGTTGTGCAGCCCCTCCTTGAGACGGGCGGACTCCTTGGGGTAGTCGATGAGGATCTGCTGGTAGGCCTTGCCCTGTTCCCGGTAGCGCTGGGCATCCCGGGCATATTGCAGCGCCTGCTGGTAGCTCTCCCGCAGTTGCTGATTTTCCGGGGTATCCGTCTTGGGGATGCTTTGCAGCAGCTCCTCTACCTGAGTGATGGCATCATCGGCCTGGACAGCGGAGAAGGGGAACAGGCTGAGACAGAGCATCAGACAGAGCAGGCGTTGCAACATGGCGCACGTTTCCGTTCAGGAGAAGTCGCCCTAGCCTAAAGCAGGGGCCGGGGCGGGTAAAGCCCTCAAGATGAATGATCCACGGCACAAATAACGGGTGATCTGGGTCTTGTTTGGCTATTATTCTGGCCGTTCCCCTTCATTGAGCAATTTATGTCCTCCGTCGATCTGGGCACGGCCCCCCTTTCCCGCCTCTTCTTGCGTTACGTCACCCCCACGGTGGCCGCCATGCTGGTCACCGGCATCTATGTCACCATTGACGGCATCTTCGTCGGCCATATCCTGGGCCAGGACGGGCTGGCCGGCATGATGCTGGCGTACCCCATCTGCGCCGTGCTCTATGCGGTGGGGGCTCTTATTGGCATGGGATCCTCGTCGCTGGCCTCCTTCTATCTGGGCAAGGGGGAGCAGGCCAGGGCGCGCCACATCGTCGGCAATGCCCTGGTGATGGTGCTCATCGCCTCCGCGCTGCTCGCCTTCATTGGCATTCGTTACGGCGAGGCCATGCTTGTCTGGATGGGCGCGCAGGGGGTCATCTTCGACGCAGGCTTCGCCTATCTGCAGTGGTACGCCTGGCTCGGGGTGTTCGCGGTGCTCTCCATGGCCTTTACCGCCCTGCTGCGCAACGACGGGCGACCCGGCCTCACCACCTGGATCCTGGTGGGGGGCGGCGTACTCAACGTGCTGCTCGACTACCTGCTGATGGCGGTGATCCCCTGGGGGCTGGCGGGGGCCGCCATCGCGACCATGCTCTCCCAGGCGGTCACCGGAGGCCTGTGTCTGTGGCACTTTTTTACCCCCCGCAGCCAGTTGCGCATTCGCTGGGATACCCTGGTGCCCGACTGGCGGCTGATGGGGGAGACATTGCGACTCGGGGTGTCGAGTTTTCTGATGTACCTCTACCTCTCGGTGGTGCTGGCGCTGCACAACAAGGCGCTGCTCTCGGTGGGCACTTCGCTGCACGTGGCCGCCTATGGGGTCATCAGCTACAGCGAGGCCTTCTTTTATCTCATCTTCGAGGGGATCGCCATGGGCATCCAGCCCATCGCCAGCTTCAATGCCGGGGCGGGCAACTGGGCACGGGTGCTGCGGGTGCGCAACCTGGCATTGGGAGTGACCATGGCGGTGGCACTGTGCGGGATGATCCCGCTGTATCTGTGGCCAGAGGCAGTGGTTTATCTGTTTGCAGGGGACAATGCTGCCCTGTTGCCGGTGGCGACCCTCGGTATCTGGCTCTACTTCTGGGGGCTGCCCATGGAAGGCTTGCTGCTGGTGGGGGCCACCTATTTCCAGGCCATCAACCGGGCCCGCATCGCTTCCCTGCTCACCGGCGGCAAGCTGGTGCTGATCGGCGGTTTCCTGTGGGGCTTCTCCTCCCTGTGGGGAGTGGCCGGTGTCTGGCTGGCGCTGCCCACTTGCAGCACTCTGCTGGTCCTGGTGATGTGGCGGGCGATGAGCAGGGAGGGGCGCCAGCACAGCGCTGCCTGAGATGTGGTCATGCGTCCATGAAAAAGGCAGCCTCGGCTGCCTTTTTCATTCCCTGCCTGTGGGCGGCAGGTCGCCGGCCTCAGGGCTTGAAGGCACCGATAAAGATGGCGGGGTCGACGCGGGCGTCGTTGAGGCTGACGTTCCAGTGCATGTGGGGACCGGTGGCGCGGCCGGTGGCGCCGACCCGGCCGACGATGCCGCCGCGGGGCAGGCTCTGGCCCAGCTTTACGTCCACCTTCGACATGTGACAGAACATGCTGATGAGGCCCTGGCCGTGGTCGACGAACACCGTATTGCCGTTGAAGAAGTAGTTGCCGATGAGGATGACCTTGCCAGCGGCTGGTGCCTTGATGGGAGTGCCGGCTCCGACCGCGAAGTCGAGGCCGGAGTGGGGGTTGCGCTCCTCGCCGTTGAAGAAGCGGCGCAGCCCGAAGGGACTGGAGAGCGGGCCCTGGACCGGCTTGTCAAACAGCAGGTTGCTCGGCTGAGCCGGGCTGAAGGTCTGGTAGGCGCGGGTCTGTTCGGCAAGCTCCCGGTTGATGCGGGTCATGTCTTCGGCCAGCGGATTGACCTGGCGGCTGTTCTTGAGCTTGATGTGCTGCTCACGGTAGTGCTTGGTGCCGACCGTGAAACTCAAGGTGCGGCCATCGCTGGTGGTCACCTGATGGGGGCCGGGCGCGCTCTTGAGCGGGATGCCGACGATGGCGATCCACGTCTTCCCGTCTTCCTGTACCACCAGCACAGGTTTGTCCTGATAGCGCACTGCGGGCGCCTTGGCCCCGCTTCCCAGTGGTACCACGGCCACGCCCCCCGGCACCGGGTGGTTGAGCAGGCGGCTGATAAACCCCGGTTCGGCGTGAAGCGCAGGGCTGCCGAGCAGCAGGAGAAGAAAGAAGAGGCGGCGCATGATGGCTCCATCGGATCAGGGGGAAAGCAAGAGGGGGGAGATAATGCCACATTCTGGCGGTGCTGTCCGTCAACCGTGACCATGGGGTGCATCAGAGGTTGCCTTGTAGAGGGCGGAAATGAGAATTTCATGCTATTTACTATAGTGTCACTAAAGGTGTCTTTGAATGACACCTACCGCGACAAGGCTGTGAAGCTCTGGCAGGGGTACCGTAGTCGCCAGCGACATCCAGGGATAGAGGAGGTTGTGATGAAGACGAAAGCGCTCTCGATATTCGGACTCGCATTGGCGATCGTGACGATGCCCGCCGTTGCCTTCAACGGGGTCATTACCATCAACGGGGAAGTGACCGCAGGTACCTGTGCCATCGCGGTCAACGGGGGTACAGCATCGGCGACCGTCACCCTGCCCACCGTCAGTACCAATGCCCTCGGCAGCATAGGGCAGACCGCAGGGGCGACCGGTTTCAACCTCGCCCTCACCAGTTGCCCGACCACGGGCTCGGTGCGCGCCTACTTCGAAAACATCGGCGTGGAGCAGACCTCGGGCAATCTCAGCAACAAGGCCGTCGCGTCGGGAGGCAAGAATCCGGCGCAAAACGTGGAAGTGCAGATCCTCTCTGCCAACAGCACGCCCATCGACCTGAGGACCAATACAGGCAACAACGTGCTGGTGAACTTCAGTGCTACCGGCGGGGCAACGCTTTACTACAGCGCCCAGTACATTGCCACCGGGGCCGTTGGTGCGGGTCTGGTCTCGGCAGACCTCATCTACTCTCTGGATTATCACTGAGTCATGCGCCATGAGCTCTTTACTTGCCCACGTTTTCGCCAGGACAAGGAGTGGCTGGTGGTGCTGGTGCCTGCTGCTCCTGCCCTGGTTTAGCTGGGGACATGTGCAGATCTCGGGGACCAGGGTCATCTATCCAGCCAGTGCGCGGGAGGTCACGCTGGAGCTGACCAACAAGGGAAGCGCTCCCTCGTTGGTGCAGGTGTGGCTGGACGCCGGTGATCGTCGCATCCGGCCCGGCGCCGAGGCGCTCCCCTTCCTCATCACGCCCCCTATCACCCGCATCGAAGCCCGTCGTGGCCAATCCTTGCGCCTCGCCTATGTGGGAAGGGGACTGCCCCAGGATCGTGAATCCGTGTTCTGGCTCAACGTTCTGGAGGTGCCGCCGAGCGTGAAATCGACCCAGCCGGGCCAGAACATGGTGCAACTCGCCTTTCGTTCCCGGATAAAGCTGTTCTATCGGCCAACTGGGCTGCCGGGCAACGTGGAGCGTGCCGCCCATCAGCTCAGCTGGCGCCTGATCCGCCAGGGGCAAGGCTATGCACTGCAGGCTCACAATCCAAGCCTCTATCACGTCAGCATCAGCAATCTTGAACTGCTGACAGCCCAGTCGAAACGCTACAGCAATCTGAGCGGCGGCATGGTGGTACCGGGTGGCAGCTTCGACTTTCCCGTGGAGCACCTTTCCGGAGCCGTCAATGTCAAGAAGGTGACCTTCCATTGGCTCAACGATTACGGTGCTCGCGAGGTGGGCCAATTCGTCTTCCATTGAGCTCGGTGGATGGCGGCGCTTGCCTGCTCATGAATCTGGTACGCGGCAGCCCTGTCGCGACGTTCAAGATGCCTATCTCATGCCATTTCCCCCCGGATTTATGCTTCCCTGTATCGATTTGTTGGTTGCTTGTGCTGGGGGGATGGGGAGGGATGGTCATGGCTGATGAACCCGTCGCAGAGGTCCCCCCCTCCGCAGAGGTCGAATTTGACAACAGCTTGCTGGACAGTCTGGGGATCAACATCGATCTGGCCCGCTTCTCCCGCGCCGATTTCATTCCTCCCGGTCGCTATTCTCTCGAGATTACCCTCAATGGCCGGGAGCGCCTGAATCAGCAGGTGGAGGTGAGAGCAGGGGCGGACCCCGGTACTCCCAGATTCTGTTTTCAGCCCGATCAGTTGACGCAATGGGGTTTGCTCCTCGACAAGCTACCCGATCAGCCGTCAGTGAAGGCGCAACTGGCACAGGATTGCATCGAGGTCAATGCCCTGGTGCCGGGAGCCGGCTTTACCTTCGACCTTGCCAGCCTGAGCGGTGATCTCAGCCTGCCCCAGGCCTACCTTGGCCGGGTCAGGCGCGATTATGTCGGGCCGGATCAATGGGTACAGGGGATCAATGCCGCCTTCGTCAGTTACAACGCCAATCTGTACTACAACGACCAGGATGACGGGGGCGATCCGGTCAGCAGCAGCGTCAATCTCAACACGGGTCTCAACCTGGGGGCCTGGCGCCTGCGCCACAACGGTTCCTGGCAAGGCACATCTGGCGGGGGGTATCTGCCCCTCAACAGCTATGTGCAGCGGGATGTCACCTCCCGCACGGCCCAGCTCACCCTGGGAGAATATTTCACACCGGGGGACAGCTTCGACAGTGTGCCTTTCACCGGTGTGCAGATCGCCAGCGACGACGCCATGCTGCCCGACTTCGAGCGGGGTTTTGCTCCCGTGGTGCGCGGGGTGGCCCAGAGCAATGCCAGGGTCACCATACGCCAGGGCGATGCCCTCATCTATGAAACCCAGGTGGCGCCGGGGGCCTTCGCCATCGACGACCTCTATGCCACCAGTTTCGCCGGCGACCTGGATGTGACGGTCACGGAGGCAGATGGTAGCGTGCAGCGCTTCACCCTGCCGTTTTCCTCCGTGGTGCAGATGCTGCGACACGACACCTCCCGCTTCAGCCTGACTCTGGGACGTTATCGCAATGATGCCGGACCAGACGGGCCTGATTTTCTGCAAGGCACCTATCGACACGGCCTGTCGGACACCCTGACTCTCTACGGGGGAACCATAGCCGCAAAACAGTATGCCGCTCTGCTGGGGGGGGCGGCCATGGGGTCCGATTACGGCGCCCTGGCCCTCGATGTCACCGGTTCCTGGGCGAGTGATTTACCCTCGGGCGCGGATCTGCCTCCCTCCCTGTCCGGCCAGAGTTATCGCCTTACCTACAGCAAGCAGATGGATTTGACCCGAACCTACTTCACCCTGGCAGCCTACCGCTTCTCCAGCGAAGGCTATCTCGACCTGAGCGATGTGGCAGCGATGCAGGCTGGCGCACTGGATCGTCTGCAGCGTGAGCGCAATCGCTTCCAGCTCAACATCAACCAGCCCGTGGGGGAGTGGGGTGATTTCTATTTCAATGGCATCCGCCGGGATTACTGGAGCGGTCAGGGGGAGAGCAGCAGCCTTCAGTTCGGTTACAGCCGGGGATTTGACTGGGGCAGTTTGACCTTGTCGGCCAGCCACTCTCTGGAAGAGGGCACTGGCGATCAGTACGTACTGAGCCTGAGTATCCCCATCGGTGACAAGCTGGGGGCTCCGCGCCTTGGCAGTACCCTCTCCTATCAGAAGGGACTGGGGACCAGCACCAGACTGGATCTCAACGGAGGCTCCGGGGATGGGCGCTTCTACTACGGGGTCTATGGGAGCCAGGGGCCTGGGGGAGCTGACAGCACCCGGGGGTATGGGGCCAATGTGCAGTATCAGACGGCGTTCGCCCAGTTGGGACTCAGTACCAGCCAGGGGGAGGGGTATGGCCAGTACGTGGCCTCGGCCAAAGGGACCTTGCTGGTGCATGAAGAGGGCTGGGTGATGGGGCAAACCCAGGGAGAGACCATGGCGCTGGTGGAGGCCAAAGGTGCCCAGGGGGCCAGGGTGAGCCACGGCATCGGCAGCGAGGTGGATGGAGATGGCTATGCGGTGCTGGCCGGGCTAAATCCCTATCGCACCAACGTCATCGGGCTGGACCCGACCGGTTTGCCACTGGATGTGGAGATCGACGGCAGCGCCCGTATGGTGGCCCCCCGCCGGGGCGCCATCGTGAAACTCGCTTATGAGACTCATGTCGGGCAACCACTGCTCATCAAGGCCGAGCGACACGATGGCAGCGCCCCTCCTTTCGGGGCCGACGTGGTCGATGACCGGGGGGGATCGGTGGCCGTGGTCGGGCAGGGAGGGCTTATCTTCGTGCGTGGCGAGCAGGGGACGCTCTACGTCCAGTGGGGGGAGTCAAGCGATGAAGGGTGTCGCCTCGACTATCGGATGCCCCCGCCGGATCCGGCCATGCCCTACCAGCAGGTGGCGGCGCGCTGCATCGACATGGAGACGGGACCATGAACGGCATCCGTGATGACCTGCACTCGCGCGGACGTGGGAGCAGGGTAGGGGTGACAAGCTGTTTTGTTCTGTTCGGGGCCCTCTTGTGGACCCAGGGGGGGGAGGCCGCGATTCGGCTGATGCAGACCCGTCTCGTCCATCAGGGGGGCGAGGCCGCCCTGATGGTTCGCAACGACGGCACCGGACCCAGCCTGATGCAGGCCTGGGTTGACCTGGGAGACGAGCGCCTGGGGCCTGGCGAGGTGGCGACTCCCTTTCTGGTGCTGCCGCCCGTGATGCGACTCGGACCAGGCAGGGGGCAGACACTGAGGGTGATCGGAGGAGAGCAGAACCGGTTGCCCCGGGACAGGGAGTCCCTGTTCTGGCTCAACGTGCTTGGCCTGCCCCCCAAGGTCCATGCCACCGAGGGGAGTGTCCAGCTGGCCTATCGCACCCGTATCAAGCTTTTCTACCGCCCCCCCGGCCTTTCGGGCTCCGTGGCTGGGATGGTCCGCCAGCTGAAGTGGCAGATCCTCTCCGAAGGCGGGCTCGGTGTCACCAATCCGGGCCCCTTCCACATCAGTCTGAGCGAAGTGTTGCTGACGATGGGGGACTGGCAGCTTGCCTGGCGGGAGGGGGGCGTACTGCCACCCTACGGCACTCTGCACCTGCCCATGGGGGTTGTCCCGGCGGGGGCGAGTGGCCGGCTGCGCTGGATAGACGATGAGGGCAGCTATCGTGAGGAGCCCTTCATGCCGCTCAGAAGCCAAGGAGGTCACCATGAGTGATGCAACCGGTCGTCATGGCCCCGACTCCCTGTTGATGGGGGCGCTGTTGCTGGGGGCCGGACTCTGGCCCGGGGAAGGGAACGCGGTGAACGGCCAGTGCACCAGCCCCTTCGTGGCCACCTTGCCGCTCACCGTCAGCGATCTCTATCAGCCAGGTGATACCCGCAGTGCGACCTTCGCCACCACGGGCACGGCCAGTTGTGATTGCATCGGTATCTCTGTCGGGTTGCTGGTGACGGCCTACTACCAGGGCACCACCAGCCTGCCCACCGTCTCCGATCCCCTCGGTACCCTCATCAAGCTCAATTCCTATCTCGGTCTCAAGGTGGAGTTCAATGCGGCGGGGGGATACCAGAGCGTCCCCTTCAACACCACTACCACTGGGCTTCTGAGTGCCTGTGTGGGCGGGCTACTCAATGTCTCCCTGCTGGGGGGGATCAGCGTGAACGGGGGGCGAGCAACCCTGAAACTGCTCAAGGGGATCACGGGCACCCAGACCTTCAGTGGCACCGTGGCCCAGCTGTTCGTGCGACGTGGCAGCCTGCCCGATACCAGTCCGGCCAATGCGTTCAGCACCCTGGCGATGAACATCACAGTCACCTCGACCCCCAGTTGCCAGTTCCCCGCTGGTACCAGCATTCCCATCGATCTGGGCGCCGTGGCCCAGAGCGCCTTCATCGAAGGGGAGATCCCCAGGGGCTATGCGCCGCGCAGCGTCAATGTGAGCGTGACCTGCAGCCAGATCCCGAGCGACTACGTGGTGCCGCTGCGCTACAGCTTCTCGGGGGTGCTCGCGAGCGACAACCGCTTCATCACCACCAGCCTGGCCGGTGTCGGGGTGGGCATGGTCGAGCAGGGGGCCCTGACCCCTATTCCATTCGATACCGCCATCGCGGTACCCTACTCGGCGGCGACCCAGGCCACCGACTACAAGGTGAGGCTCTACCCGACCCGGCTGCCGGGCCAGGTAGTACGCACCGGCCCCTACACCGGCACCATCATGGTAACGGTGAGCGTGCCCTGAGGAGACGCCGCTTCGCCCCTATTTTTCGACGAGGTCAATGATGAACAGTGACAGGGCCCTGCGCCACGAACCCAAACGCCATGGCATAGGACAGGGCTGGATCTGGATCCGCACCGGATTCGACATCTTCAACAAGGGGATGGGTGCCAGCGTGGCCATGATAGTGCTCTGGTTTGTGGTGGGCATCGTACTGGATCAGCTGCCGGCGGGGGGCTTGATCTCCCAGTTGCTCTACATGGTGTGGGGGGCTGGCTGGGTGGCGGTGGCGCGGCGGGGTCACCATGGCGAGGCACTGCAATTTGGCGACTTCTTTGCCGGTTTCCGCCATCGGTTGACCCCCTTGATGCTGGGGGGCCTGATGGTGCTCGGCCTCATCATGGGGATCCTGATGATCTGCGTGTTCCTGCTGCACCAGTGGGGACTCACCGGCCTGTTGTCCGCGGATCCGGGCTCCCTGGCGCTGACCCCGGAGCAGGCACAGGGTTTCCTCGTCTGCGCCCTGGTGGGATTGGCACTGTTCGTTCCCGTGCTGATGGCCATCACCTTCGCCCCCGCCCTTATCCTCTTCCATCAGGTTGGGGTCTGGCAGGCAGCCCGGCTCAGCTTCAAGGGATGTCTGCGCAACATGTGGCCCTTCCTCTGGTGGGGGCTGCTCGGGGCCGTGCTGATCTTCTTTGGCGCACTCCTGATGCTGGTGGGCTTGCTGGTGGTGCTGCCTGCCATCAACTACTCCATCTATGCCGCCTATCACGACATCTATCTGGAGGATCAGGAGGCCGAGGAGGGAGAGACCCCGGTCAAGGCATTCGGTTTCGAAGCCTGACCGGGCACAGGATGGAGCAAAGAGGGGCCGCGAGGCCCCTTTTTTGTGCGGCTCGCAGGGATCAGAGAGAGGGAGGAGCTTCCTGCCACAGGGGAGCGTCCGCCATCCGCTCCACGAGAAAGTCGAGGAAGCTGCGCAGCAGGGGGGACATCTGTTTGCGGGTGCCATAAACGGCATAGACGCCGAGGCGCTTGGGCTGCCACGGGGTGAGCAGGGGGACCAGGGCGCCGCTTGCCAGATGGGGGTGAACAGAGTAGGCGGGTTGCAGGCTGATCCCCGCCCCGTCCAGGGTGGCGGCCAGCAGCAGGTTGGAGATGTTGGCGCTGAGGTTGCCGCTCACCGGGACGGATTCGGGACCATCGGGCCCCAGAAACTCCCACAGGCTCTTGCCGAAATAGGTGTAGGTGAGGCAGTTGTGCAGTGCCAGATCCTGCACCTGCTGCGGCGGAGCATGGCGGGCCAGGTAGGCGGGGCTGGCGCACACCACCGAGTGGCAGGTGCCGAGCCTGCGGGCCACCAGGTTGGGATCGAGGTCGTTGGTGATGCGCAGGGCGAGATCGATTCGCTCCTCCACCAGATTGACCGTCCGGTCCAGCAGCAGGATGTCGATCGCCGTGCCGGGGTAACGGGCCAGGTAGTCGTTCGCCGCCCCGACCAGCAGGGCTTCGGAGAGAGAGTAGCTGCTGGTGATGCGCAGTTGCCCCTTGGGGGCCTCGTCATGGCGGATGGCCAGGTGCTCCATCTCTTCCCCCAGGGCCAGCATGGCTCTGGCCCGGTTCAGCGCCTCTTCTCCCGGCCCGGTCAGGCTCAGCCGGCGGGTGGTGCGGTGCAGCAATCTAGCCCCCATCCAGCGTTCCAGCTCGGCCAGGTAGCGCGACACCATGGCGCGGGACATCTCCAGTTTCTCCCCGGCGCCGCTCAGGCTGCCCTGTTCCACCACGCAGACGAAGACCCGCAATGCGGTCAGCCTATCCATCTTGTGCCCCTATATGCTCGATTTGTGCAACAGTGATGCGCCTATTATGCGGTATTTGTATCGATGGTGATGCAATAAACTGCGCTCATTCCATTAATCCACACCGATGAGCGTTATCTGATGAACAACACACTGCGTACCCTGACCCTGACCAGCCTCCTGATGACGGGTTCCGCCCTGGCGGCCCCCCTGACCGTGACCGTCTACAACCCCGGCGAGAAGGCGATCTTCCCCGTCTCCTCCTCACTGGTAGCCGGTGACAAAGAGGCCATCCTGATCGATGCCCAGTTCGACGTGCAACATGGTCAGGCGCTGGTGGACATGATCAAGAAGAGCGGCAAGAAGCTGACCACTGTCTATATCAGTGCCGGTGACCCCGACTTCTACTTCGGTCTGGAACCCGTCATGGCGGCGTTCCCGGATGTCAAAGTGCTGGCCGACCAGCATGTGGTCGACCATATCAAGCAGACCAAGGATGCCAAGCTGAGCTACTGGGGCCCGATCCTGGGCAAGGATGCACCCAAGAGCCTGACCGTGCCGCAAGTGATGACGGCCAGCCACCTGACCCTGGATGGCGAGAAGATTGACATCAAAGAGATGAACACCCCGAATGCCTACCTCTGGGCCCCTTCCATCAAGACGGCCTTTGGTGGTGTGCCGGTCTACAGCGGCGTGCACGTCTGGATGGCGGACAGCCAGTCCAAGGCCGCTCGCAGCAACTGGGTCAAGGCGCTGAACAACCTGCTGGCCCTGAAACCCGAGCGTGTGGTGCCGGGTCACTTCCTGGGAACTGCGCCCAAGGGTACCGAAGCCGTGACCTTCACCCGTGACTACGTGCAGCGTTTTGAGCAGGAGCTGGCCAAGACCAAGCACTCCGGCCAGCTGATTGAAGCGCTGAAGAAGGCTTACCCCTCCCTGCCGGTCGACGATGGCCTGGCCATCGGTGCCAAGGTCAATACCGGCGAGATGAAGTGGTAACTCCCTGACGCCTACTTCCCTGTGTTTTTTTACCGGGCCCGAGTGCCCGGTTTTTTATCCAGCCTTGAAGCGAGAATGATGATGAACGAAGCGCAAACAACCCTCCATTATGTCTATGACCCCCTCTGTGGCTGGTGCTATGGCGCCGCCCCCCTGCTGAAAGCCGCTGCCGAGATCCCGGGCCTTCGCATCGAACTGCATGGGGGGGGGCTCTGGATGGGCGCCAGGCGCCAGGCCATGGGCCAGCCCCTGCGAGACTATGTGCGCCCCCATGACGAGCGCATCCACGCCCTCACCGGACAGCGCTTTGGTGAGCGCTACTTCAACGAGCTCCTGCTCAACGAGTCGCTGCTCCTCGACTCCGAGCCGCCCATTCGCGCCGTTCTGGCGGTGAACGAGCTTGGCGGCGACGGCCTTGCCTTGTTGCACCGCATCCAGGAGACCCACTACCGGGATGGGGAATGGGTCGGTTCCCCGACACGGCTGGCGGCGCTCGCGCGGGAGCAGGGGCTGACACCGGAGGCATTCGCCCTGGCCTTTGGACGGGTCGATCTTGTGGGCCATCTGGCCACAAGCCAGGAGTGGCTGCGCCGGCTCGGCGGGCAGGGGTTCCCGACCCTGGGATTGATGCAAGGGGAGCGCGTCGTTGCGCTGCCTGTCTCCTCCTATCTGGGAGAGCCATCGGCGTTCGCGGATCACATCGCCTCCCTGATGGGGTGAGTCTCTCGCCCATCGCCTGCGGCTTGTCAAAGGAGAGGGAGAGGGCAGACCCGTCTGCGCGCCTCCCTTGTCCCCCGCACCGTTCTTGTGCATGCTATCGGCCTCATTGAACGGCAGGATGCAGTACCTATGAACCTTCGCGATCTCGAATATCTGGTAGCGCTGGAAGAGGAGAAACACTTTCGCAAGGCGGCGGAGCGCTGCTTTGTCAGCCAGCCGACCCTGAGTGGCCAGCTGCGCAAGCTGGAAGATGAACTGGGGGTGATCCTCATCGAGCGCACCTCCCGCAAGGTGCTGTTCACGCCCGCCGGCGATGCCATGGCCCGTCAGGCGCGCAAGGTGCTCAAAGAGGCGCGAGAGCTCAAGAGCATAGGCCAGCACTTCGCCGAGCCCATGTCCGGCGAGATCCACATCGGTTTCATTCCCACCGTGGGCCCCTACCTGCTGCCCCACATCATCCAGGATCTGCGTGAACACTTCCCCAAGCTGGAGTTCTACCTCTACGAAGATCAGACCCAAGTGCTGCTCAAGCGGCTGGAGGAGGGGGAGCTGGATTGCCTCGTGCTGGCGGAGCTGGAAGGGATGGAGGGGTTTGGCGCCATCCCCCTCTATCAGGAGCCCATGTGGCTGGCCGTGCCCCAGCATCACCCGGAGGCGAGTGCCAAGGCGGTGCCCCTGCACAATCTCAAGGGCAAGAAATTGCTGATGCTGGCCGACGGTCACTGTCTGCGGGATCAGGCGATGGGTTTCTGTTTTGCCGCGGGCATCGGTGAGGATCAGCGCTTCAAGGGCACCAGTCTGGAGACCTTGCGCAACATGGTCGCCGCCGGCAGCGGCATGACGCTGGTGCCCAGGCTCGCCGTGCCCGCCAACCAGGAGGAGGGAGGCGTCAGCTATCGCCCGGTAATCAACCCCGTGCCAGGGCGCACCATCTCCCTGCTCTATCGTCACTACTCGGTGCGCCGTCCCTGCTTCAATGAGCTGGCGGCCCGCATCTCGAGTCTGATGAAAGCCCTGCTGGGCTGACGCAGCCCGCTCGTCATCCCGAAACAAAAACCGGCGCCTGGGCGCCGGTTTTTGTTGTTTCCAGGGGGACCTAGAAGATGTCGTCGGTGGAGACGGGACCGTCTGTGGTCGCATCGTCACCGCCATACACCTGGTTGCCATCGGAGATCTGGCTCGCGTAGCGGGTGGGCTCTGTGCCCTCCTTGAAGAACTCCTCCGTGGTACTGCCATCGGCGCGATTGGTCAGCAGACCGGTTTCACGATCGATGCGGACCTGCATGATCCCTTCGGGGACCGGCATCTTGCGTTCGGGCACCTGGTGCAGAGCCGTCTTCATGAAGTCAATCCAGATGGGCTGGGCGGCGCCGCCGCCAAACTCGGCCCGGCCCAGACCGCGCTGGTGATTGTCAAAACCGATCCAGGAGGTGGCCACCAGATTCGGGGTATAACCGGAGAACCAGGCATCCCGGGATTCGTTGGTGGTCCCCGTCTTGCCCGAGATGTCGTGACGCTTGAGGTCACGGGCTGCCCGCCAGCCGGTACCACGCCAGCCATTGCCACCCCAGATGGCGGTGGTCAGGGTGTCGGTGATGAGGAAGGCGCTCTGGGCGCTGATGGTCTGCGGCGCCATGTTGTTGGGCACGACAGGATCGATGGGGCACTGGGCCTTCCAGTCTGCCGTGGTATTGGCATAGGCATCCGCGCTGTCGAGACCGGCGGCGGCCAGCACGCCGCAGTCGCGGCAGGCGGCGGCCGGGTTGGCCTCGAACAGGGGGGTGCCGAAGCTGTCGGTCACTTCGGTGATGAAGTAGGGGGTGACCTGGAAGCCGCCATTGGCCAGCACCGAGTAGCCGCGCACCACTTCCAGCGGGGTAAACTCCGCCGCACCCAGCGCCAGGGATTCGTTGGCGGAAATGTGATCACGGGCGAAGCCGAAGCGGGTCAGGCCGTCGATATAGGTATCCAGCCCGATGGCGCGCATCAGGCGGACCGACATCACGTTCTTGGACTTGGCAAGGCCGAGGCGCAAGGTGGTCGGCCCTTCATAGATGGCGGGCGAGTTCTTGGGCTGCCACATGGGGCCCTTTGCAGGATCCCACTGGTTGATCGGTGCATCGTTGATGAGGGACGCCAGGGTATAGCCCTGCTCCAGCGCGGTGGCATAGAGGAAAGGCTTGATGTTGGAGCCGACCTGACGACGGGCCTGATCGACCCGGTTGAACTTGGAGAGCTCGAAGCTGAAGCCGCCGACCAGGGCCTCGATGGCGCCGTCTTGCGGGTTCATGGCCACCAGGGCGGCGTTGACGTCGGGGATCTGGGAGAGCAGCAACTCTTCCCCTTTCTCCCTGACCCAGATCTGGGCGCCGACTTTGAGCACATCTCGCGCCGATTTAGGGGCAAAGCCCTGGCGATCGTCGGTGATGAAGGCACGCGCCCACTTGATGCCATTCCAGCCCAGTTCGGCCTGTTTGCCATTCTTGAGCACCAGGGTGGCGCTCTTGTCGCCGAGCTGGGTGACCACGGCGGCCATCAGGGGCTGATAGGTCGGCTGCTTGGCCAGATGGGCCATGATCTGCTCGTAGTCCCAGGCCGTTTCACCGGCTTTCCACAGCAAGGCGGTCGGGCCACGGTAGCCGTGGCGGGTGTCGTAGTCGAAGACACCGTCCAGCAGCGCCTGATGGGCGGCGCGCTGACGCTTGGCGGTGACGGTGGTGTAGACGTGCAGCCCCATGGTGTAGGCATCTTCACCAAACTGCTCCACCATCTTCTGGCGTACCATCTCGCTCAGATAGGGGGCGTTCAGCGTAGTCTCGGCACCGTGAAAACGGGCCTTGACCGGCATCTTGGAGGCTTCGTCAAACTGGGCCTGGGTGATCTTGCCGGTTTCCAGCATGCGACCCAGTACCACGTTGCGGCGAGCGAAGGCGCGCTCCGGAGAACGGATCGGGTTCAGCATGGAGGGGGCCTTGGGGAGACCCGCGATGATGGCGATCTCGTCCAGGGTCAGATCCTTGACCTCCTTGCCGAAGTAGACCTGGGCGGCCGCGCCGACCCCGAATGCCCGGTAGCCGAGGGGGATCTTGTTGAGATAGAGGGTGAGGATCTCGTCCTTGGAGAGGTTCTGCTCGATGCGCCAGGCGAGGAACACTTCCTTGATCTTGCGTACCAGGGTCTTCTCGTTGCTCAGGAAGAAGTTGCGAGCCACCTGCTGGGTAATGGTACTGGCGCCCTGGCGCGCCTGGCCGGAGACGGCCCAGACGGTGGCGGCACGGATGATGCCGATGGGGTCAATGCCCGGGTGCTCATAGAAGCGGGCATCTTCGGTGGCGAGTACGGCATCGATCATGGACTGGGGAATTTCGTCCAGCCGCAGGGGGATGCGACGAATTTCGCCAAACTGGGAGATCAATTCCCCATCCCGGCTGTAGACCTTCATGGGGGTAGCCAGTTTGACATCGCGCAAGGCGCTGACGTCCGGCAACTGGGGCTTGATGTAGAAGTAGATGCCGATGAGGCTGGCAACGCCCAGCACAGCACCCAGCATCATGACAATAAACAGGCGAACGAGCCATTTCAGCATGGAAGAACTACCAATCGTCTTAAAATTAGCCAACGGGCGCAGAGTATAGCCTTTTTACCCTCGCGGATTCGAGGTTTTCCTGTCCGCAAACAGGCGACCCCGAGAAGAGGCGGGAGGGTAGCACTCCAGGGCACAATTACCAAGGGGGCCGCAATCAAGGCCGAAAGGAGAGGGGCGTCAACTTTTGACACAAACTTTATGACATTGATAGATAGAGCATTATATTGAGTTAAGCCGTCACATCATGACGCGCTGTCCTACAATAAGTCCGAAAACCCAATAACGCATGGATGTGTATATGTTTGGGCTATTAAGTAAGGGATCCCTCGTCTCCATGGCGGGCATTGATTTTGGCAGTCAAACCATCAAGGCCGTCACCATCAGCGGACGTCCCGGCAAGGTGCACCTCGGTTCGGTTGCCGAGATCCCCATGCCAAGAGGAACGCTGGTCGACTATCAACTTCAGGACATTGAACGGGTCAGTCAGTCCCTCAAGTCGCTCAAGCGGCTCGTGCAGGGGGATTGCCAGAACGTGGCCACGGCCGTGACCGGTTCCAATGTCATCACCAAGATCATTCAGGTCGATACCAACATCAACGAGAGCGAGCTGGAGAACCAGGTTCACCTGGAGGCAGAGCAGCTCATCCCCTTTCCCCTCGATGAAGTGAGCCTGGATTTTGAAATCCTCGGCATGGCGGGCGACAACGGGCGTCAGGAGGTCCTGCTCAGTGCCGCGCGGACCGAGAGCGTCAGTGGCCGGGTCAGTGCCCTGACGGAGGCAGGCATGACGACCATGGTGGTGGATGTGGGGGCCCATGCGCTCGGACGCGCCGTGCTGGCCTGCCTGCCCGACCTGCAAACCTCGGAGAAACCGGTTGGCATCGTCGACATCGGTGCCAGCGCCCTGACTTTCGCCGCCCTGCTACGGGGCCAGGTCATCTATTCCCGGTTGCAGAATTTTGGTGGTGATCAATACAGCCAGGCATTGGCCTCTTTTTACAGCATGAGTATGGAAGAAGCGGAACTGGCCAAGATCCAGGGCTCCCTGCCTGCGGATCATGAGGTGGATGTCCTGTTGCCTCACCTCAGCACCCTGGTGTTGCAGATACGGCGAAACGTGCAGCTGTTTTGCAGCTCTTCGGGGAACAAGGAGCTCTCCAAGCTGGTGCTGACCGGAGGGGGGAGCCTGCTGCCGGGGCTGGCCGGACAAATCGGCAGCGAGCTCAACTGCGAGGTGCTGCATCCCGATCCCTTTGCACTCTTTGGCAAGCCGCAGGGAGAGGGGGGGCTGACTCATGGGGCCAAGTACATGACGGCGCTCGGGCTGGCACTGAGGAGCTTCACACCATGTCAAATATAAACCTTCTGCCCTGGCGGCAGGCTCGGGCGCAGCGTCAGAAGAAACAATTCGGCATCCTGTTCGGTCTGTTCCTGGCGGGGACGGCAGCCATCGCCTTTGCCGCAGACTGGCTGGTGCAGCAGCAGATCGGTTACCAGCAGCAGCGCAATCAGCGGTTGCAGCAGGAGATGGCAACCCTGGACACCCAGCTTGGGGAGATCAGGCTTCTCAAGGAACGGCGCAAGGAGTTGATTGACCGCATGCAACTCATCGAGCAGTTGCAGATGCGCCGCAACATCCCTGTGCGTCTGTTCAATCAGCTGCCGGTGCTGGTCCCCAACGGGGTGTATCTTGATAGCCTTGCTCTGCAAAACAACAAGATAGACGTGAAGGGAAAGACTGAAGCCTATGGCAGGGTAGCCAGCATGATGCGCCGAATCGACGGTTCCGGCTGGCTGACACAATCCCAGCTCAGCACCATTTTCACGGCCGAGGTGGCCCCCATCGCCCTGAGCCAGTTCTCCATGATGTTCCAGATTGCCACGGCGCTACCCAACGTGGCTAAGGGGCAAAAATGAACCTGCAACAACTCAACGACCTGGATCTCAATGACATTGCCCGCTGGCCGCCGATCGCCAAGGGCATCTTTGTCTTCTTCTGCTGTGCTCTGCTTGGCGGGGCACTCTATTACTACGTGATTGCCAATTCCCTGGCGGCTCTGGGTCGTGAAGCCGCAAAAGAGACCGAGCTCAAGGGACAATTCGAGAGCAAGGCCATGCTGGCCGCGAACCTAGAGGCATACAGAAAGCAGATGGTCCAGCTGGAACATCTGGTCGACACCCAGCTCAAACAGCTGCCCAACACCCACGAAGTCGCCGGTTTGCTGGATGACATCAGCTTCATTGCCACCGACAACGGTTTGACATTGAACAGGATCAACTGGGAGCCAGAGGTGAAACACGAGTTCTCCACCGAGCTGCCCATGCGCATCGAGGTCGTGGGCACCTATCACGAACTTGGCAAGTTCACGGCGGACATGGCTGCTTTGCCGCGCATCGTGATCCTGGATTCTTTCCAGCTCAGCCAGGGGAAGGGGGGGGAGCTGATCGGTATGTCCATGCAGGCCAAGACCTACAAGTACAACGGCAAAACCGTGGAGAAAAAGCCATGAGCATGAGAGCGGGCGTACTTCTCTTGTCGGCGCTGCTGTTGACGGCCTGTGGGGGACAGGAGGACATGGATGAATATGTCAAACAGACCAAGGCCAGAAAGCCGGTACCGATCGAACCTTTGCCGGAGATAAAGCCCTTCTCTCCCATGGTCTATCAACGCAGCGATCAGCGCAGTCCGTTCATTGCACCCCAGCCGGAAACCAGTTCCAGGCTGGACGCCAAGGCCAAGCCGGACTGTGCCCAGATAGTGGCCAATCGGGAAAAGGAGGTGCTGGAACGCTACTCGCTTGCCAGCCTGAGCATGAAAGGCTCCATCGGCAAGCAGGGGCAGTTGTGGGCATTGATCAAAACCCCGGACGGGCAAGCCGTGCGCGTCGGGCTCAACCAGCACATGGGGCTGGATCAGGGCAGGGTCATCAAGATAACGAACACGCATGTTGACTTGATGGAGACGGTACCGGATGGCAAAGGATGCTGGGTCACCCGAGAAACCCAGCTGGCCATGGCCAATCTCGACGCAAAACTATGATCAGGGATGAGCAGAGATGAGAACAACAATAAGAAGGATGACCGGTGTGGCGCTGCTGTGGCTGGGCGGATGCACTCAGGTGTGGGCAGTACCCGCGTTGCAGGAGGTCAAGGTGAATCCCCTGCTGGCCGATCAACTCCTGCTGGAGCTCAGCTTCAGCGAACCGGTCAGCGGTTTTACGGACAGGTTGACCTATGAGCCCAATCAGCTTCTGCTGCACGTACCCGGGGCCATCGGTGCCCTGACGGTCAATCCCCTGCCCATCAAGCAGCAAGGGGTGAACAACCTCCTGGTGGAGGGGAAGGGGCAGGGGCTCGACATCAAGATCGCCCTCGACCAGCTCACCCCCTATCAGGTCCATCAGCAGGGCAATAAATTGCTGGTGGCGCTGGGAGACAAGGCCGGGCAGCCGGTCGCTTCCTCGGCGGCGCCTGTTGCAGCCAGCCAGTCTGCGCTCGTCAGAAGCCAGCCGGTGACTCAGTCTGCATTGATTGACACCCAGCGAGTTGCCCAGAACCAGTCCCAGTATCAGGCTCAGCCTGCCGTGGCTTCCACACCTACTGTGGCTCCTTCGCCCGTTGCCCCCGGCAAGCCGGTGTTGTCCGTGTCTCAGGCAAACATGGGTGGCGCCTACTTCAACTCGGTCAAGGGCGTGGATTTTCGCCGTGGCAAGGAGGGGCAGGGGGAGTTCCTCGTGACGCTGGACAACAGTTCGGCGGCGGTGGATGTCAGCAGCCGTGGTCAGAAAGTGCTGGCCAAGTTCCACGGTACCCGGGTGCCTGATGATCAGCTCAACCTCATCAATGTGCAGGACTTTGCTACCCCTGTCTCCCAGGTGGAGGTGTTCCGCCAGGGCAATGACACCCTGTTCGAGCTCTCGGTGAACGGCCAGTTTGACTACCGTTACGATCAGGCCGACAAGATGTTCATCATCGAGGTGAAAAAACGGGTGGCCACCACGGCGGCGAAGCAGTATCAAGGCAAACCCATCTCATTGAACTTCCAGGATATTCCTGTTCGTACCGTGTTGCAGATCATCGCCGATTTCAACAATCTGAACCTGGTGACCACGGACTCGGTCTCCGGCAACATCACGCTGCGTCTCGATGGCGTGCCCTGGGAGCAGGCGCTGGACATCATCCTCAAGGTCAGAGGGCTGGACAAACGGCTGGACAACAACATCCTGCTGGTGGCGCCGGCGGACGAGATTGCCGCTCGCGAGAAACAGCAGATGGAGAGCCGCAACCAGGTGGCGGATCTTGCTCCCCTCTACACCGAGTATCTGCAGATCAACTATGCCAAGGCATCGGAAGTGGCGGCCCTGCTCTCCTCCGAGAGTACCAAGCTGCTCTCCCCCAGAGGGGCGGTCAGCGTGGATGAACGTACCAACGTGCTGGTGGTCAAGGACACGGCGGATGTCATCAGCAACGTCAAGCGGATGCTGGATATCCTCGATATCCCGGTCAAGCAGGTGGTGATCGAGGCGCGCATGGTGACCATTGATGATGGTTTCGATGAGGCACTGGGGGTGCGCTGGGGGGTGACCAAGACAGACGGTCATGGCAACGGCACCTCGGGCACCATAGAGGGTAATGATGGCGCCGGAAACAATGATGGCAGTTCCACCATCACTCGCCCCAACGTAGAAGACAGACTCAACGTCAACCTGCCGGTGACCAACGCGGCCGGCACCCTGGCGTTCCAGGTTGCCCGTCTTGCCAATGGCACCCTTTTGGATCTTGAACTCTCGGCTCTGGAAAAGGAGAGCAAGGCCGAGATCATCGCCAGTCCACGTGTCACCACGGCCAACCAGAAGCCAGCCCTGATCGAGCAGGGGACCGAGATCCCCTATGTGGAGTCCTCTTCGAGCGGGGCGACCTCGGTCACCTTCAAGAAGGCGGTGCTGAGCCTCAAGGTCACACCGCAGATCACCCCGGACAACAGGGTGATCCTGGACTTGACCGTGACTCAGGATACCAAGGGTGAAACCGTGCCGACCGGAACCGGGGATGCGGTGTCCATCAACGCCCAGTCCATCACCACCCAGGTGTTGGTCAACAACGGTGAAACTCTGGTGCTTGGCGGCATCTATCAACAGACCATCAAGAGTGATGTCAGCAAGGTGCCGCTGCTGGGGGATATCCCCGGGTTGGGCTATCTCTTCAAGAAAACCACCAGTGAAAACAAGAAGCGTGAACTGCTGATCTTCGTGACCCCGAGGATAGTGACCGACGCCCTCTGAAAACTTTACTTGTGAGAGTAAAACACATATAACCTTACGCCCCGATGAGGCTGGGGCGTAAGGGCTGCGGTTGCCAGTCCTGGTTTCTACTGAGATAATCCCCCTCCTGATCCATCGCAAGATAAGGTTCATAGGTACCCCGGTCGAGTGTTTACCGGGGCCATACAGTTTGTAATTACTAACGAAAAGACATGGCTGAGAAACGCAATATTTTCCTGATAGGTCCCATGGGTGCGGGCAAGAGCACCATAGGTAGACATCTGGCAGAACAACTGCACATGGAGTTTTTCGACTCAGATCATGAGATTGAGCGCCGCAGTGGTGCCGATATCGGCTGGGTGTTCGATGTTGAAGGCGAAGAAGGCTTCCGGATCCGCGAAGAGAAGGTGATCGGTGAGCTCGCCGAACAGCAGGGTATCGTGCTGGCAACGGGTGGCGGTGCCATCAAGAGCCGTGAAACCCGCAACAAACTCTCCGCACGCGGCATCGTGGTCTACCTCGAAACCACCATTGAAAAGCAATTGGCGCGAACCCAGAGAGACAAGCGTCGTCCCTTGCTGCAAACCGAAGAGCCGCCCCGTGAAGTGCTTGAGCGTCTTGCGCAAGAGCGCAACGCCCTGTACGAAGAGGTTGCCGATTTTGTCATCCAGACGGATGACCAGAGTGCCAAAGTTGTCGCTAATCAAATCGTCAAGTTGATTGGTATGTAATTCATTAGAGGACGTCCATGGAAAGGTTGAAGGTCGAACTGGGTGAACGCAGCTACCCGATAGAGATAGCTGCCGGTCTGCTGCAACGCCCCGAGGTACTGGCGCAGACGATCAAGGGCAAGCGGGTCATGATTGTGACCAATACCGTGGTCGCGCCCCTGTATCTTGAACAGATCATTCAGTTGCTGTCCGGTTTTCAGGTGGAACACCTGATCCTGCCCGATGGCGAGGCCTACAAAACCCTGGCGACTTTCGAGCGGATCATGTCTGCTCTGCTGGAAACCAGCCATGGTCGTGATACTACTCTGATCGCTCTGGGGGGCGGTGTGATAGGCGATGTTGTCGGCTTTGCTGCGGCAAGCTACCAACGAGGCATTCCGTTTATTCAGGTGCCTACCACGCTGCTCTCCCAGGTTGACTCTTCCGTCGGCGGCAAGACCGCCGTCAACCATCCCCTCGGCAAGAACATGGTGGGGGCCTTCTATCAGCCCAAGCATGTGATCATCGATACCGACTGCCTCAAGACCCTGCCTGCCCGGGAATTTGCCGCCGGCATGGCCGAGGTGATCAAATACGGCATTATCTGGGATGCCGCCTTCTTCTCCTGGCTTGAAACCAACATGACCCGCCTGCAACGCCTTGATGGTGATGCACTCTCCTATGCCATTCGCCGCTGCTGCGAGATCAAGGCCGATGTGGTCGGTCAGGACGAGACCGAGCACGGCGTGCGCGCCTTGCTGAACCTGGGGCATACCTTCGGCCATGCCATCGAGGCGGAGAAGGGTTATGGCAACTGGCTGCACGGTGAAGCCGTGGCGGCGGGAACCATGCTGGCGGCCGAGACGGCCCTGGCCCGTGGCGACATGACGGCGCAAGAGGTGGCACGAGTCCGCGATCTGCTGTTGGCCGCCGATTTGCCGGTCAAGGCACCGTCCGATATGGATTTTGCCGCCTTCATTCGCCATATGCGCCGTGACAAGAAGGTGCTGGAAGGCAAACTGAGGCTGGTGCTGCCGATCGGGATCGGACAGGCCCAGGTCGTGGCCGATGTGACAGACGAGCAATTGATGGCGGTGATCGAGTCTGGTCGTGACCACTAATAAATTGCTCAAGCTGCCTTCTCAGCGGCAGTTGGTTGACCGGCTGCTGCACCTGATCGAGTTCAACCACCCCTTTGTTTTTCTCTCCGGCAAGCCAGGCAGTGGCCGTGGCACCCTGTGCGAGTCGCTGCTTGCCCAACTGCCCGATGCGGTGCGGGTGGCCAGCCTCATCGGCAGCCCGTCCATGAAGATGGCGGATGTGCGCCAGCTGCTGTTGCAGCAGGTGGTGGCACGTCCCCTGTTCAACGCGCAGGATGCCCTGGCGGACAGCTTCTTTCGCATGGTGGGTGACAAGCCTGCCAGACTGCTGCTCATCATCGAACGTGCCGATACCTTGCCTGCCGAGCTGGTGGGGGAGTTGTGGGCGCTCTGTCGTCACAACGATACTCTGGCATCTCCTCATAAACTGGCCATCCTGCTCTCGGGTGATGACGCCTGGTGTCGCAACCAGAAGGCGCTCCTCAAGGGACGGGTCATGCCAGCCCTCGAGCTGGAGGTCGCGCCACTGAGCGCTCCTGAGCAACGTATCTTCTTGTATGAGAAGGCCAAAGAGCTCAAGATCCCGACAGCCCTCTTGCCCAAGCCGAAAGTGGAAGAGATCCTGAATGGGGCGGGCGGACATCCGTCAGCCATCATGCAGTTACTGGAGGATACCATGACCGACAGAAGGCCCAAGAAACGTCAGGCCGAGTTGCCCGTCAAGAAGATAGCGATCGTGCTTGCCCTGGTGGCGGGCGGGTTGCTGGCCCTGAGCTATCTGCCCCTGTTCGACAGTGCAGGCCAGGACCCCGCCCAGGCTCCGTCCCAGGGGATGGCGTTGCCCGATCCCGTCTCAAGCGATCCTGTGAACGTCGGTGCGGCGAGCGGGGCTTTGGGTACTCAGACGAGCAGTGGCGCCGCTGCCATCCCGTCAGGGAATCAGGTTGCCCGCGATTGGCAGTCCGATGCCAAGCCCTTGCCCAAGAAGGTCGAAAGTGAGACGGTCACCACGGAGTCAACCAACTATGAGGGGCGCCGGGTCGTCATCTCCGACGAAGTGGTCGAGAAATTGATGAACCAGCCGAACGTCAGCGGCGCCTTGCCCACGGCCGTGGTGGATGAGCTGGTGGGGAGCGGTTCCCGTGCGGTCCCGACCGGAACGACGGCTCAGGTCAAGAATCCGGCCCCGAGCCGTGTCCCGGCCCGGACAGAGGCTCAACCGGCCAGTGGCGCGCAGACAGCGCCGGTCGCAGCCCCAGCGGCCAAGGTGGCGTTGACGCCGGTGGCGATTCTCAACAAGAAGCCGAAGAATCACTACAGCATCCAGTTGATGGGGGCGAGCAACACCAAGGCGGTAGACAGCTTTGTGGCCGAGCATGGCTTGGCGGGCAAGGTGTGGGTCTACAAGACCCGCTTCCGTGGCAGTCCCTGGTATGTAGTGGTGCAGGGAGACTACGCCAGCAGTGCCCAGGCCAAGGCGGCCATTCGCAAGCTGTCGCCTGCCTTGCTCAAGGGACAACCCTGGCCCAAGTCATTCGCCCAGATACAAAAAGAATTGAAGCAATAGCCAGCCACCCGAGGAAGGGGGTAGAATCACCCCCCTTTTTTGGGCATAGCCTTGTCAACACCGGACTTCCATGAAAAAAACACGCGCGTTTTTAAAATGGGCCGGGGGAAAATACTCCCTGGTCGAAGAGATCGCCGAGCGTTTGCCGGCCGGGCGTGTGTTGCTGGAGCCCTTCGTCGGGGCCGGATCCGTGTTTCTCAACACGGATTACGACGCCTATGTGCTCAACGACATCAATCCGGATCTCATTGGCCTCTACAACCACCTCAAGCAGCAGCCGGACAGCTTCATCAGCGAGGCCCGCAAGCTGTTCGTGGCCGAGCACAACCACAAGACCGCCTATTATCGGCTGCGTACCCAGTTCAACCAGACCGCGGCCGGGTTTGAACGGGCTCAGTTGTTCCTGTTTTTGAATCGCCATGGTTTCAACGGCTTGTGCCGTTACAACAAGAAGGGGGGGTTCAACGTTCCCTTCGGTTCCTACAAGAAACCCTACTTCCCGGAGAAAGAGCTGTGGGCCTTTGCCGAGAAGGCGCAGAAGGCGACGTTCATCTGCGAAAGCTATGCCGACGCCATGGCCCGTGCAGAGGAAGACTGGGTGATCTACTGCGATCCGCCCTATGCCCCCCTCTCCACCACGGCGAGTTTCACCACCTATTCGGCAGGCGGTTTCACCCTGGACGATCAGGCGCTGCTGGCCAGGCTGGCTCGCCACACCGCCGCCCATAAAGGGGTGCCCGTGCTCATCAGCAACCATGACATCGAGTTGACCCGCGAGCTCTATCGTGGCGCCCGGCTCGACGAGATCCTGGTCAAGCGTACCATCAGCCGCAACGGCGGTGGTCGCAACAAGGTGGCCGAGCTGCTGGCGCTCTACCCGCCCGGCATCGAGCCCGAACAGGGCTATTATCCCGGTGAGGCGGAGCTGGTTGCCGTCGGCTGAGTGAACAACGGTCCCTGAGGGGGCCGTTGTCATTTCTGATGCTGCCGCTGGTATTCCGTGAGCCGCGCCTGGCATCGTGTGCCAACCATGGTGCCGGAGCGGCGTGTTCTGTAGATGCGGGTCGTTTTCATCGCCCTTTTGCGATAAAATTGCGCCGTTTTTTCTGCCACGCTGCCAATGGATGACGCTGATGAAAGACTTTCTGATTGCCCCCTCTATCCTCTCCGCCGACTTTGCCCGTCTGGGTGAGGATGTGGCCAAGGTGCTGGCCGCCGGGGCCGACGTGGTCCATTTCGATGTGATGGACAACCATTATGTCCCCAACCTGACCATAGGCCCCATGGTCTGTCAGGCGCTGCGCGATTACGGCATCGAAGCGCTCATCGACGTGCACCTGATGGTCAAGCCGGTGGATCGCATCGTGCCTGATTTTGCCAAGGCCGGTGCCAGCCTGATCACCTTCCACCCGGAAGCCTCCGATCACGTGGATCGCACCCTGGGCCTCATCAAGGAGCAGGGTTGCCAGGCTGGTCTGGTGCTGAACCCCGCGACCCCGCTCACCTGCCTGGAGTACGTGATGGACAAGCTGGACGTGATCCTGCTGATGTCGGTCAACCCGGGCTTTGGCGGTCAGAGCTTCATCCCCGGCACCCTCGACAAGCTGCGCCAGGTGCGCCGCCTGATCGACGAGAGCGGCCGCGACATTCGCCTGGAAATCGATGGCGGGGTCAAGGTCGACAACATTCGCGAGATTGCCGAGGCGGGTGCCGACATGTTCGTGGCGGGCTCTGCCATCTTCGGCAAGCCGGATTACAAGGCAGTGATCGACCAGATGCGCGCGGAGCTTGCCCATGTCCGTCGCTGATCGCCCCTTTGACCTGGTGCTGTTCGATCTGGATGGCACCCTGATTGACAGCGCCCCGCAACTGGCGCTGGCGGTCAACCGTACCCTGGCGGATCTGGGGTTGGCCGAGGCCGACGAGTCCGTGGTGCGTACCTGGGTCGGCAACGGCGCCGACAAGCTGATCCAGCGGGCTCTCGATTACCGCGACGCCCCGGAGCAGTTTGCCAAGGCCCGCCCCCTGTTCGACCGTCACTATCAGGCCTGTCTGCTGGAAGGTCTGGCCATGTATGACGGAGTGGCCCGGAGCCTGCGCCGTCTGCAGGGGCTGGGTTACCAGCAGGCCGTGGTGACCAACAAACCGAGTCACTTCGTGCAGCCCATTCTGGAGGCCCTCGGCATCAGCGACTGTTTCGCACTCTGGCTCGGGGGCAACTGCGTACCCGTCAAGAAGCCGAGCCCGGAGCCGCTGTTGCACGCCTGCCACGAGCTGGGTGTCAGCCCGTCCCGCACCCTGATGGTGGGGGATTCCGAAAATGACGTGCTGGCCGCCCAGGCCGCCGGCATGAAGGTGGTGGGGCTCACCTATGGCTACAACTATGGCCGCCCTATCGCAGACTCCCGCCCCGACTGGGTTTGCGAGCAGTTTGCCGAACTCGACGCCCTGCTGGTCTGATCCAGACCGGGCTGGCGGATAACAAGGATTACTACTCTGATGACTAAACCAATCGTATTGAGCGGTGCTCAACCCTCGGGCCAGCTGACCATCGGCAACTACATGGGGGCCCTGCGTCAGTGGGTCAGCATGCAGGATGACTTCGACTGCCTCTATTGCATCGTCGATCTGCACGCCATCACCACCCGGCAGGATCCGGCCGCCTTGCGCAAGGCGTGCCTCGACGCAGCCGCCCTCTATCTGGCGGTGGGCATTGACCCGGCCAAGAGCACCGTCTTCATCCAGTCCCACGTGCCCCAGCACGCCGAGCTCGGCTGGATCCTGAACTGCTACACCCAGATGGGCGAGCTGTCGCGCATGACCCAGTTCAAGGACAAGTCCGCTCGTTTCGAGAACAACGTCAACGTCGGCCTGTTCGGTTATCCGGTGCTGATGGCGGCCGACATTCTGCTTTATCAGGCCAATCAGGTGCCGGTTGGTAATGACCAGAAGCAGCATCTGGAGCTGACCCGCGACATCTGCACCCGCTTCAACAACCTCTATGGCGAAGTCTTCACCCTGCCGGAACCCTTCATTCCGACCGAAGGGGCCCGGGTGATGAGCCTGCAGGACCCGACCAAGAAGATGTCCAAGTCCGACGACAACGAGGCCAACTTCATCGGCTTGCTGGAAGATCCCAAGCAGATCGTCAAGAAGATCAAGCGGGCGATGACCGACTCCGACGAGCCGGCCGTGGTGCGTTTCGATCCCGAAAACAAGCCGGGGGTCTCCAATCTGCTGACCCTGATGTCCGGTGTGACCGGCCGCTCCATCCCGGAGCTGGAGCAGCACTTCGAAGGCAAGATGTACGGCCACCTCAAGAGTGAAACGGCCGATGCCGTGGTCGCCTTGCTGGAACCCATCCAGGCGCGCTTCCGCGAGCTGCGTCAGGATGAGGCCCATCTGCAGGCCATTTTGGCGGCTGGCGCACAAAAGGCGCGTGAAAGGGCTGAAAAAAACCTGATCAGCGTATATGATGTCGTCGGCTTCGTTCCTCGAGCCTGACATACTGGGAAGGTGTAGTAGAAGAGAGCTGGGTGGATGCCTGGCTTTCTTTGTTTTACACCTTCCGGTTTGTCGCAACCTCCCCCAATGTCAAACACGGGCTTTGCCCCAAGAGAAAGCATGTCTGTCGAATCACAAACCCTGAGTGAAGAGTTGGGTGACAAGGGTCACTGGCTGCGCAAGTTTCGCAAGGCCAAGAGCCTCAATACCTTGCAGTTGATGGTCTCCAACGCCATCGACAAGCACCACAAGACCCCGGCCATCGCGGCTGCCATCTATCTGGCCGAGTGCCAGCGGGAACGGGAACTGGAACAGGGCCGCTATCTGGACCGCTGAGGTCCGTTGTCAGCCCTTGCCAAGGTGACTCCTTCCCATCTGCCTGTCACGACCTGTGCCCTTTTCCCGGTCGCCTCCCGTCTCTTTTACCTTGCCATCCTGACATGGAGCGGCTGATGCTGCCCGATCGGGGACAGGCCCACCGCCGGGTGGGGTCGACAGGCCTGGAGCGCCATTGAAGAGCGGACAGACTGCACAGCAGGTGAGGTGATCGCCGGTTTATTAACGCAATGAGACATGCCAGAATGCGCGGCGTTTGTCTGCCCGCGCTCGTAACGGGCTGTCCGATCACCGTCTCTGTCTTATTCCCAGGGTGTTTGCATGCTGCTACTCATCGACAACTACGACTCTTTTACCTGGAACCTGGTGCAATACTTCGGCGCTCTGGGGCAAGAGGTGGTGGTCAGGCGCAACGATGAGCTGAGCCTGGAGGAGATAGCCCGGCTTGCCCCCCGCCATCTGGTGATCTCTCCCGGCCCCTGCACGCCAAACGAGGCGGGCATCTCTTTGGCCGCCATCTCCCGTTTTGCTGGCGAGATCCCCATCCTCGGCGTCTGTCTCGGCCATCAGTCCCTGGCACAGGCCTTTGGTGCCCGGGTGGTGCGTGCCCGTCAGGTGATGCACGGCAAGACATCTCTCATCCGTCACAAAGGGGAGGGGGTGTTCAAGGGGCTCAACAACCCGCTGCGGGTGACCCGCTATCATTCACTGGTGGTGGAGGCGGCGTCGCTGCCCGACTGTTTCGAGGTCACCGCCTGGAGCGAACATGCCGACGGCAGCCTGGACGAGATCATGGGGCTGCGGCATAAAACGCTGGCGCTGGAGGGAGTGCAGTTCCATCCGGAGAGTATTCTGAGCGAACAGGGGCACCAGTTGCTGGCCAACTTTTTGGCCGTTTCCTGAAAAAATTGCGATGTCTGTCTCAAAACCGTCATGAGGCAAAAAAAAATTTCCCTGAGACTTTATTCACCCTCCTCCCTGTCCAAATTATCTCTTGCCAACACCCCCTGAGCCGTTATGCAATGCGGTTGCCTAAAATCTCAAAGGCAATCGAACATTGTTCCTTATAGGCGGTTAAGTTACAGACTTTTTACTTTTTTTCTGTGATAATTCCGCCACGTTTACACGGATTTAACTTTTGGGCGGTGGATTATTCTGCCGCGAGATAGCAGGAGAGCAATATGTCAGAGTTGTTGGCAGTGACACGTGAAGTGTTTGATGAAGTGATGGTTCCCAACTATGCGCCGGCCAAAATCATCCCGGTGCGCGGCGAGGGGTCACGTGTCTGGGATCAGGAAGGCCGCGAGTATGTGGATTTCGCGGGCGGGATCGCGGTCAATGGCCTGGGCCATTGCCATCCCAAACTGGTCGAGGCCCTGAAATCCCAGGGTGAGAAGCTGTGGCACCTCTCCAACGTGATGACCAACGAGCCGGCCCTGCGCCTGGCCAAGAAACTGGTCGCCGCCACCTTCGCCGAGAAGGTCTATTTCTGCAACTCCGGCGCCGAAGCGAACGAAGCGGCCCTCAAGCTGGCCCGCCGCTACGCCATCGAGAAGTTCGGGGCCCACAAGACCCAGATCATCGCCTTCCACCAGGGCTTCCACGGCCGTACCTTCTTTACCGTCAGCGTCGGCGGCCAGGCTGCCTACTCCGATGGCTTCGGTCCCAAGCCTGCCGACATCACCCACGTCGCCTACAACAACCTGGAGGAGCTGGCTGCCGTCATCTCCGACAACACCTGCGCTGTGGTGATGGAGCCGCTGCAGGGCGAGGGTGGCATCATCAGCCCCACCGACGAGTTTGCCAAGGGGGTGCGCGAGTTGTGCGACAAGCACAACGCCCTGCTGGTTTATGACGAGGTGCAATCCGGTGTCGGTCGTACCGGCGAACTGTTTGCCTATATGGGTCTGGGCGTCACGCCGGACATCCTCACCAGCGCCAAGGCGCTGGGCGGTGGCTTCCCCATCGGGGCCATGCTAACCACCACCGAGATCGCCTCCCACCTGAAAGTGGGCACTCACGGCTCCACCTACGGCGGCAACCCGCTGGCGTGTGCCGTGGCCGAGGCGGTGATCGACGTGGTCAACACCCCGTCAGTGCTGAGCGGCATCAAGCAGCGCGAGCAGCTGTTCCGCGAAGGGCTGGAAGCCATCAACGCCAAGTACCACTGCTTCAGCGAAGTGCGTGGCAAGGGCCTGCTGCTGGGCGCCGTGCTCAACGATGACTTCAAGGGCCGCTCCCGCGACTTCCTGCTCGCCTCCATCGATCAGGGCCTGATGGCGCTGGTTGCCGGTACCAACGTGGTGCGTTTTGCTCCCTCCCTGGTGATCCCGGAAGCGGACATCAAGGAAGGGCTGGCCCGGTTCGAGAAAGCGGTCGCTCAGGTGGTCAACGCCTGATCCAAATTGAGGTGGGGAGCCCTCCCGGCAGGAGCCGGGACCCCACCTGTCGTCAATGAAAGGGAGTTGTCATTTATGTTGGTTATCCGTCCTATCGAGCAGCGCGACTTCGCCGGCCTCAAGACCTGTGCCATCGAATCCGGCACCGGCATGACATCCTTGCCGGTCAACGACGAGCTGCTGCAACGCAAGATCGATGCCTCGACCCAGACCTTCCTGGACAAGCCCGCCGGCAAGGGCGAGTGCCTCTATTTCTTCGTGGCCGAGGATCTGGAGACCGGGGAGATGGTCGGTACCTGCGCCATCGACGCGGCGGTCGGCCTGTCCCAGGCGTTCTACAACTATCACATCGGCAAGGTGGTGCACTCCTCTCCCAAGCTCGGCATCTACAATGTCGTGGAAACCCTCACCCTCTCCAACGACTACACCGGCAATTCCGAGCTCTGCACCCTGTTTCTGCGTGAATGCGCCCGCGAGGGGCTCAACGGCCGTCTGCTCTCCAAGCACCGTTTCCTGTTCATGGCCGAACACCCCGAGCTGTTTGACAGTACCGTCTTTGCCGAGATGCGTGGTGTCTCCGATGGCAACGGCCACAGCCCCTTCTACGAGTGGCTGCAAAAACATTTCTTCTCGATGGATTTTCCCACCGTCGACTATCTCACCGGTATCGGCAAGAAGCGCTTCATCGCCGAGCTGATGCCCAAGTACCCCATCTACGTCAACCTGCTGAGCAACGAGGCGCGCGCCGTCATCGGCAAGACCCACGAAAAGACCCGGCCTGCCCTCAAGATGCTGCAGGATGAGGGGTTCGTGAATCGCGGTTATGTCGACATCTTCGACGCCGGCCCCACCGTCGAATGCGAGGTGAAGAACATTCGCAGCGTGCGCCGCAGCCAGAAGCTGGCGGTGCTGGTGGGTGAGCCCATCGGCGGTCATACCTACCTCATCTGCAACACCAGGTTCGAGCAATACCGCGCCTGCTACGGCAACATCCGGGTCGATCTGGACAAGCACGAAGCCATCATTCCGCCCAAGATGGCGGCCGCCCTCAAGGTGGAAAATGGCGACATGGTGCGCGTCGTCGATCTGGATTGACCCGCCCCGCAGCACAGCATTGAGACAGGCTGCCGAGGCGGCCTGCGTACCCACAGGGAGTGAATTGATGATGTCTTTAGTCCAGTTTATCGATGGCCAGTGGCTGGCCGGTGAAGGCAAGCCGTTCGAATCCATCGACCCGGCCAAAAACGAGGTGATCTGGCGTGGTGAGGCGGCAAGCCAGTCCCAGGTGGATGCGGCCGTCAAGGCGGCCCGCACGGCCTTCTACCATTGGTCCGATCTGGCCCTTGAAGAGCGCCTTGCCATCGTGCGCCGCTATGCCGACCTGCTCGGCGAGCACAAGGAGGCGCTGGCCCT
Source organism: Aeromonas sp. R2-1 (assembly GCF_040908425.1). NCBI lineage: Bacteria > Pseudomonadati > Pseudomonadota > Gammaproteobacteria > Aeromonadales > Aeromonadaceae > Aeromonas > Aeromonas sp. R2-1. The sequence goes on from NZ_JBFODR010000042.1 coordinate 248,320, forward strand.
GACCATCGCCCGTGAAACCGGCAAGCCCCTGTGGGAGACCCGCACCGAAGTGGCGGCCATGCAGGGCAAGATTGCCATCTCCATCCGTGCCCATGACGAGCGCACCGGCACGGTGGAAAACCCCATGCCGGGCGCCAAGGCGTTCGTGCGCCACAAGCCCCATGGCGTCGTGGCCGTGTTCGGCCCCTACAACTTCCCGGGCCACCTGCCCAACGGCCACATTGTGCCGGCGCTCATCGCCGGCAATGCGGTCGTGTTCAAGCCTTCCGAGCTGACCCCCATGGTGGCTGAAGCCATGGTCAAGGTGTGGCAGGAGGCGGGGCTGCCCAAGGGGGTGCTCAACCTAGTGCAGGGGGAGGTCGACACCGGCAAGGCGCTGGCCGGCAATCCGGACATCGACGGCCTCTTCTTCACCGGCTCCTCCCGTACCGGCCACTTCCTGCATCAGCAGTTTGCCGGCCAGCCGGGCAAGATCCTGGCACTGGAGATGGGTGGCAACAACCCGCTGATCGTGAAAGATGTGAGCGACATCGACGGCGCCGTTCATGCCATCGTGCAATCCGCCTTCATTACCTCCGGCCAGCGCTGCACCTGCTCGCGCCGTCTGTTTGTCGAGCGCGGCGAGCGGGGCGATGCCCTGGTCAAGCGCCTGGTGGAGGTGGTCGGCCAGATCAAGGTCGGCCTCTATGACGCCGCCGAGCAGCCGTTCATGGGCGCCATGATCAGCGAGAAGGCCGCACTCGGCATGGTCGAGGCGCAAGCCAACCTGCAGCGCCTCGGTGGTGAAAGCCTGCTTGCCCTCAAGCACCTGGAAGTGGGCACCGGCTTTGTCTCCCCGGGCATCATAGACGTGACCGCGGTCAGCGCGCTGCCGGATGAAGAGTACTTCGGCCCGCTGCTGCAGCTCATTCGCTACGACGACTTCGATGTGGCCATCGAGAAGGCGAACGCCACCAGTTTCGGTCTCTCGGCCGGTCTGCTCGGTGACAACGAAGCGGACTGGAACCACTTCTTCAAGCGGATCCGTGCCGGTATCGTCAACTGGAACAAGCCCATCACCGGCGCCTCCAGTGCCGCCCCCTTCGGCGGCATCGGTGCCTCCGGCAACCACAGGGCGAGCGCCTACTACGCCGCCGACTACTGTGCTTACCCGGTCGCCTCCGTCGAAGACAGCAAGGCTGCTATGCCGGATCAGCTGTCTCCCGGTCTGACCTTCTGATAACAAGAAAATAAAAGAGGGGCACTGAACAGGTGCCCCTGTCTGTACCCGCAATCAAAGGAAAGAGAGATGCAAAAGGATATCGACACCCTGTTTGGCCATCTGTGGGACAACTACATTCAGGTCACCCCCAGTGCTCACAAGGTTCATCAACTGCTGGGCGGCGGTGCCCCCATCATCAACGATCACGTGGCGTTTCGGACCTACAACCTGCCCAAGCTCGGTCTCGAGAAACTGGCGGCCCACTTCCGTGCCCTGGGGTACGAAGAGAAGGGCGAGTATGTCTTCAAGGCCAAGAAGCTCTATGCCAAACACTTCGAGCATAAAGATCCTGATGCGCCCAAGGTGTTCATCAGCGAGCTGAAGGTGGAAGAGCTCTCCGAAGGTGCCCAGGCCATCATCCACAAGCTGGTGGATCAGGTACCCGATCACCTCACCGACACCCCGGCTTTCCTCTACGCCGGCGCGCCCTGGCAGGTCTCCCACACCGACTACCAGACCCTGCTGGCAGAGAGCGAGTACGCCGCCTGGATGGCCGCCTGGGGTTATCGTGCCAACCACTTCACCGTCAACATCAACCGCCTGAAGGACTTCGACACCATCCAGCAGGTGAATGCGGCGCTCAAGGCGGCAGGCTTCGTGCTCAACGCCGTTGGCGGCGAGGTGAAGGGCGATCCCGAGGTGATGCTGGAGCAATCCTCCACCATGGCAGACAAGGCCGAGGTGCCCTTCAGCGACGGCGTGCGCACTATCCCGAGCTGCTTCTACGAGTTTGCCCTGCGCTACCCGCAGGCCGACGGCGTGCTCTACCCTGGCTTCGTCGAAGCGTCGGCCGACAAGATCTTCGAATCCACCAACGCCATGTAATGGCCGCCATGAAAACAACGCCCCGCCTGGGGCGTTTTTATTTTGGATTAAATACGGTCAAATTATTTCTGTGGTGTAGTGCCCTGTCGGGCTAAGCGCTTGCCCAAAAGAATGAATAAAGTCATTTGATATGCATCATTGAAATACTCCATTAAACAGATGATGCCAAAACGAAATGCTGAACTATGTCTGTAGCATGTGACTGATTTTTAAGTGAGAGTATTTTATGCGATTTTTAATTTCCCCCTTGGGGGCAGGGAAAATCAAGTTTGGTATGACTCCTGACCAAGTGAGATTATTATTAGGGGGAGTGTTTGACTCTTTTAAAAGAGCGGAGGAGTCTGTCTTCCCATGTGATTACTTTGAGAATTTGGGCGTGTTCGCATATTACAACGCCTCTGGCGTTTTGGAGGCGATAGAGTTTACTGAACCAGCGGTTCCAGAGTTCGAAGAAATGGACTTGCTAAAAATTCATTTCAAGGACTTGATCACGTATCTTTGAGATAAAGACAAGGGCCTAGAAGTAGAGTCTGATTCGCTAACATCCCATGTGTTGGGTATTGGCGCATACGCTCCTGATGCGGATGACAACACATCATTACCTGCTGAAAGTATTATCGTCTTTGAAAATGGCTATTATGATGGATTCGAGTCAGTTGATATTTCGATAAGTATTTGTTAAGTCCTATGATTATTAAGATAAGTATAAATATTAGCTAGGCTGTAATAAATATGTTCATGTTACAGATTTTTACTTGGAAGATAGATGAAGAGCAGGTGGAGGAACATCGAATTAAGAACCATGAGTGGTATGCTTGCCCATTTCTCTAAAACGTATCAAACAACATTTACCCCATTGGCATAAACAGGAACTAATTCCTTGATAAATAATGAAAAATATCTTATCGATGAGGTTGAAAATGGAATGGGACGTTGCCTTGTCTTGACAGCTCCTTGGTCGGATAGTTTTAAATCAATAATCGATAAAGAAAATATTTCAGTGCTCCGTTTAAGTCAATCCGCAGGCTGGAATGGAAATGACATTTCATTTATAAATTACTTGCCTTCTCTTTCTGGCGTTGAAATTTATTCTTGGGGTGTCAAGGATATCACTCCATTAGAGTCTATCAGTAATCTTGAATATTTAGGATTACAGTGTGAGTTTACTAAGGCCCCTGATTTTTCCAAGCTAAAAAAATTAAAAGTACTTAAGCTTTTTTGGAGGCCTAAAGCGAAGACGATTTTCACTTGTGATGAATTGAATCTGCTAAATGTTGTTAACTATCCTTCAGAAAACTTGAAAGAGCTTAATAGAATGTCTTTATTAAGACGTCTACAACTAACCTCCAGAAAAATCAAATCATTGTCAGGAATAGAAGACCTTAGCTCGTTATCTATTCTAGATTTGGCCGATTGTCCTAAGCTAGAAGATCTTTCAGGCATAGATAAGTGTCAGCAGATAGAGATTGTAGAAATTGAAAACTGTAAAAGAGTTTATGATATAGCTATTCTGAGTGAGCTAAAAAACCTCAAAGAGATTGTATTAACTGACTGTGGGACAGTTAAATCTTTGAGGCCACTTGCACACAGCCAATCATTAGAAAGTATCATCTTTATAGGGGACACAACCATTGAAGATGGAGAATTAACGTCCTTGTTGGACATTCCCACATTAAAGAAAATGTGGTTTTCTAATAAGCGTCACTACTCCCATACCCGAGAGCAGGTGATGGAAGTGTTATCTTGAGTAATCAATCATGAATGATATTTATGCATTTTTTGAGGGTAGCATGCAACCTGGCAGAAAAGTTATGCATATCAAGATTGCTCACAATCTTATCTTGCCGATTATCTGCTGAGCATGTTGCCAGCGCTCGAACTGGTATCAGACACCTTATCAATAACGTTGTTCGGAAAATAAGAATAACCGTGATGATGCAAGGCACCTTCGTATCAGCTTGCTGGGGGGAGCAACTAGTGTTGCAGTCAAGGAAGAAAAATCAGCTGAGTTGAAAAGAAGTATACTGAGATGCGACTATGAGTACTTAAAATCAGTTTCTCTATCTGATTCAGAATGCGAACACCGATAGTGAAAAGAAAGACATCATCGGTCAGTGACTTAGTGAAAGTAGTGCTTCCCATGGAGTCAATTATCAACTTGAAGATGATGGCTCATCAACTGAATTTGGAGTAATATCCAGGAAAGGAAAAATCCACTTTGAAGAAGGCATTCGCCAACCAGAGTATGAACTGCCAGATCAAAAAAGGCCAAACAATATAGGTTTGTATGGATATGAAACTGACAGAATTTAGTTTGTGGGCATTTAAACTTGAACTTGGTTTGGCACGAAAATTCACGCTGTTCAGCAGATGTGTTTGTGCCCATGTTGAGCGCCACTTTGATCCTATAGAAACAGACGGTGTTTATAGGGTTGTTGTAAAACTTTGTGGGCCAGATGAAAGAGTTGGTACCACTGAGTTAAGTAGCTCAGTGATTAAGTATTATAAGACGTTCGATTTTGACTATTTTGAGGGGTTGAATATAATCGCCAAGAAAAGGTTTCTTCTTGATGCACTATACAGCTCACTTATTTCATTGTGCGATATGGAAGGATGGCCGAAGAGCCCCTTTCATGAAGCGTACGAGATGGTTGTTCGAGAAAATTTTGTCAATTTATACACAATAAAACGTAAGTTAAGTCGGAATAAAAGCATGTCAGCTGAGTTGGTTGGAAGTCATGATGAAGAAGCGTTTAACTGTTTCATTGTGATAAAAGATAATGATGGTAATGAGCTTCTTAATGAACACCTTTTCTCTGAAGAACCGGATGAGTTTTTATTTAATGCTCGTATTGGTGATATTAGATGGGTTGACAAAACGACTGTTCGGTATCAATCAAAGGATAAGAAAGAATTAGGTCTGTTTGATATTGGAGATGTAACCTCCGATTAAATGACATTGCAAAGAGTTACGATGATTGTGCAGATATAGCTATCGCTAAAGTAGTTCACGAAAAGAAAGATCACTGTGATTATGGCAAGATGCCTCCGTTTCCTATTCTAGGAAGCGAGAATCGAGTTGGTTGGGTGTAGTTGAAAATATGGTTGATGCCTGACTCTATAGCATTCAACGTGATATATGAGTCACTGCTCTTGAGTAGTATCGGCAGAGCTTCTCTCTCTCGCAGGGCTGGAGTCAGGAGCCAAGATGCTTCATATTGGTTTCATCGATAAAGGCTACCGAATCAACGGCGAGTGCTGTTAAAGTTACCACCAAGGCAGAGGAGACTCTGGGGGGGGGGTAAAGGGGGAAGACGAAATTGGAACAATCTCCACTCGCACCACAAAAAATACAATTCTATTAGGTGGTCAACCAGGTGAGTTTGGAGTTAAGATTACATACAAAGATGGCACTGAGTTCGATATGACAAAAACTCGCGTTAAAGATACGGAAGTAAATTCCTAAAAACCAGATCGTACGAGACCTAAACAGAATTAAGATGTTTTAGTACGAAAATAGCCCCAGCCCAGGAAGAACTAGGTTGGTTTAAGAGTATTGATTGGTAAGGCTATGATTGATTCAAAAACAGGTGAGCGAATAGTTGTATTGATCAACGATGATTCAGGTCCATACATCAGAGTATCAACTTGGAATGATGCCGATGGGTTGGAGGATTTATTGTCAGGAAAATATGATGTCCTTTATGAAATGAAAACTCCTGAAGAATTTAAAGCTGACGGAGGAAAAGAGTATTATTTTGGTAATGCTGCTGATCCCGATAAGCTTCAAAGAATTCTTGATGATATTAACCTGTAGTTATTCAAGCTCATATCTTTGATGTTTTTAATATGCAGCTTGCTGAATCACTCTTTCTCACACTTCACTGAAAATCCTGTTGTAAAGGGAGGGGATGGAAAAATACAAGTAATCTCTGATCGTAAATCTCATATCCATATCGCCATATCGCCATATCGCAGAGTTTCCCTCTTCCAAGGCTGGATTCAGGAGCCAAGATGCTTCATATTGGTTTCATCGATATCAATACTACCGGATCAACGGCGAGTGCTGCTAACGTTGCCAGCATTACATAGGAGGTGACGAGGGGTGCAAAAAAGGTGCGTTGCAACATGAGATGTTGGCTCTGGAATAAATACCAGAACGGTAAAATCAGTGATAATACTGTAGGTCATGAACAGGACCCATGGCGATCATGACAATAGATGGCCCACTTGAATGACAAGGCTGGTGAAGACATTGATGACTAATATTAATGTTGTATGCACGTTGGACGTTTCAAGAGAAAACGAAACGTACAATCTCAGTGAAATTTCTCAAATGGTTAATTTGAAGGTAGCTGCCGTTCGATGGCAGATACCTTCTCGAAATCGCCTTGAAGCGCGAATTATAGTTTTAAGGTTTATTTTTAGTCTTATTGTTAAAAAAATATCTGGATTTAAGTTGTGGTGTGTTGTTGGTGACTCAGTTTGGCAAAGTGATACACGGATTATAAGACACAATAAACTTTTTAAGAGATTAAAAGAACGAGGGGTAGAGATAAGCCACGCAGCTCACTTTTTGGAAGAACTAGTAGAATCAGATGGAAAGTTGAAGTTATTTGGTGCTGCTCAATTATCTGAGTTGTCAATTGAATCAGTGGTGAGTTTGATGGAGGAGGAATCATGCTCCTATCTTATTGCTGTGCCAGAAGAGTTTGAAGTTCATGCGTTAATATGCCGAGGGTGGAATGCTAGTGAATTGATAGATACAAGGTTATTGTGCGAGATTGTTAAAAGTAATGGTCTGGTTCTTAAAATGGTCGGTGCCTTTGATGATCCAGAGTCAGGGTTCGTCGGAATAGGGACGCCAGAGATGGTGAAGGTGTTAGTTGCGTAACTTTATAAGAGAGTCAAGGACGAGAGCAGAGTACTGATATAATAAATAAGAAAGGTATGGTGACGGACTTCGCCTTTGTCGGTACCAGATGTGCGAGTTTTTATACAGAGATATGGGCAGATCTAAAATCTTGACCATGTGGGTAGTCGAGATTTTGTGAAGAGATTATGCAGAAGTGCATTGATTTATAGTTTAATATTTTCATAAGTATAGATAATTATCTTGAAAAATTTGAACTCTTCTTAAATGTGATGTCAGGATGTTTTGGGTGGTGTCAAAATTAGGGATTGATTATGTTATATCGTGATGCACTGAATGAGGCTATTCAGCATTGGAACTCAGGCTCTATAGAGGATGAGTGGTTTTTTGAAAAGTTTAGAGATGATGCCATCGGCAAAATGAGTCCATCTGAAGCATTTTGTTTTATAAGTGAAACTATCGAATTTTTAATCAGGGAAGATGATGAGTCTACCGCTTGCGAAATATTGCAAACGATTATTGGTCTTGCAAACAAAAGCCAAACAACTGAAGTGCCGAATGCTCTTGTCGAGAATAGGGAAATAATTGAAAGCCAGTTTTGTCAGAGAGGTGAGTACTCAAAAGGTAAGCTTGCAGAGTTGTTTAGGTATTATAGAATTTCGTGATGGAATGATGAACCATCTGTACAGATCTAGTTATCACCTGACACCGGCCTCAAACCGGTGTCTTGTTTACGCTACTTTAGTGCGCACTTCCTTCGGTATCAATTTCAGACCCTTTTTGAACATGCTGTAGGGGGTTTGACCCTCCATCATCCTGCCCTGATGTGGCCGCTGGGTGTTGTAGTGATCCAGATAGCTGTCCAGGTCTGTCTGCATCTGCTCCACTGATTCATACCAGATCGTCCTCCCCTTGATACGGAAGTGTTCATCCAGCAGGGTGCGATGTAGCCGCTCGATAAAGCCGTTGCTCTGCGGCCTGCGTACCTTGGTGGTCCGGTGCTCAATCCCCTCCAGTTGCAGGAACAGCTCGTAGGGGTGATGGTCAGGGCGCCCGCAGAACTCGCGCCCGTTGTCCGACAGGATGGTATAGACCCGCGCCTCGTGAGCCTCGAAGAACGGCAGGACCGTTTCGTTGAGCACATGGACCGAGGTCACCGGCAGCTTGCTGGTGTAGAGCCGTCCCCAGGCGTGGCGGCTGTAGCAGTCCAGTAC